>DASXFK010000089.1:0-107309 GCA_036489635.1 Rhizomicrobium sp. | reverse complement strand
TAATTGTTGTCGGCCAGATATTCTCCCAGCGTGCTGCGAACGGGTGCCTGACCGATCGATCCATCGGCGTCGCGATAGAAACGCAACGTGTCGCGCAGCATGCGCAAGAAGTCGCTGCGAAGGAGATTGGCCGGTTGGGCGACAAGTCCCGTCAGGCTTCCCGCGTATTCCAGCGCACCGTTGTCCAGCGAGACAGAGAAGCCCATGTCGCTGGCTTTCGTCGCAACGTCCAGATGCGCAAACAGCGCCGTCAGGTTCGGATAGTTCGGTTCATTATAAACGATGAAGCCGGTATCGACCGGAACCATCCCGCGAGACGTCTTCACATCGACTGTGTGAGTATGCCCGCCGACTTGCAGTTCGCGCTCATAGACCGTCACAGGATAACGGCTCGCCACCAGCCACGCCGCAGCCATGCCGGCAACGCCTGTTCCCACGACCGCAAAACGGCGCGAGCTGTCCGAAGGCCTGGTGCTCTGGTTATGCAATACAAATCTCCCAACGCCGGGTATGACTGGTACGCGAGCCCGGCCGCGGCGGATCACGCAGAAAATCTGATCCGTCCCGCTCGGATTTCCGTATTCCGGGCTAAGATGGCCTATGCCCACTTTGCCGAACCGAGCTTTTCCAGACCCGCGTGGCTCCGCCAGGCGGGTTTTGGCGCAAATCGTCGTGCGGCCGTGCGAGTTCGGATGAAGGAAGAGCCGTCAACACTTTCCGCGCAGATGAGCGCATTGGTGGTTTTGGTTGGCGAACGCGGCGATCGCGCTGCCTTTGCCGCGCTGTTCGGCCATTTCGCGCCGCGGGTGAAAAGCTATCTTTTGCGCTTGGGCGCGTCGTCGCCCTTGGCCGAGGACCTGGCACAGGAAGCCATGTTGTCGATCTGGCGCAAGGCCGCTTTGTTCGATCCTGCGAAGGCGTCGGCTTCGACTTGGATATTCACGATCGCGAGAAATCTGCGCATCGACGCCATCCGTCGCGAGCGCCATCCCGAATTCGATCCCAACGACCCGGCGCTCGTACCGGATGAAGAGCCCCGCGCCGACGCGCGCATGATGCGCGACCTTGACGACGCAAATGTTCACGCGGCGTTGGCGAAACTTTCTCCCGATCAAGCCAAAGTGGTTCAGATGTCGTTCTTCGCCGACAAGCCGCAGAGCCAGATCGCAAAAGAACTCGGCGTACCTCTGGGTACCGTGAAGTCGCGAATGCGCTTGGCAATGGCGCACATTCGGGCCGCAATAGGTAAGAAGACATGACGATCACGCACCACCCGGCCGATGAGTTGTTGCTGCGCTATGCTGCGGGTGCAACGGACGAAGCGACATCACTGATCCTCGCCACCCATCTGGCATTGTGCCCGATCTGTCGCGACACAGTTGCGGACGCCGAAGCGGTAGGCGGCGCATTGCTCGTGTCGGGCCATCCGGTGGCGTTGAAATCGAATGCGCTGGAATCGGTCATTGCGCGGCTGGACGACACCGTGCCTTTGCCGAAAAGGCCTAAACCCGAGCCTGCGCCGGCGACGGGAGTGGTGGAACCCCTGCGGTCTTACATTGGCGGGAGTTTTGACGATGTTCGGTGGAACAAGATCACCCGTGGCATCTCCTTCAAACCGCTGTTCAAAAGCGGCAATGCGCGCGTGCAACTTATCCGGACCAAACCGGGGCAGGGTGTAGGCCTGCACACCCATCGCGGCGAGGAATTCACATTGATCATGACGGGCGGCTATACCGACGTGACGGGTCATTATACGCGCGGAGATTTGCACAGCGCGACGCCGGATATTCTGCATCGCCCGCTCGCCGACGAAGGTGAGGACTGCATCGTGCTGGCGGTCAGCGATGCGCCGCTGAAGTTCCACAATCCGGCCGTCGGGCTGATCGGCAAGATATTCGGATTTTAGATTGTCGGGAAATTCGTGTCGCGGATATTCTTCGCTCAACACTACCCGGCGGATTAGCACATGATCCTCGGGTCGCTTCTCTCCGTAAATGATCGAGCAAGCAGGGTTCGATCGTATGGACGCGAAGACCGTGGGCGGCATCCTGGCCGAACGAGAAACCGCGGAATTGTTTGGTTATGCGGACGGCATTTCGTGGGGTGTCGGCGATTATCTGCTGAAACCCTCTTCGCGTGTGGCTGTAACGCCCGCTGCGAGATTGTAGACAGGCAGAGTGATTTCCATGAGCCACCTCTTGCTGACATTCGTGGTCGCGCTGGGAATGATGACGGCGCTATGGCCTCTCAGCGTCTGGCTCAAGGACGTCAGCATTGTCGACATCCTCTGGGCACCGGCCTTTGCGATTCTGGCGCTGATATGCGCCGCGCCCTTCACCGCAATGACGGCGCGTCGCTCCGCCGTTCTGGCGCTGGTGTGGATATGGGCTCTGCGACTTGGGATTCATGTCTATCGCCGTTGGCGTAAATTGGGGCACGAGGATTATCGCTACGCCGCCATCAGGCGCGGGCGCGGGCCCAACTTTCCGTGGACCAGTCTCTTTTTTGTGTTTTGGCTGCAAGGTCTCCTGCTCTGGATGATCTCCTGGCCTCTGCAAGCGGTCTTCTCTTATGCGCGACCGCTTGGCTGGCTGGATGGGATAGCGCTCGTGCTGGTGACTGGCGGCATCGCAATCGAAGCGGTGGCTGACGCGCAGCTGACGCGGTTTCGGTCGGATCCCGGCAACCAGGGGCATGTTCTGGACACGGGGGTCTGGGCGTGGTCGCGCCATCCCAATTATTTCGGCGATTTTGCGGTTTGGTGGGGTTTCTTTGCTTTCGGCATCGCCGCTGGCGGACCATGGTGGACGATCTTGGGGCCCATCGCCATGTCGGCGCTTCTTATTCATTATTCGGGTGGTGGGCTGATGGAAGAGACAATTGCCGAGCGGCGCCGCGGTTACGCGGATTATGTGCGGCGCACCAGCTTCTTCGTGCCTTGGCCGCCTCGGAATTGACTCGGTAGGAGGTTGGATTGTTTCGCTACACATTCGGCTATCTGGCAGTTCTATTCACGTTGCTCGCGGGCGATGCCGCGTGGCTCAGCTACTTCGCGCCGGCGGTGTTTCGCCCAACACTCGGCGATATCCTGTTGGCTCATCCGCGGTGGGCGGCAGCGATTGTCTTCTATCTTTTGTATTCCGCCGGCATTCTCGCTTTCCCCGTTGCGCTGGCGGCGCGGCAAAGCTCGTGGCTTCTCGCGATCGCTTACGGGGCAGCCTTCGGCTTTCTCGCCTACATGACGTACGACCTTACCAACCTGGCGACCATCAAGGTTTGGAACATAAGCCTCGCCATGACAGATATCGGCTGGGGCACTGTTCTAACGTGCGCCGCGACGCTGGTAGGATTTGAAGTTATCAAGTCGTTATGACGCTGATGGCAACCGGCTCATGCCGCACCACATCCGCATCGCTCCTTCGTTCCCGCCCGCCGCCAACGGACCACGACCCGATAGCGGGAGACGCTTTAACCACCCAGAATCCCCACCCTGCAAATCAAAAATATATTTGGCATCCTTGGACCGCGGCGACATAAATTCGCGTCGAGGGCACGGCAGATGCGGGAAGATTTGGACAATAAGGGTTTCTGGGCCGACGTTCTGCGTCGTATTCGCAAGCGCACCCGCTACAATGCCGAGGCTGAAGACCTTCTGCACAACGCCTATCTGAAGCTCTTTGCTTATCGCAAAGAGCAGGATGTCAAGAAACCCGTTGCCTTCATGGTGCAGGTTGCCGCCAACCAGGCGATCGACATCCGGCGCCACCGGGAGCGCGTAGGGCACGAGACCATCGATACCTACCAGCACCTTCAGGATCACGCGCCGCTGCAAGATGAGGTATTGGCCCACCGTGAACGTCTAAGAAGGGTGCAAGGAGGGTTAAAGGAACTCACGCCGCGCACCCGTGAGATATTCGTAATGCACAAAATCCAAGGCATGACCCACAAAGAAATCGCCAGACAGCTCGGCATCAGCACCGGCGCGGTCGAGAAACACGTCGCCAAGGCGATGCTCTTTCTCACCGAATTCACAAAGGGCTGGTGATGGCAGACCATCTTCATGCGGAGATCCAAGCCGAAGCGGCTGCCTGGATCGCGCGGCTACATGCCGATGACCGCAACGAGCAGGACGAGGCGGCGTTCAAACTTTGGCTCGCCCAATCGTCAGACCATGCCCGCATATTTGAAGCCGTGACGGCGGTGTGGGATCTGGCTGACGGCATCAGTCTTGCCGATGTCGATTTTCCGGTCACCCCGCCCGTGAAATTCAAGCGCCGCTCGATCCTTGCTGGGCTGGCAACTTTGACCGCGGTCGGCGCAACCTTCGCCGTGTGGGACACAGCCTTCGCTGGCGTCTATGAAACCGACGTCGGTGAGCAGAAACACGTCGTTCTTTCGGACGGCACGCAAGTCTTCCTGGATACGAACACGAAAATACGCGAGCGTTTCTCCAGCACCGTTCGAAATGTGGACCTGGAGCGAGGACGGGCAAACTTTCGTGTAAAGCTCGATCTCAGTCGCCCCTTCGTTGTCGAAGCCGCGCAGCAGAGGGTTGTGGCATCGGCGACCAATTTCGATGTGTGCCGCGACGCTGAAAAGGTCTCTATAGTCTTGCTTGAGGGCCAAGCCACTGTTTTGGTCGGCCATCACAAGCGCGTCGCGCTCTTCCGGGGTGAGCGTCTGGTGGCGACGCAGGCGGCAGCGCCGAATATCGACAAACCCAACCTTGCCCCACTCACCGCGTGGCAGACGGGGCAGGCTATATTCGACAGCGCGACCCTCAGCGAGGCCTGCGCGGAGATGAACCGCTATACCAGCGAACAGATCGTGCTGAACGATCCGGCTATCAGCCGGCTTCGGCTCAGCGGCGTCTATCGCGTCGGCGATAACGATGCCTTTGCGCGTTCGATTTCGCGTCTGTTGCCCGTGGCAATCGAGCACTATCCGGACCACATCGAACTTGTTCGCGACGAATCGCGCATGTCGACGGGGTGAGGCTGCAGCCGCCTTCATTCGTCTGTCATAGGCGCGCCAACAGGCGCCGGCAGCGAAGGGGGCAGCGATGTTTGGAGGGGAGAACCGGGTGCGCTCGGTATTGATGGTTGGAACGGCGACGTGGGCGTTGAGCATCAGCGCCTGTTTTGCATCTGCGCAGGGCGCGGATGTTTCCATCCCGGCACAACCGCTGGCGCAAACGCTCAAGCAGATCGCATACAGCACGGGCGAGAACATATTGTTTTCTCCGGAAGCCGTTTCCGGCCGCGAGGCGCCCGCGATCAACGGCGATTTTTCCGCCGCCGAAGCCGTACAGCGCGCAATCAAAGGCAGCGATTTGGTTGCGCAATCCGACGGTGCCGGGGGACTCGTGATCTCGCGTTCGGCCCAAAAAAAAGTTACCTCCGACGCGACGGAGGCCCCGGAACGGACGGCCGCTGACGTCGAAACAATCACGGTCACGGCAGAAAAAAGATCTGAGGCCCTCTCGAACGTTCCTATGGGCGTAACAGCGCTGTCGGGCGACGAATTGCAGCGCATACAGGCGCTGCGCTTTCAGGATTATGCCGCCAAGGTGCCGGGCCTTTCCCTGATCGACGCGGGCGCGCAAGGTACCCAGCTGGTTCTTCGCGGTATCACGAGCGGCTCGGTGGCGCTGAACAGCCCGGTCGCGACCTATATTGACGAAACGCCCTATTCGGCAGAGGGGCCGTTCACTGGCCCATTTTTCAACGCGCCCAATCTCGATACTTTCGATATGCAGCGAATTGAAGTGTTGAAAGGTCCGCAAGGCACGCTTTATGGCGCCAATGCCCTCGGCGGCCTTTTGAAATACGTGACCAATGCACCCGATCCGTCGGGCTTCGCGGCGCAGGTAGCAGGGGGCGCAAGTTCCGTCTCCGGCGGCGGGTCCGGGTTCGATTTGCACGGCATGGTGAATGTGCCGCTGGCGGACGACGCGGCGTTGCGGGTGGTCGGCTATGATGACTATTATCCAGGATTCATTGACGATCCATCTCGCGGGCTGCAAGACATCAACGGCTCCCATTATCTGGGCGGAAGAGCCTCGTTGCTATTTCAGCCCACAGCCAATTTGACAATTCGGTTGAACGCGCTGTTTCAGAATCGCGATTGGAACAATCCGGGCGACGAGGATGTCAATCCCAATACGTTCACGCCGGTCAACGGAAGTCGGAATCTCGAACGACTGATCGACCAGCCGGGGCACGCAGAAAACCAAGTCTATAACGTCACTATCAATTGGGACGCCGGGTTTGCCAATCTGATTTCAGCGACCAGCTATACCGAATCCCAATCCGACGCGCGCAATGACGTATCGAATGAATTCGGCGCACTGGTCAGTGGAGCATTGGGAGGCGCGTACGGCCTTGCATTCGATTCGGATTTTTCCGTTAAGAACTTCACGCAGGAAATCCGGTTGGCTTCGCCGGACGGTCAGAAACTTCAGTGGCAGGTCGGCGGATATCTCACCAACGAGCAGGGAAGGGAGCTGGAACCATTCTATGTGATCGATGCCACCACCAAGACGTTATTGACCTCGTTCCCGGTAAATCTCGGTACCGTCGATGGACCGGTCCGGTACGAGGAGTACGCGGGATTTGCCGACCTTGATTATTACATCCAACCCGATCTGGATGTGGCGCTCGGCGGGCGCTATAGCGCCAACAATCAGTCTCTGCACGAAATCACCAGCGGCGCTCTGGTTGGCCCGAACAATTTCGTGCAGACATCCTCGCAAGGCGTCTTCACCTATTCGGGCGATGTCCGCTGGCATTTTATGCCGGACGACATGCTCTACGGTCGAATCGCGACGGGCTACGTTCCGGGAGGTCCGAACGATGTCGTACCCACCGCGCACTTCCCTTCGTCCTACGCGTCTTCCACCACGAACAATTACGAGGTTGGTTACAAGGGAAGCTGGTTGGACAACATGTTTACGGCCGACGTTTCCGCCTTCCTCATCGATTGGCATAAAATTCAGCTGGTTGCGACCATCGGCGGCTTTGGCTCGGCCACGAACGGCGGAACGGCGCAAAGCAAGGGCGTCGAATGGAGTTTTGGATATGTCCCGGTGAACGGACTGACGCTGAACTTTAACGGCGCCTACACAGACGCATATCTGACCGCGCCGACGCCTGCGAGCGTCGGTGGTCAGGTCGGAGATCGCTTGCCGAGTTCGCCGTTGTGGGAAACGTCTTTGAGCGCGGAATACGAACATGCGCTTGCAACCGGTTATTCCGGCTTCGTGGGATTGGACTGGCATTTTTCGGGAAGCCGCTTCGCAGATTTCTCTGCGGTGGGGCCTCGCCAGGATATGCCGAGCTACAACCTCGTGGACTTGCGCGCGGGTGTCGAAGCAAACACCTGGTCGGCGGACGTTTACGTAAAAAACGCCGCGAACGTCGTCGCAATCGACTATGTACGCCCGGAAACAGCTTTGGGCGGCTTTGGTGCCCAAGATGCCACCATATATCCGGCGCGCACGATCGGAGTCGAATTGACCGACCGGTTCTGACCCATACGGGCTCCGCTCGGTTTGCGCTAAGTGTTATTGCGTTGGCGAAGTGAGGGGCGGGACGTTGCGGGACACAGGAGCCTCGACCTTCGCGCTTATGGGCACGCGCGCAGGTCCCGGCCACAGCGCGAGCGCGCCGAACACAATGGCGAGATTGACCAGAAGGCCGATAAAGCCCGGGTTTATTCCACCCGTCGAAACATTGAGTTCGTAGAGCGCGATTGCAACAGCATCGCCGACGACAATGCCAGCCACGAGGCTGCTGGGCCGCGTACGGCGCAGAAAGAGGATAGCCAACATACCGGGAAACGACTGCGTGACGCCGAAATAGAAGAGATTGTTAATCGTCACCATCAATTGCGACGACGTCGCCGCGCCTCCAACCGACAGCAGCAGATAAAGCGCCATGACCACTTGCGACCAGCGCCGCTGGCGGTCGTCGCTCAGGCCCGGCACGAGATTGCGCGTGACGAGCGGGCCGATAGCAAGGCATATGCCCGTCAACACCACCAGCGCAGAAAGCGCGGCGCCGGCCATCACCATGCCGACAAGAGGGGCTGGCAATAGCGTCTGTGCCGTCGCCAGAAATACATCGTTGGGCGTTTGCAGGTGCAGCGGATGGGCTAAAGCATAGTAGGAAACCACAGTCAGAAAAGGGAACATCACCATATAGAGCGGCATCGTCACCTGCGCGCGCCGCACCGTGGACGCGGAGCGCGCCGTGAAGACATAGGCGCAGGTCTGCGGCACCATGCAGAAACCAACACTTTGCAAGAGTATTGTCGTGATCGAGAACATGTCACCCTTGAGCGTCGGCTGCATCGCATGGCGCCACGCCGCGGAGGTCGTCGCGGCGTGTGCGTTTCCGCCCCAGAGTTTGAGCGCCGCCAGGCCCGTCAACAAAATCGCCGCGATCAAAAGTACGTCCTTGAGGATTGCCACATAGGCGGATGCTCTGATGCCGGAAATGGCGATGTAACTGAAGGCGAGCATCCCTGCGAATCCTGCGAGCATGAGCGGCGAAATCGCCCAGCCGAAGCTGCGCAACACGATCTCCACGCCGAGGAATTGCATCATGCCCAGTGGCACCAGAAAGATGAGCGAAGCGCTGGTCACGACCACTTCAAGCAGGCGACTGTCGAAATGACGACGGAACAGATCCGACAACGTCAACGCCCCATAGACACGCCCGGCACGCCAAATCAGCGGATTGAGAAAATAGCCGACGACAAAAGCCAGGAGGATGTAGCCCAAAAACCAGGTTACAAAGCCCGTTCCACTCGCATACACGCCGCCCGGAAAGCCCAGAATCGTGGCGACGCTGTAGGTCTCACCCACCGCCAGGAAGAAAAAGAGCACGCTGCTGAATTGCCCGGAAGCGACAAAGAAATCCGCAGCTTTCTGATGCGCGTGTCCACGCTTCGAAATAATGGCGAGTACAAGCGAAAGCAGTATAAAACCGAAGAATACGAGCGTCATCGATCTGGTGACCCGCTGTCGCCGTAATGCGTCGCGACTATATCGTCGGTTCTGTAGCGATCGTGCATGAACCAGCAAATCGCGAGACAGGCGGAGCTCAATGGAATGCAGAAGAACAGCCACGCCAATGCGAGCGGCACACCCAATACGGAAACATGCAGCCGGCCGAGCAGCGGTACCGTTGGAATCACCGCCAGGAAAGGCACGACAAAGCCGATCACGAACCGTCCAGTCCGGGACAAACCACGGCCAGCAGGCGGTGCTACAGGTTGTTCCACGTTTCGCCCTGCATGCCAGGCGGTAACGTCGCCTCATAGACGCCGCGTGCGATGGCGCGCGACAGCACGTCTGCCGCTGCAGAGCCGACGCGTGCCACCATGAATTCGCGCGACGACGCCTGCGGCTTTTGACGAGCAGTGGAGAGTGCGAACACCACATCGCCGTCGAAGGGAGAATGAATGGGGCGGATGGCGCGTGCCATGCCATCCTGCGCCATGATGGCGACGCGTTTCATCTCGTCGATATCAAGTTCGACGTCCGTGGCGATGCAGGCGATGGTCGTGTTGGCGCGGGGACTTGGATGGGCCTTGATCCGCCCCCAATCCTCGCTTGCGACCCGCGCGCTGCTGGCGCCGAGGCCGCCGAACTCGTTGCCGACTTCAAAGGGGCCTGCCCAGAAATGTTTGCCGCCCGGGACCACGGTCGAACCCAGGCTGTTGACTGCCACGATTGCGCCAACGGTCATGCCGTCCGCCGTGACGAACGATGCTGAACCGATTCCGCCCTTAATGCCTCCGGATTCCGCGCCGTACCCCGCGCCGGCCGTGCCGAGTTTGAAGTCGCGCGAAGCCTTTTCGATCGCCTGAATTCCCAGATCGCGATAAGGCGGATTGATGCCCCAATTCTTGTCGCCGTGATTTGCCAGATCGTAGAGAATTGCCGCCGGTACGATCGGCGAGCGCGGAACGCCGGGCGATGGGATCATGGCAAAACCGCGATCATGCGCACCGAGCCACGAGGCGGCGCCATCGGCGGCCGCCAAGCCGTAGACCGACCCACCCGACAGCACGACCGCATCGACCGAGTGCACGAGATTCCACGAATTGAGCGCGTCCGTCTCGCGCGTGCCGGGTCCACCACCGCGCACATCGACGGCGCAGGTCGCTCTGTCGTCGGGAAGAATGACGGTGACGCCTGTGCGCGCTTTGGGATCGTCCGCTTGGCCGATTTGCAAGCCTGGAACGTCGGTTATCAGGTTGCGGGGACCCGAGGCGCCGGACCCGGTCGCCTTTCCCTGTGCAAGGGCGATGAGCGGACGCGCGCCCAACGCTGCGGTACTGGCGGAAAGCGCGGCGATCACAGTGCGGCGATTCATGAAACAACACTCCCTAGATCATCGCGACATTCGCGATTGAAGTTCACGGACAGCCGCGCGTCAAAAGATCCAGCGTTGCGACGGCCATTACTTTGGCCGAATTCACCATGTCTGCAATTCCAACCCACTCATCAGGCTGATGCGCCAAATCCAGAACACCGGGCCCATAGGCGATGCAATCCTTCAGCCGGCCGATGCGATCGACGTGTTTCTGGTCGTAAGTGCCCGGGGAGCAAATGATCTGTGCTTCCTTGTCAAGAATGCGCCGGATGGCCTTCGCCGTTGCCGAAGCGACGGGACCGTCGCGATCGGCCATTGAAGGCTCGACGCTGAACAGTTCGCGCAATGTGTAGCGGAAGCCGGGCCTTTCGGCGCGCAGCCGCTCCAGCAGGTCCTTCACTTCGTTCTGCACGGTAGACAGCGCTTCTTCGATCAGGAAACGGCGGTCGATCACGATGCGACAGGAATCCGCCACGCAAGGGGCGGGCAATCCCTTGAAGGATTCCTTCTCACCACCGTGGATGGAGTTGATGTTCATCGTCGATTGCCGCGCGCCGTCGGGCACGACCGGCATATCGGAATGGTGCGAGGCGAGCAGGGGGTAAAGTTCACGCTCGAATTTCTCGAGCACGGCGCTCATGTGGCGAATGGCGCTGTCGCCCAGGAATGGCATCGAGCCGTGCGCCATGCGCCCCAGCGTTTCGATTTCCGCCCACCACACGCCGCGATGACCGATGCAAACGCGGTCGACGTTCAACGGCTCGGGAATGATGACGTGATCGACGCGCGGCTTTGAAAACCAACCGCGCTCGGCAAGATAAGCCACGCCACCGTAGCCACCTGACTCTTCATCGACGGTCCCGGAAATTTCGATTGCGCCGGGAAGTTCGAGACCGGAATCGATCATCGCTTCCACCGCGACTACGGCAGCGGCAAGACCGCCCTTCATGTCGCAGGCGCCGCGGCCGTACACCTTTCCGTCCTTGACCACGCCGCCGAACGGCTCGACCGTCCAGCCCGCGCCCGTTTGCACGACATCGAGATGGCCGTTGAAATGAACGCACGGCCCTTTGCCCGCGCCGTCCCGCCGCGCGATAACGTTGATGCGCGGATAAGCGTCACTGTCGCCTGGCGTTCCTTCCGCACGCACGTATTCGACATTGAATCCGTGCCGGGCAAGCCGGTTGCCAAGATATTCCGCACAAGGACGATACGCTTCTCCCGGCGGATTGACGGTGGGAAAGCGAATCAGATCCTGCGTCAGCGCTACGATTTCGCCTTCGCGCGCTTCGATCTCACGCAACACCGACTCGACGCGGTTGGAGGCAAAGGGCGCATTCATGGCAGGAAATCCTCTCGGTCAAATGCAGCGTCCACCGTCCACCTCCAAGGCTACGCCAGTAATCATGGATGCTTCCTCGCTGCAAAGAAAGCAGGCTGCCGCCGCGATGTCCTGCGGCGTGGAAAAGCGGCCCAGCGGAATTGAGGCCAGGAATTTCGCCCGGATTTCGGGCGTGTCCTCGCCCATGAATGTGGCGAGCAACGGTGTCTCGCCGGCAACCGGGTTGAGCGCGTTGACGCGAATGCCGAACGGAGCGAGTTCCACGGCCATGCCGCGCGTTGCCGTGATCATCCAGCCCTTCGAGGCGTTGTACCATGTCAGGTTGGGGCGCGGACTGACGCCGCCGGTCGATGCGATATTCAAAATCGCACCACGATTTTTCGCCTTCATGCGCGGCACGATATAGTGCGCGGTCAGGAACACGGATTTTGCGTTCACCGCCACAATGCGGTCGAATGTCTCTTCCGGCAGCGTATCGAGCGGCTGCGGTCTGTGACCGACACCGGCATTATTCACCAGAATATCGATGCCGCCGAATTTTGCCGTCGCTGCTTCCGCGAGCGCCGCAACGTCCGCGGATTTGGAGACATCGGCGCGGACGGCGAGCGCTCCCAGATCGCGCGCCAGGCCTTGCGCGGCATCTTCGTTGATATCCGCGATGACAACGTGCGCACCTTCTTCTGCAAAACGGCGCGCGATGCCTTCGCCGAAGCCGGATGCTCCACCCGTTACAATCGCCGTTTTTCCCTGTAAGCGCATGTCTCGTCCTAACCGTGAAACGCCGCGACGGTTTTCAGCCGCGTGAACGCATAAAGCGCCTCGAAGCCTTTTTCGCGTCCATGTCCCGACCGCCCGACCCCGCCGAACGGCAATTCGACGCCGCCGCCGGCGCCGTAATTGTTGATGAAGACCTGGCCCGAATGGATGGCGCGCGCCATGCGCATCGCGCGCGCGCCATCGCGCGTCCACACACCGGCGACCAGCCCATAATCCGTGCCATTCGCGATGCGTACCGCGTCGTCTTCGGTTTCGAACGGGATGACGACTTGCACCGGTCCGAAAATCTCTTCCTGTGCCAATCGGTGATCCGGAGAAACGCCGGCAAAAAGCGTTGGCGGCAAATAATGACCGCCGCGGGGCGCATCGGCAACGATCGCTCCTTCAGCGGCCGCCGCAAGTCCGCTGTCACGCGCCAATTGGAGAAAGCTCGCCACACGTTCCTTTTGCGCCGCGGAGATCAGCGGGCCGACATCGAGATCGCGTATCGCCGGTCCAACCCGCAGGGCGCGATAACGGGCCGCGAGCTTTTCCAGAACCTGCTCGTAGATCGAACGCTGGATCAGAAGCCGCGACGAGGCGGAGCAGGTCTGTCCGGCGTTCTGGATGCCCGCGTTCACCAGGAACGGCAGCGCGCGCTCGATGTCGGCGTCTTCGAAAACGATCTGCGGCGATTTTCCGCCCAGTTCCAGCGTGACGGGCACGGCGTTGCGACCGGCCGCGGCCTGGACCAGCGAGCCGACAGACGTCGATCCCGTGAACGACAGATGATGAATACCGGGATGACTCGAGAGTGCGGCACCCGCCTCTTCGCCGGTTCCGGTCACCAAATTCAACGCGCCTGCAGGCAGGCCCGACTCTTCCGCAATGCGCGCGAACGCGAGCGCTGTGAGACTTGCCTCTTCCGCTGGTTTGAGCACCGCCGCGTTGCCTGCCGCGAGCGCCGCCACCACGGAACGGCCGATGATCTGCATCGGATAATTCCACGGAATAATATGCGCCGTCACGCCGTGCGGCTCGCGCAGCGTATAAACCGTGTAGTCGGCGAGATAGGGAATCGTCTCACCATGCAGCTTGTCGCAAGCACCCGCGTAAAATTCGAGATAGCGCGACAATGCGAGGGCGTCGGCATGCGCCTGTTTCAACGGCTTGCCGACATCGCGCGCTTCGAGTTCGGCCAGCTTGGCGGCCTGCGCGGCGACCAGTGTTCCCATGCGTGCGAGAATGCGGCCGCGCTCGGCGGCGGACATTCTGCCCCACGCGCCCGCACTCGCGGCGGCGGCGGCTTTCACCGCGTCGTCAATATCGGCGGGCATGCCGGCGGACAATTCACCGAAGATGTCGCCTGTGGACGGGTCTTCGACAGGAAGCAATCCTTTCGCTTCCCGCCATACGCCGTTGATGAACAATTTCTCTTTGGACATCGGTTCACTAACTCGCGGCAATTCAAGCTGCTGCCACGGCAGCCGATGTGTTGGCTGTCGCGCAACCTGTTCCCTCTGACCGCGCTTTCGAATCCGGTTTTACGGTTCCGCGATCCTAGTACTTCAGACTCAGACGCACACCCACCGTCGCCGGTTCGCCGCGCTGGGCCACATCGATACCGGGCAGGAAGAAGTTGCGTGTCGTGTCGTAGTTCGTATTGGTGCAGTTGTGGCAGAACACCGTGGCTTCCCAATGATCGCTGTCGGGGGAAAGCGTGAGGTTCAAATCTGTCAGCCAATAGGATTTGACGTAGAACACCGGTCCGAGCAGCAGCGGATTGAGATGGTCGTGGAACACCCAATCGCCCTCGGCCTCCAAAGAATAGCCGGGCAGTTCCCAAGTATAGGAGATCGACCCGTTATAACTGAGTGGCGGGAAGCCGATGCGCGCACCCTTTTCGTTGCTGAACACCGGCTCTCCGGCGGGCGGGACGCAGATCGACGCCGGCACGCACTTTAGCTCGGACGCCGCGATGTTGAGGAAGTTGTTGAATATGTCGAACTTGCCGTCCTTCCAGCCGACCGACTCGGTGATTTTCAAATCGGTTATGGGCTGCCAGATGCCCTCCAGTTCGCCGCCATAGACGTATGATTTTGGCGCATTCACCAACGCGCCGACCGGGCCGGTGACACCCCAGACGGCGGATTGGATCTGTTCATTTGTATAGTCGTAGTAGAACGCCGAGCCGTTCAGCTGGATCGTGTCGCTGTCCAGATTGGATTTGAATCCGGTCTCGTAGGCCCACAACACCTCGGGCTTGAGCGGTGGCGCGGACGAAGAGCCGTTGTAAGCGGTGAAGCCGCCGGACTTCACGCCTTCGCTGACGCTTGCATAGAGCATCACATTGTCGTTCGGTTTGTACTGCAGTTCGCCTTTCCCGGACAAGCGGTTGTCGGTGATCGATTGATCGGCCGGCACGTTGAAATCGATGATGGGCGCGCCGGGCAGAAAAACGCCCGCGGTTTCGAAATCGCCCAGCGAGCGCGATTCGTGGTTGTAGCGCAATCCGCCGGTCAACTTGAGTTGGTTTGTGAGCTGATAATCCACTTGTCCGAAGATCGCAGCGGTCTCCACCTTCTGCTTGTAACTCGTATCGATCGCCAGGCCGAGCGATTGTGCAAAGTCCGAATCGAATGTCTCACTCAAATTCTGATGGGCGTAGTAGCCGCCAAGCAGCCAGTTGAATGGGCCTGCATCCGACGACGCCAACCGCAATTCCTGTGAGAAAACCCCCGCCTTGGTGTCGAAATAGGTTCCGGCGAGCGCATATTGCGATGCATCCCAGTCGTTGTACTCGCGCCGATGCAACTCCTCATACGAAGTGATCGACGTTAGTTCCGCGAAGCCAAGGTCGCCGTGGATCTGGACGTTGGCGCCGTCGCTGTTCGTATTGTGGAAGGGAGACTGATTGGGCGCGATGCCCGACAAGCTTGCGAATGTGGGCGAGCCACCCCAGGCCGTGTCTTTCGTGTTGACAAAGGCCGGGATTGTCACGCCCGTCAAGTTGCTTGGATTGGTACTCAGGATGGGATCGAACAGATATAACCCGTTAGGCTGAGATTTGTCGTAGCCATAATGCGCTTCAATCAGCGCATTCCATCGGCTGTTCAAGGTCCATTTCAGTTCCCCGCGAACCGCGCTCGTGTTCTTGTCGCCGAAGGATTGTCCCGTGTCGCGGTTCTTCTGCCACGCGCCGCCCTGATCGGTGATAAATGCCAGCCGGTAGTCCACCCCGTCCGTGATCGGTCCGGAAACGTAACCCTGCCCCGTGAATTCGCCGAGACTGTCATATTCGGCAGTCAATCCGGCTGTGAATTCGTCGGTAGGCTTGTTGGTGATGAAATTGATCGCGCCGCCTGTTGTGTTCACGCCATAAAGTGTGCCCTGCGGGCCGTAGAGAATTTCGGTACGCTCGAGATCGAACAGCGTGCCTTGCGTCTGCGCCGGAACCGGGTAGGCGACTTCATCGACATAGACGCCGACAGTCGAGGAGTTATTGGAGGCGTAATCGTCGAAACCCACGCCGCGCAACCGAAACTCCGGCTGGCCACTGCCGAACGCCGGAACGACTTCAAGGCTCGGCGTGGCGTATTCAAGCTGATTGACCTTGTCGATGCCCTTCTTCGTCAGATCGTCGGCCGTGATGACCGTGAGCGCGATGCCGACATTTTGCGCGGATTCGGTGCGCTTCTCAGCCGTGACGGTCACCGTTTCAATGCTGTTTTGCTGCGTGTCAGCCCATGTAGCCGCGCTGCCGAGCATTGCTACCAGCAGTGCCGACGTACCCAACAGAACCCGTTTCATGGCAATCCCCCCAGCCGCAAATTGTCCCGGCGTCAATTTCCGATACATCGTCCGTTGCAGTAGCCCTGCGGGCGCTTTGCCTTGCCGCCCGCAACATTTCCACGAAAGTCATTTAGAGATGTGACGTCGATAAATGAAAGTGGAAATTTGTGTGTTGGGTGCAGCGATTTTAGCATGGCACCCGTCATCGACGGTGGTTGCCTCGGAAACGTGTGCGGCGTGCAGCGCTTTCGAGACTGCGGTCGTGGGGGCGGCAGGATTTGCTTGTCGCCGCGCTCACTTCACGTGTGTCGCCATATAGGCAATCAGCGATTTTAGCAGTGTTTGGGCCGCAAAGGGGAGTGCGCGGTTGGATGCGCGGCAAATATCTAGCGTCGTCTCGATCCTGCTGTCGACAGCAAGCGGCACTGCTACGAGAAGCCCCGAGGCGATCTCGCGACGGCAGCAAAGGGGTGGCAAAATCAACACGGTCGATCCCAATATCGCGAGTTCCTTTTGCATATCTAGCGATCCGGTCTCGAACGTGGGACTTAGAACCACCCCAGAGTTCCGCGCGATTCGTTCGAGATTTTGACGAACGCCGAACGTCGTGTCCGGGATCGCCAGAGAAACGCCCGCCAGTTCTTTCATGGAGATAGAGGCCAACGCGGCAAAAGGGTGTGCTGGGCAGACAATAGCTGCATGCGTTACCGGCTGACGATGACAAATCATCAGCTTGTTGCTCTCCGGTAGAAAAATCGTGACCCCCAGATCGGCAACGCCGTCGTTGACCCCCGAGAATACATCGCCGGCGTTCGACACGTCGATGTGAAACTTCAATCCGGGATAGCGGTTGTGCAAATCGTGGACCACTGGCACCAGCAATCCGGCCACCACTGCGCCGCCTGCTCGGACGGTGGCGCAGCCGCGCTGCAATCCCCGCAGGTCATCGACCAGGGCCTGAGTGACCTGGATCTCGTTGGTGATGAATTGCGCGCGTTCGGCAAGGAGGCGCCCTGCTTCCGTCAACTGAATCCCGGAAGATGTGCGGTCGATCAACTCGGCGCGGAAGAAATGCTCAAGCTGATCGATTTGCCTGCTGACGGCGGTGGGCGTGATTTTGAGGCGATGCGCAGCCTGCCGTATGGAATCGGATCGCGCGAGTTCGACCAATATCGTCAATGCCTGGACATGCATGGGATGTGGCCGCTCTCCGGATAATCAAGCCACGCGATGGCGTGGCCAGAAACCAGATTGACAGGCTACGAGTCGTATAAAAGGGCGTCTATCTCCATTTTGACGCGATCATCCAATCCCTCGCTGATATTCGATGCTACACCCCTATGTTGTCCGCAACGGCGCGCGCGAAGGCAGAGCAGGTATCCGTGCCGCCTAGATCAGCGGTCGCGCGTCCACGCACAAGCGTTGTGGCCAGCGCGGCATCGACCGCATCGGCCTCGGCGGAAAGGCCCAGGCTGTAACGTAGCAACATGGAGGCCGAACTGATTGTGCCCGCCGGATTGGCGAGATCGCGTCCCGCGATGTCGGGCGCCGACCCATGGATCGGCTCATAGAGGCCCGGTCTTTCTGCACCGAGCGACGCGGAGCCCAGCAATCCGATCGAGCCGGGAAGCATCGATGCTTCATCGCTCAGGATGTCGCCGAACATGTTCTCGGTCAGGATCACGTCGAAGCTTCGCGGCGTCTGGATCAGGCGCATGGCGGCCGTGTCGACGAGCATGTGGGCAAGTTCGACGTCGCGAAATTCGGCCTGATGGACCCGATCGACTGTCTCGCGCCAAAGCCTGCTCGTCTCCATCACATTGGCTTTATCGACCGACGTAACATGCCCACGTCTTTTTTTGGCTGCGTCGAAGGCCACGCGTGCAACGCGTTCGATCTCCGCCACCATGTAGATGCACAGATCTGACGCGACCGTTGCATTGCGCTTCTTTTCGCCGAAATAGGCGCCGCCGGTGAGTTCGCGCACGATCAGCAGATCGACATTACGCACAATCTCGGCCCGAAGCGGCGAACGCGCGAGCGTCGCCTCGCTCACAGCGACCGGTCGAAGATTGGCGAACAGTCCAAGCGCTTTTCGGAGCGCAAGCAATCCGTCCACGGGCGTTTTCGCGTCGCCATCCCATTTGGGACCGCCGACGGCGCCGAACAGAATCGCATCGCATGATCGGCATGCCTCCAGCGTGTCGCCCGGCAGCGGCTCCCCTCTCGCGTCCAGAGCGGCGCCGCCGATCAACTTCGATGTGAAATGAAACCGATGGGCGAAGTGCCGGCCCACCTGTTCGAGTACGCCTTGCGCGGCCGACGCGACTTCCGGACCGATTCCGTCCCCTGGCAAAAGAACGATTTGGAAATCGGTCATAGGTCACCCAAGGTGCGAAAAGGTCGAGACGAGAAATGCACTTTTCCCTCATTTATCAGTCTAAGATGCATGGCTTACCGTCAATGGGCGTTTCTCCCCTATCGCCCGTAAGAACTCCGGACCGTTATGCGATACCGACGGGCGGCGGGGTTGGCAATTCTGCTCTTGTCATTGACGTTCATTGCGCCGTGCGTCTGCGCACAATTGCCGAGTTCGACCGAGCGCGGACGCTATTTTGCCACGCTGGGCGATTGCGTCATTTGTCACCGCCGCCATCGTCGGGACAAAGCCTATGTCGGCCTTTCATCTGCGCGCTATTGCGGCAGCACCTGATGTTTCACGGGGTAGGGAGCCTGCTGGAATTGTTGCAGCGGGCTCTCCTTCAGGAGCTTGAGCGCTTCTTCCACCGCGCGTTCGAGTTGCGGATCGTGCCCCTGGCGCATGGCTTCGGGATCCTCGGGCACTTCGATGTCGGGCGCTATGCCGATGTCCTCCACGTCCCATTGCCCGTTGGTTCCGTAGATCGCCCAGCGCGGCGCCGTCACTTGGCCGCCATCTATCAGCGGCGGATAACCGCCGATGCCGACCAGTCCGCCCCAGGTGCGTTCGCCCACCAATGGGCCGACGTGATTTTTTTTGAACAACCAGGGCAACGCATCGCCGCCCGACCCGCTCATCTCGTTGGTGATCATGACCTTCGGCCCGAAGATGGCTTCCGCCGGCTCCACCGTGGGCGTGCCTTCGCGGGTTTCGTTGATCATTTGCGGCGTGCGGCGCAATTGATCGACGATAAAATCGGCGATGTCGCCGCCATGATTGAAACGCTCGTCGATAACAGCGGCTTCCTTTCCGACCTGAGAATAGTAATAGCGATTGAAATTGGCGAAACCGCCGCTCGCCGTATCGGGCAGATAGACATAAGCCACGCGCCCGCCGGATAGTGTGTCGACAACATCGCGGTTATGCACCATCCATCCATGCAGCCTGAGCGCCGTTTCGCTCGCGATCGGCATGACGGTCACGTCGTGCGGGTTGGCGCCGCCGGAGCCGGCCGACACGGTGATGACGGTGTGCTTTCCCTCGGTGCCCTCGAACGCCTTGTAAACGGGCCAGTCGGTCGATACCGGCCTGCCGTTCACGGCCAGCAGGAAATCGCCCTCGTGGACGTCAATGCCTGGCTGGCTTAGCGGCGCAACGAGCTTGGGATCCCAATTCTCCCCACGCAGGATTTTGGCGATCTGCCAATGACCGTTTGCGATCCGCCAATCCGCCCCGAGGAGCCCGACATTATCCTTTCCCTCGTCGGGCATCTTGCCGCCGCGGATGAACATGTGACCGACCTCGATCTGGCCCGTCATCTCCTCGAACAGCACGTTCAGGTCCTGGCGCGCCGCGATGCGGGGCAGGAAGCGCGCGTAAAGCGTCTCGGCCCGCGGCAGGTCGAGGCCGTGATAGTGCGGGTCGTAGAAGAAATCGCGCTCGATGCGCCAGAGTTCGTCATACATCTGCTTCCATTCAGCCGGAGGATTGACCCACACCGACATGTCGGAAAGCTTGAGCGCGCCTTTCTCGTCCTTGAGCGGCTTGTCGGAGTCGGCAACGACCCATTTGTCGTGGACGTCGAGCAGCATCTTTTTGCCGTCTGCGGACAGCGAGAAGCTGCCGTTCCTGACGTCATCCGTCAGTTTGGCGTTCTTCCGATCCTTCAAGTCGAAGCGATAGAGCGTTTGCTTGGCGCCGGACTGCGCATCCAGCATGTCGTCGTCGGTCATCGCGTCGGGTTCGGTCACCGTGTAGACGATGCCCGGTGCGCCGGTTTCGATATCGTCGAAATTGGCGCGCGGGATCGGCATGGCCAGGATGCGCTGGTCGAGCCCTGCGAAATCGATAGTGACCTCTGCGGGCTTGTCCGCCTCTTTTTTGTCCGAATCCTTTTTATCGGCTGCTTCGCTCTTGATCGCGTCGGGCTTCTCTTCGTCGCTTTCCGGGGCGACCGGGTTCGGCAAACCCTTGCGCAGCACCATCACATAGACCGACGCATCGGTTGCGCGGCCGAGACTCGACATATCGAGCCAGCCGGCGCCCAGCCCGCGGCTGGTGGAAGCGGTGAAGTAGAGATACTTGCCCGAAGCATCGAAGCGCGGCGAGCCGATATCGCTCGTTCCGTCAGTGAGCTGCCGTCGCGCGCCGGTGTCGAACGAATAGACGTAGGCCGCATGCAGATGGTTCGGCAATTCCTTCAAATAGACAACCCAGCGGCTGTCGGGCGACCAGCCGGGATCGAAATTATATCCCGGTGAATCGAACAAGTCCGTGTCGATCTTTCGCGGCGTGCCGCCGTCCACGTCGACCGCCCAAAGATTGAGCCGCTTGTCGTGAAAAACGATTCTTTTGCTATCGGGCGACCAGATCGGATCGTAATAGAACGAAGGCGGCGTGCCCAGATCGATGCGCTTCGCAGGACCGGCGCCCTCGGCTTTGCCGATATAGAGCGCGTATTCACCATTCTGATCGGAAAAATACGCGACGAAACGCCCATCCGGCGACGGCGAGGGATCGCGATCCGCCGTGCCGGGCGATTGCGTGAGATTGCGGATTTCGCCTTTCTCGGCGGGCGCTGACAGCACTTCGCCATGCGCATCGAATACCACGCGCTTACCGGATGGCGTGATGCGCGCGTGATTGATCATGTCGGGCTTCAGCGTTTCGAAATGCGGCCGCACCTGCGGCAGGTCGGCGTCGATCGTCACGGGCACGGTTGAAACCGCGCCACTCGCGAAATCGTACAGCTCGAGCTTGCCGAATCCATCGATCACGATTCCGCCGGGCCCCGCCGAAGCGGACGCCATGTCGAATCCGTCGTGATTGTCTAAGAGCCGTTTGATGGCGCCGCTTTTCACATCGTAAGCATAAAGCGTTGTCGGGCCGTCGCGGTCGGAGAGGAAATACACCGTGTCGCCGACCCACATCGGATCGCGATCGTTGCTGTTGGGACGCGGGATCGGCGTGACGTGCGAGGTCGCAATATCCGCGAGCCAGATGCGTGCGGTCTGTCCGCCACGATACTGCTTCCAGGCCGGCTCCCATTGCGAGATGGGCTCATAGGCCAGCCGTTCGCCGTTGGGCGAGAAGCTGCCTGCGATCCCGGACGGTAGCGGCAATTCGTGCACAGGTCCGCCCGTCGCGCTCACGGTGAACAGCTTGTCGAGATCGCGCACCGTGTATCGCGGCGAATGGAGCAGGATCGATTTGCCATCGGGAGTCCAGCCAACCGCGATGTCGTCGCCGGGATGCCAGGTGAGGCGTCGCGGCTGTCCCCCATCGGCGGATACGACGTAAACGTCGGTATTGCTGTCAAAGCGGCCGCTGAATGCGATTTGGGAGCCGTCGGGCGAAAAGATCGGGCGACTATTCCAGTCCTGACCCATCACCAGCAGCGTGGCTTTGCCGCCGGCGCGTGGCACCGTCCAAATGGCGCCGCCATATTCGAAGGCAATCTTCGTCGCCGACAGCGAGGGGTGTTGCAGCAGAAGCGGTTCCGCGCTGGCGCCGGTGGATGCCGTGAACAAGCCAGCCATAATCAGAGGAAGAAAAAACCGCATTGAAATGCCCCTTGAAAGACTGCGAAGGGCAGGCCTTCGCTCATGACGCCCGCCGAGAATCTAGAGGGAACCAGAAGTCAGTCAACTAGATTGGGGGTCGTTCCGGAGCCGGAAATAGCGTGGCGCCGAAACTTTTGCGCCCGCATCGAACGATCCTTCCGGCTCGCGTGCCGGCTTTTGAGCATTGGAAGCGATACGCTAGAGTTCGGCGGTGACGGTTCGGGGCCGGACCGGGAGTGTTTGCGTATGTCAGACGAGAAACCCGTTCACAAACCTTATGACCGTCCAGCAGGCGGGTGGGGCTCCGCGGCGGCTACTGCCAAGGTGCTGCTCGAGCAGAGCGTGATCGCCAAAGGCTCGCGCGCGCTTCTGTCCATGAACCAGCCCGGCGGCTTCAAGTGCCCGAGCTGCGCATTCCCCGATCCGGAATGCAAGAAGACCTTTGAGTTTTGCGAGAACGGCGCCAAGGCGCTGGCGTTTGAAGCGACCCAGTTCCGCGTCACCCGCGAATTGTTCGAGAAGTACACGGTGACCGAGCTGCTGCAGCAACCGGACTACTGGCTGGAGATGCAGGGGCGTCTCACAGAACCGATGCGCTACGATGCGGCTTCCGATCGTTATATGCCCGTGCGCTGGGACGAAGCTTTCGCAACCATCGGCCGCCATCTGCGGGCGTTGGAAAGCCCGCATCACGCGGAATTCTACACCTCCGGCCGCACGCCCAACGAAGCGGCGTTTCTGTTTTCGATCTTCGTGCGCGAATACGGCACCAACAATTTCCCCGATTGCTCGAACATGTGCCATGAGCCTACGAGCCGCGGGCTTCCGCACTCCATCGGTGTCGGCAAGGGCACCGTGATCATGGAGGATTTCGCCCATGCGCAGGCGATCTTCGTGATTGGGCAGAACACCGGCACCAATTCGCCGCGCATGATGACCAATCTCGTTGAAGCCCGCAAACGCGGCGTGCCGATTGTGGTCGTCAATCCGATGCCCGAGCGCGCGCTGATCCGCTTCACCGAGCCGCAGGACGTCGTGCAGATGGCGACCTTCAGCTCGACGCCGATCGCCAGCGAGTTCGTGCATATCAGGATTGGCGGCGATCTTGCCTTTCTCAAAGGCATTATGAAGGTCCTCTTCGAGCGCGAAGTGGCCGGCGAGAAAGTTCTCGATCGCGATTTCATCCGGGCGCATACGGTTGGGCTGGATGCGGTGCGCGACGATGAGATGGCGCTCCAATGGGGCGATATCGTCGAAACCTCCGGCATCGGCGAGGCGCAGATTCGCCGCGTTGCGGAGATTTACCTGCGCTCCAACGCCACGATGATCTGTTACGGCATGGGCATCACCCAGCATCAGGAAGGATCGCGGCTGGTCCAGCAGATCGCGAACCTGCTTCTGCTGCGAGGCAATTTCGGAAAGCCCGGCGCGGGGATCTCGCCGATCCGTGGCCATTCGAATGTGCAGGGCGACCGGACGGTCGGTATCGACGAGAAGCCGACGCAGAGCTATCTCGACCGCGTGCGCGATGTCTTCGGCTTCGAGCCGCCGCGCGAGAACGGCCATCACACCGTCGAATCCGTGGCTGCCATGGAGCAAGGCATCGCCAAGGTTTTCATCGGACTGGGCGGAAACTTCGTGCGCGCTGTTCCCGATACCGACAGGGCCGGCACGGCGATGAGCAAGCTGGCGCTTACCGTGGGAATTGCGACCAAGCTCAATCGCGGTCATCTCATTCATGGGCGCGAAGCCCTGATCTTGCCGGTTGTGGCGCGTTCGGAAATCATCCGCACGGATGCGGGCGAGCAGTTCGTCACCATCGAAGATTCCATGTCCAATGTCACGGCGTCACGCGGCGTCTTGGAGCCGGCGGCATCCGATCTTATGCCCGAGGTGGAAATCGTCTGCCGCATGGCGCGCGCGACGTTGCCCAACAGCAAAGTCCCGTGGGAAAGCTTTGTCCACGACTACAATCGCATTCGCGACAAGATCGCGGAAGTTTATCCGGAGTTGTTTGCCGGTTTCTCGGAGCGGATAAAGGCGCCGCAAGGTTTTCATCTCGACATCCCACCGCGCCGGCTCGAATGGCGCACGCCCAACAAGAAGGCGAACTTCCTGTTGTTGCCGGGCTTGCATGTAAACACACCGGCGGCCGATCCCTCGACGCTGCGGCTCGCCACAGTGCGCTCGCACGATCAGTTCAACACCTCGATCTACAGCTTCAACGACCGCTATCGTGGCGTTCACAACGATCGCATGATTCTGTTCATGAACACGCAGGATTGCGCGGCGCGGGGATTGGCGGCGGGCTCGCGAGTCGCGCTTGAGACGATCAGCGACGATGGCGTGCTGCGCCGCGTGGACGGCCTGACGATCATCGATTACCCGATGTCGCGTGGTTCGGTGGCGGGATATTTCCCCGAACTCAATCCCCTGTTGCCCTTGGAGCATCATGACAAGATCAGCGGCACGCCAGCGGCAAAATCCATTCCCGTGCGCGTGATCGCGGCGTGATGCTGGGCTTCAGCGCGCGATATTGCCCGCGTCGTCACAGACAATAAGCGCCGAGTCCGCGCGCGCCAGCGTGACGAGCGTAAGCCCAGAAGCTTTCGCGCGTTCGATTGCCAGACTTGTCGGTGCAGAGACCGTGACGAGCATCGGGCAGCCCATGCGCGCGGTTTTCTCGACAAGCTCGTAGCTGCAACGTGCGGTGAGGACGATGAACCCCGATGCCAAGCTCGCGCCTTGCGAAGCCAACGCGCCAATGAGCTTGTCCAGCGCGTTGTGCCGGCCGACATCCTCGCGCACGCAGACGATCTGCCCTTCGGGATTGCAGAACGCCGCGGCATGGACAGCCCCGGTCATCTGTGCCAGCGGTTGGCGGTCCCACAATGCCGCCAACGATTTTTCGATTGCCGCACGGTCGGTAGAGATACGGGCCGTTACAAACGGCAGAGGGCGAAGTACTTGCTGGATGTTTTCCACGCCGCACAATCCACAGCTGCTCTCCGATATGCGCTTGCGTGCGCGCTCGAAGGCGGTGTCTCTGCATGTGGACGCAAGCGCAATGCGCAGAATCCAGCCGCCTTCTGTTTCATGCACATCGATCTCTTCGACGTCATCGGCGCAGCTTGCCAAGCCCTCGGTGAGCGCAAAGCCAAGCGCATAGTCCTGAAGATCGGATGGCGTGGCCATCATCACGGCGTACCCGATGCCGCAGACCTCGAAGGACACAGGTGCCTCGACGGGGACCGCGCGCGAAACTGCGCGGTCCTCCTGCCCGCCTGCGAATGCAAGCTTTCGAACGGAATAATCGCGCGAAGCTACGGTCATGCGTTCAAGCTGTTTCCAGGGCATCGAAATGTTTCGCAATCACCTCGGCGCGCGCGGCATCCCCCGGCGTGTTGATGTTGAAGAAAGGGTCCAATCGTTCGCCGTTGGGCAGAAGGATATCCCCAAACATCGCCATGCGGCAGTCATGTCGTGCCGCGAAATCGCGCACTTTGGGATTGGCGCCCGATCGCAGGAACGCTTGCAGATCGTCCGCGATCGCAATCGGCCACAGGCCGAAGACGGGGTGTATGCCGTTGGCGGACGCGGCGAGCACAACGGCTTCCGGGCGCGACGCGCAGTTGGATAGAATGCTGACGAGGTTCTTCGGAAAGTAGGGCGTATCTACCGCCGTGCTCGTCAAGACAGTTGCGTTGGGACAATGGCTTTGTACCCAGCGCAGCCCTGCCAGAATTCCGGCGAGGGGACCAGCGCGATCCGCAATCGCGTCGGCAACGACGGGAACTCCGTAAGCGCGAAACGCAGAATCCTCGGTGTTCGCATTGATGACGAGGCAATCGACTTGCGGTGACAGTCGTGCGCTGGCCCTGTCGAGCAAGGATCGCCCAGCCAGCGAGATGAGCGACTTCTCCCGGCCGTGCATGCGCGTGCTTCGGCCTCCGGCGAGGATGAGCCCAACACTTGCCGCTTGGCTATCGGGAAGTTTGCTCAGTTCGCCCTCACTTTTTCATTCTTGCCGGCAGATCTGGCAGCGAGACCTGACGGTTAAACATCGCATTCTTTTCATTTTATTGAAAACCAACCTGGTCAAATCAGCTGCGCCGCGTTTCTGGGCGCGGATTTGAGAGGCTTCATCGACCGGAAATCGAGCCAGAATCTAAAATTGAAACATTCACTCCCGATTATTCGATTGCGTTTTCTCTTTCTTCTGCAGTTGGTTGTGGATATTATGCGCTATATTTTTCTCTAAATTAGCCGCAACCATTGCAGCAGAGTTGAAGTGATAGGGGGACGTCTATGCTTCGTATCAGCGCGTTGCGCTGCCGTTTGTTATCGGCGAGTGCAGTTGCATCGGTTTTCTCATTTGCAACGCTCGCGGCAAGCGCGGGTGCTCTTCCGGGCACCGGTCACTACGTCTCCGGCAAAGGCGAGATCGGCAAAGCCGGCCGTTCGCTGGCCGTAAAGCAGTCGAGCACGACGGGGATCATCGACTGGAACAATTTCTCGATCGGCAAACATGAGGGCGTGACGTTCGACAATGGCGCGGGCGCCACGTTGAACCGCATCACCGGCGGCAATCTCTCGCGCATCGCCGGCTCTCTGCATGCCACCGGCTCGCTTTATCTCATGAACAGTCGTGGCGTGATCGTCTCGCGCAGCGGCCGGGTGATGACGGGGGGCAGTTTCGTGGCCTCAAGCGGCAGCGGCGACGGGTTTGGAAGCGACAGCCGGCGCTTTCGCAGCGCCGCCGCCGCGGTAGTCAATCGCGGCAGCATCGTGGCGGGCAAGAGCGTCAACCTGCTCGGCGGCAATGTCAGGAACCAGGGCACGATCAGGGCTGCGAGCGTCGATCTGAAAGCGGCGCGCAAGCTGGTCATTGAGGGCTCGATCGCGGCGCACAAAGCCGGCGGCTCCGGCGGCAGCGTGACGGCGCGTGCGCGCACCATCGTCATCGATGCATCCGGCCACATCGACGCCTCGGCCGTGCAGGCAGGCCGGAAGGGCGGCACGGTCAGCATCGTGGCCCGGCATGCGACGACGGTCGGCGGCACGATCGCGGCGGATGGGGGCACATCCGGCGCGGGCGGCTTCGTCGAAACCTCCGGGCGGCATGTCCATGTCGGCGATGGCGCGGCGATCTCCACGCTGGCGGCAGGGGGCAAGACCGGACGCTGGCTGATCGATCCGCAGGATTTTACCATCGCCGCATCCGGCGGCGACATCACGGGCGCGGCGCTCTCCGCCGAGCTTGCCACCACCGGTGTCGATATCCAGAGCAGCGCCGGCGCCACCGCGGGCAATGGTGACATCTTCGTCGACGACGCCATCGCCTGGTCGAGCAGCAAGACGCTGACCCTGGATGCCTATCGCAACATCATCGTCGAGGCGCCGATCGCGATCTCGGGCGCCGGCTCGCTGGTGCTGATCGATGCCGACACCACCGGCACGGGCGTCAACGACGGCAACGCCGCCGACGGCACTTACAGCATCGATGCCCCTGTCATGTTCACTGACGTCGTCAACGATCTGACGAAGGGCGCGCTGCGGATCGATGGCACGAAGTTCACGCTGGTCAACAGCATCGGCCAGCTTGCCACGGACATCGCCGGCAACGCTTCGGGCAACTATGCGCTCGCCGACAGCTACAACGCCAAAGCCGACGGCACCTATGCCTCCGCGCCGGTGCCGACAACGTTCACCGGCATCTTCGAAGGCCTCGGCAACACCATCTCCAATCTCACCATCGACGATACGACCGCGAGCGACTATGTCGGCTTTTTCGTGCAAATCGGGGACGGCAGTGGTGGCGGCACGGTGCGCGATATCGGCCTCGTCAACGCTCATGTGACGGGCAGCGGCGCTTACGATACCGTCGGCGGCTTGGTGGCGGATAACTTTTATGGCGCTTCAATAACGAACGCCTACATCACGGGTGCAGTCAAAGGCGGCGATTACACCGGTGGGCTCGCTGGCACCAACACCGGCACGATCAGCTACAGCTATTCAGCCGCTGCGGTTAGCGGCGGAAGCTTCATGGGCGGCCTGGTCGGCACCAACACCGGCACCGATGGTAGCGGAACGATCAATGATAGTTATGCCACTGGCGCGGTTACCGGCGGTGCAGGCGTCCAGGATGTCGGTGGACTGGCGGGAGAGAATTACGCAACGATCAACAACAGCTATTCCACCGGCATGGTCAGCGTCGGCGCCGGCAGTTCGCTCATCGGAGGATTGGTGGGCGCCGACTACAACGCCATCAACAACTCCTACTGGGACACAGACACCAGCGGACAAGGGTCAAGCAGCGGCGGGAGTCCACTCACCGACGCGCAAATGAGGACCGCATCGAGCTTTTCCACCTGGACGTTCGGCACCGGGGGCAACGTGTCAGGCTGGGTCATCGTGGATGGCGACGGTTCGCTGAACAATGCCGGCGGCGCGGCCGGCGGCACGACACCGATGCTGCTCAACGAGTATTCGATCGCCCTATCGAATGCGCACCAGCTTCAGCTTATGGCGCTTAACCTGACCGCCGATTACACACTGCTGAACAACATCCAGGCCGGCGCCACGGCGGGCGGCGACGTGTGGGGAGCGGCCGGGTTCATTCCCGTGGGCGGCAACGGCGCCCTCGGATTCACGGGCAATTTCGACGGCAATGGCTACACCGTCAGTGGGCTCACGATCGTCAACACGTTAAACAGCGACGTCGGGCTTTTCGGGGAAACCGAGAATGGAAGCGTTGGAAATCTCAAAATCGCCGACGCCGCAATCTCGTCGAGCGTTGATTCCAACATCGGCATTCTGGCCGGCTTGAATGAAGATGCCACCATCAGCGGCGTCCAAAGTTCCGGCGCTGTCACGCTGGATACGACGTTCGGCAACGCCGGCGGACTTCTCGGCGACAATGGTGGAGTCTTGGAAAATGCGTCGTCCTCGGCCGAAGTCTCCGATGCGGCGACCGGTGCGTATTATCTGGGAGGCTTGATTGGATACAGCACCGGAACGGTTGACGGTTCGTCCGCAAGTGGAGGCGTTAGCGGCTCGGGCAACGCCGGTGTTGGCGGTCTCATAGGCAGCAATGCCGGCGGGGGCGCCGTCACGGATTCTCACGCAAGCGGCAAGGTGTCGATTTCCGAAGGATCGGAGGGCGTCGCCGGCGGACTTATCGGTTACGACCTCACCGGACAGATTTACGATTCCCATGCGAGCGGCAGCGTAACCGGTAACGAATACAGCCAGGTCGGCGGGCTGATTGGCTACGGTCATCAAGACACGATCACAGATTCTTATGCCGGCGGCGCCGTCAGCGGCCAGGACGCGGAAGCGGGCGGCCTCGTTGGCGCGAGCGAGTTCTCCAACATCGCGGGATCCCATGCTGGAGGCAAAGTCACGGTCACATATGGTTCGGGGACGTTGACCTATGCTGGGGGATTGGTGGGCTTTGCCAAAGGCGACGGTCACGGCAGCATCCTCGACTCTTACGCAACAGGAGCTGTTACGGTGACAGGCCCCGCTGCCGGCGCCGGCGGACTGGTGGGAGACGCAGACGATGGCATGTTCATCGCGTCCTCGTATGCCAGCGGCGCGGTGAGTGCACAGGGGACGGATGCGGCGAACGGCTATGGCGGAGGCCTTGTCGGCGAACTCCAGGACGCGAGCTCAATTTCCGATTCCTATGCGAAGGGAAAAATCAGCGGCAACAACACCTCAGACGACGGCGGTCTGGTCGGTTATATGGACAACGGAAATACCGTCACGAATTCCTACGCTACGGGAAATGTCGAAGGCATGTATGCAGGCGGCCTGATCGGCTGGAGCTACGACGGCAACGTCATCACAGAGTCTTATGCCACCGGCAATATCACTGGCAAACCGAACGCCAGCAATCAGGCTTTTGTCGGCGGTCTGATTGGCGATACCCAGATTGATGGCGCTCTCATGTCGCTTTATGCCACCGGAACAGTCAATGGTGGCGACGCGGCGAACGGTTATGCCGGCGGATTGATCGGATATGGCGATAGTTCCGTGTCGCTGATCGATTCCCATGCCTCTGGTGCGGTGGAAGGCGCCTTCTATGAAGGCGGCCTGGTCGCGGATTCGGTGCTGGCGATTTCGCAATCCTACGCCACCGGAGCGGTCACAGGTCAAGGGCATATTGGCGGCCTGGTTGGCTATAATGACGGCATGATATTTCAGAGCTACGCGACCGGGGAGGTGAACGGCGCGACCGGCCACGATGTCGGTGGCCTGGTGGGCGAAAATGAATTGACGGTTCTGCAGAGCTTCGCGACGGGAACCGTCGATGGCCAGTACTCCGCTGCCGGCGGCTTGATTGGCGAAAACTACGGCATGGTCTCGCAGAGCTATGCGATTGGCGCGGTTCTGGGTGGCGGTGAATACTCCGACGCCGGCGGCCTGATCGGCAACAATCAAGGCGGAGTTGAGCAAAGCTATGCTGTTGGGTTGGTCGAGGGCGGTGGGGGCGGCTACAGCGGCGGCCTGATTGCCCAAAACCTCGGCGGCACCATAGCAGCGAGCTACTGGGACACGCAGACCACCGGCCAGAGCACCAGCAACGGCGGAGCGGGGCTCACGACCGCGCGGTTGCAATCCGCATTGCCATCCGGATTCTCCGGCGGCGATTGGGCCATCGTCAAGGGCGTGAGTTTCCCCTACCTTAAATGGCAGGTCGCTTCCGGTACGCCGGAAGTGGTGTCCGGCACGATCAGCGCCGAGACGTCCGACTCGGATATTGAGGTGGATTTGCGGGTGAACGGCAAAGCGGTGATGCCGCTTGTGACGATGTCCTCCGGCGCCAACGGCTACTATTACGAACTTCTGGCGCCCGGCACGATCTCCCATACGGGCAGCGACGTGCTGGCCTATCTGAAGGTCAACAGCGGGCACGCCAACACCGTTTATCAAAACGCGAAAGGCTCGCTGGCAGGCTTCAATCTGATAGCCGATACCTTGACGGTCACAAGTTCGGCCAAAAGCGAGACCGCATTGCTGGCCGCGATTGAGAAGGCGCTGGGTTCCAACGGCGGCAGCGATTTGCTGTTCGGCAGCGCCGGCGCCTTCACCTCGGGCATCGATCTGAACCTGGACCTGAGCACGGCGGCGTTCAGCATCGACCATGCCATCGACATCGGCACGGGCACGCTCACATTCGATGCGGCAGGCAGCATCAGCCAGGCAAATGGCGATGCGATCACCGCGGCCACATTAACGGGACAGTCGGGCGGCGCGGCGACCTTCACCAGCGCGGCCAACGCCATCGCCGATCTGGGAGCCTTCGCCACCGCCGGCAATTTTGCGCTCACCGACAACGCCGACTTGACGGTGGTGGGCAAAGTCGGCGCCGGAAGCCACAACATCGTTCTGACCACCAAGGGGGCAAGCCACGACATCGCCGTCCACGCCAAGCTCGAAGCCGCCGCGCTGAAGCTGATCTCCGCCGGCGCGATCTCGGAGAATGGCCAAGGCGATATGGACGTGGCGCAGCTCTCAGGCTCGTCGGTTGGCGCGGCGCAGATGACCGGCAGCGGCAACGCGGTCGCGGATCTGGGCGCCTTCACCTCGGGCGGGCCCTTTGCGCTGACCGACGATCATGCCTTGACGGTGGATGGCACGCTCAGCGCCGGCTCGCAGAACGTGCATCTGACCACCACGGGAGGACACGCCCTCGCCATTGAAGCCAAGATCGTGGGCGCCACCGTCGATCTGGTCTCGGCCAAGACGATCTCGGAAAGCGGCGCGGGCGCCATCCATGCCACGACGCTCACCGGCAGCGCCCACGGCACGGTGGAATTGACGGGCGTCAACAATGTCGTCGCCGAGCTCGGCCCTTTCACCACCGGGGGCAACAACGCCTTTGCGTTCACTGACAACGCTGCGCTGACGGTGGTCGGCAACATCAATGCCGGCGCGGCCGGGCTTTCGCTCACCACGCTCGGCAAGGATCACAATCTGGCCATCAATCACACTATCGCCGGCAAGACGATCAACCTGGTCACCACCGGAGCAGCCAGCGAATCCAAGAACGGCGCTATCCGCGCCAGCAAACTGCTCAACGTCACCGCCGGCACCGGCATTACGCTCACCTCCAAGAAGAACGCCATCGAAAAACTCGGCACCGACACCACAACATCCGGACCCAACAAGGTGACATTGTAGGCAGGCAGGTCCGGGGAAATTTGAAGGAGCTATCTCTTGTCAACCGCCGCGAACGGACGCCAGAGATCGGCAGCCTCTGTGCGCAAAAGCTGCTTGTCCAGCTTCCCGATCGGCAACATCGGTAGATCGCTGCGAAGAACGACCCGCTTGGGGATCTTGTAGTTGGCAAGTCGCTGACGGAGAAAGGCCTCTATCGCCTTCGCATCGGGATTATGTCCTGGCTTCGGCAGGACAAACGCAATGCCGATCTCGAAATAGCGCGCGTCGCGCACTGGCAAGACCGCCGCCATCGCAATGTCGGGATGATCTTCGAGCGCGAGTTCGATTTCGCGCGGATACACATTGAAGCCGCCGGACTTGAACATCTCGCTGCGACGGCCTTCGAGAACCCACATTCCATCCGGGCGCGTCTTCGCGATGTCTCCGGTGCGCAGCCAGCCATCAGGCGTGAGCGCTTGAGCCGTTGCTCGCTCGTTATTCCAATAGCCCAGAAAAACACCATCGCCTCGCAGCCATATCTCTGCGGCCACTTGCGTGGCGACGGTGTGGCCGTCGTCATCGACGAGCTTGTGATTTTCGCTTTCGTCCGGCGCTCCCACCGTGTCGCACAGCGTATCGAGATCGTAGTTGGCAGGCGTCGCGCTTACCACGGCGCCGCCCTCCGTGAGGCCGTAATTCGTGAACAGATGCGCGCCGGTGTCCATCATCCGTTGCACGAGCGCGCGAGGCGCAGGTGCGCCGCCCCATCCGATAGCCTTGAGAGAAGAGATATCCGCATCGGCGAATGCCGGATGGTCGAATAGTGCCTGCAGCATCACCGGTACGCCGCCGATCATCGTGATCCGCTCAGTCCGGATCGTATCGATCATCTCACGCGGGTCGAAGCGTTCCGCGAACACCACCGTGCCGCCGCGGATCAACGCGTTGCCAAGCATCTCGGAAATACAGCCGATATGGTTTGGCGGCAAATTGCACAGCAAGCGCAATCCATCGCGCACGCTTTCCTTTCCGGCGAAGGATCGGCTGACGGACTCATAGCAATAGAGCAGGTTGCGATGCGCCAGGAGCGCGCCTTTCGGTTTGCCCGTGGTGCCGGATGTGTAAACGATGACCGTCGGATCTTCCGGCCCGGCCACGATCGCGGGCGCCGATGTACCGTCACCGCCCGCAAGAAATTGGTCGAAGTCGATTGTCGACAGGATTTGAAGTGCAGGCCGCGCGCGGCTGATGGTCGCCAACTCGTCAGCGTAACTGTGGCCGGATGCATCGTCTGGAACGGCGACGAATAGCGCCGGCGCGCAGTCATCCAGAATGAATTCGATTTCAGCCAGCTTGTAACGCGGGTTGAGTCCAACCCAGATTGCGCCGATGCGCTGGGCAGCCAGAAGCATAGTGGCGAATTCCGCCCTCGGCGTCGTCAGCATCGCGATCCGATCGCCGCGTCTGACGCCAGTCCTTACAAGACTTGCGGCGCAGCGTTCGATGGTGCGATCCAGCTCGCGATAATTCAGCCGCTTCGTGCCGAATATCACGGCCTCGCGTTGAGGCGCCGTCTGCGCGTGATGACGGACATAGTCGCTCAGCCGGACGAGGCGGGGGAGATTTCCGGGTAACGGGCCGCTCATCTTACCTAGCCGACATGCGGCCAGAGGATGTTGACCCATTCTGCGGTCAACGCCGGCCGCTCCTGGCCTTCGAATTCATAGCTATTGAGTGTCGTGATCGTGGCTTTGCCGTCCGGCCGCCGGTCGACCCGCAGCAGGCGAACACGATTGCGGAACGCCGCTCCCACCGGAACGGGGGACACAAAGCGAATGCGTTCGAAGCCATAATTCATTGCCAGGCGAACATCCGCAATTTCCAGGCCGCTGCCGCGCGTCAGTGCCGGCAAAAGCGATAATAGATGAAAGCCGGCCAGCACGGATTGGCCATAGGGGCTGTTGGTGCGCGCCCAGACTGGATCGACGTGCATGGGATCGGGATCGCCGGTGAGAGTTCCAAACGCAGTCGCATCGGCCTGCGGGACTTCTCGCCATCCGGTCAGCGCGATCTGTTGCCCCACGAAGCTTTCAAGATTGGCGAAGGTTAGCGCTGGCCCCATGCTCTCTGCCTCGATTGTGGCGCGGCATTATACCGGCGCGCTTCGGCTAATCAAGAGAAACAGAACTCATATTCTGTTTTTTGAGAGCGCAAAGCGTTTCTTGGTGTATAAGACAACATGGCGAAAAGCGCAGGCGCTCTGGAAAAGGTGGGACGTTCCGCGGAGGAACGGGGCGGCGAAAACAAAGGCGAGCGCACCCGCGCACGGATTCGAAGCGCTTTCTGCGAACTTCTGGCGCACAAGAGTTTTGCCGCGATCACCATTTCGGACATCTGCCGCACGGCGGACATAACGGTCGGCGGATTCTACTTCCATTTTCCCAATCAGGACGCGCTGCTCGACGAAGTCATAGGCGAATATGGCGACGATTTGGGCGTTGCCCTCGACGCAGCGATGGCGGTGAAAGGGACCGATCAGGCGCGGTCGATCTGCGCGGCGCTGGTTTGCGCCTATCAGGATTGCAATGGTCTTGCGCGGACCTTCCAGCAACTGCGTCGGACGCGCAGCGAATACGCCGCCCGGTGGCGTGCGATCACCGATCCCAGAATTGTTCGACTCGCCGCAATTCTCGCGCGGGAACGACCCGATCTCAGCGCGCCGAAGGCCGCCTTTCTCGCCCACGCGCTGATTACGATGGTCGTGAGCCAGCTCGATCTTACCTTCGTTTACGATCGCAGCCGCACGCTCACTACCGCGACGGCATTGACGAAGAACCTGACCCTTCTCTGGCGCCGGATGGCGGAATGCCCCTCGCCATGACCACGCAAAATGCGTCGAAATCGGCCTCGAAGCGCGATACTGGCGGCCGCCGCCAAAGTCGAAGCGAGCGCACGCGGCAAAAAATCAAAGACGCGGCCATCAGGCTTCTCGATCGTCAAAACTATTTCGAGCTGACCATCAGTGAGATTTGCCGGGAAGCCGGGGTGGCGACAGGTGGATTTTATTTTCACTACGAAAAAAAAGCCGATTTGATCGAAGAACTTGTCCGGGAGCACAATACCGGCTTCTGGTCGTCGCTGATGATTTCGCTGGACTATCGCGACCTTTACAGCGCCGTATTCTCTGCGTCGGCAGCCCTCGTCAAAGCCTACTTCGAAGCGCCCGGACTGGTGCGCTGCTTTAACCAATTGGCGATGGTCGATCGCGTTTTCGTGAAGCTATGGGAAGACCACGCGACGGAATGGGCCTCCCGGCTTGTCGTCATGGTGGATCCGGGCGCGCGCGCCGTTCACGAATCCAATGCCTATCGGCTTTTGGCTTTTGCCGATCTTCTTTTATTCGACCTCTGTATCGAGAAGGAGCCCGCCTTGGTTGCCGCCGCCGGCTCTGTTGAGGAGGTCACGGAAAACCTCGCAGTGCTCTGGTACCGCGCTCTCATCGGCAAATCGCCACCGCCGGGCCGGCTTGCTCTTCCGAATCGCCAACTGAACGTCTGAGCCGCCTCAGGGATTTGACACCCCTTTCCAAACAGAATACGAATTCGGTTTATGGCGGCTAGGTGACGAGGGGACATCCATGCGAGCGGGATTTCGTTGCAGCGTTTCTTACTATTGGCTTGGGGCAGTTTTGGCTGCGGGCGTCTGCGTCCAGGCGCAGGCGCAAACCGTCGAAACGTCCGACAGGGTCGAGACCGTTGTGGTCACGGCCGAAAAGCGGGCCGAGCCCCTGCAGAACGTTCCGATTGCAGTGACGGCGCTGACGGGGGAGAAGCTCACCGAAATGGGCGGCTCCGATCTTGCCGATTTCGCGGGAGCAATTCCGGGACTTTCTTTTCAGAACGATCGCGCGGGTGAAAACAGCACGACCATCCGCGGTATCTCCGAAATCGGCGGCACAGCCCCTTCCGTCGGCGTTTACATCGACGAAATTCCGGTCACCGCCGTCACCGGAGAGCAAGTCAATCTGAAAGCGTTCGACGTCGATCGGATTGAAGTGCTGCGCGGCCCGCAAGGCACCCTGTATGGCGAAGGTTCGGAAGGCGGAACGATCCGCGTCGTCACCAATCACCCGGACGCGAGCGGGTTCGAGGCAGCGCTTCGAGCGACAGGATCGTCCACCGATCATGGCGGCTGGAACGATGAACTCGACGGCATGGTCAATATTCCCCTCATCGACAATGAGCTCGCCATTCGTGTTGTGGGACTGACCTCAGATTACGACGGCTGGACGACCAATCCGGATATCGCAGCCAAACATTACAACAAGAATGAAAGCAGCACCTTCCGTGCCGAGGCGCGTTTCACGCCCGATTCGAAATGGACCGTCGATCTCAGCTACATCCACCAATATTCCCAATCGGATGGCCCGAGCACAAGCGACCGCGATTACGTCTATGCGGTGCCTACTGCAGAACCACGCAACGATCGCTACGACATTTACAACCTTACGATCGCGCGTGACCTGGGTTTTGCCACCTTCACGTCTGCGACGGGATATTTCGAGCGCAACTCGTTCAGCCACAACGATTTCTCCAGCGAAGCGCCGCTGGCGAGTTTCATTTTCGGAGTGCCCATCAACACCGTGGCCATCACGCGGCCCAACGATCAAAAGACGTTCACCGAAGAAGCGCGTCTGGTATCAAACCCCGGCGGTCCCTTGGAATGGACGCTTGGCGGCTTCTACGAGCACAACAATCTTTTCATCGCCAATTCCACGATCACCAACCCGGCGGAATCCGGCGTGTTCAATCTCAGCGTGGGCGATATCTCGAAGCAGTATGCGGCGTTCGGCGAGGCAACCTATGCGCTGACCGATCGCCTCAAGCTCACTGGCGGCCTGCGCTATTTCGAACAGGATCGCGATACCAATTCCAGCGTAAGCGGACTGGTCCCGCTGCTGTTCACCGGCGTCAGCTTCAACAATCTCACACAAAGCGCCAAAGCGTCGGACGTGACGTCGAAGATTTCTCTGAGCTACGATATCACCGACAGCGCGCTCGTTTACGCCACGGCGTCGAGCGGCTTTCGCGCCGGAGACATCAACCCTTACGCCTTCATGTTCCCCGGGGCGCCGACCAGCTTTGGGCCGGAGAAGCTGTGGAACTACGAAGTGGGCGCGAAAACGAGCTGGTTCGACGACCGGCTCGTGGCCAACGGTGACCTGTTCTATATCGATTGGAGCGATGTGATCGTCGATGCGTCAGCTCCCAATCCGTTGTTCGGCTATTCCTTCAATGCGGGAAAGGCGCATAGCGAAGGCGCGGAACTGGAGCTGACGGCCATTCCGGTCACGGGCCTGGAACTTTCGTTGGCCGAAAGCTACACGCAAGCCAAGATCGACAGCGTGAACCCGGGCGCCGCCGCGGTGCCGGGCGAATCGTTGCCGTTCGTTCCGAAATTCAAGACATCGCTCGGCGCGCAATACACCTTCCCGCTGTTCGCAGACGGCTACGACGGCCGCGTCCGCGCCGATCTGTTCAGCACCTCCAAGACCTATTCGCTCGTCTCGAACGTGCCGTCCAGCGTCAGCAAAGGCTACACGCAGCTCAATCTGCGCGCCGGAGTTGTGGCCGGTAGTTGGGATTTGATGGCATTTGTCGATAACGTCACGGGCACAAAGGGCGAGCTTAGCGCGTCCCTCAGCGAGGCCGGAACGGATCAATGGGTGTTCATCAGGCCGCGCACGGTGGGGCTGACTCTGAACAAGCATTTCTAGCAATGGACGCAAGACGTATGCGCGCATTCTGGCAGGCACTGTGGGGTTGTTTTTTCTTGCTCGCCTGTCCGTATTCGGCGGCCGCGCAGGACAGTTCGCTTAATGCCCATGCGGTCCAGACATGGGCCGACAATTATTTTCACGCCTTGCTGGCGCGCTCGCATGTGCCGGGCGCGGTCTTTGTCGTGGTGGATCACGGCCGCGTCGTCGTGGCGCGCGGTTACGGCGTCCGCACGCCCGGCGGCACGGCGATCGATCCGCAGAACACGCTGTTTCGTCTCGGCTCGGTGACCAAGACGTTCACGGCGATTGCCGCGACGCAGATGCTCGACGAGAAGCGGATCGATCTGGGCACCGACGTCAATCATTACCTGACGCAGATTCAAATTCCGGACACCTACGGCCCGATCAGCATTCGCGACCTGCTGGCGCATGAAGGCGGTTTCGGTGCCGATCTGCGCGGCGTCGATGCGCCGACCCGCGCGGCCGCCGACGTGTCGCCTGCTGAAATGCAGCGTCTTCTGGTGCCGCGGGTTCGGCCCCCGGGCGAATATATCGCCTATGACAACAATGGCTGGGGTGTCTTGGGCCTGGCGCTCGCCAATGTGAGCCATGAGCGCTACGCCGACATGATTGCCGAGCGCGTATTTCGTCCCCTTGGCATGACGCACGCAGCAATCGGAATTCCGGACGCGGAACTCTCGTCCGTCATCGAAGAACACTATGTCATGCCGGACGGGACCGTTCGGCGCATCGATCACCAGTTCCTCAAGCCTATGGAGGAGGGCGCCGGCAATGCCTCCGCCACCGGCGCAGATATGGCGCGCTACATGATCGCGCTTCTGCAAGGCGGCGAGATCGACGGAAAGCGGGTTGTCACGCCGGCCGAGTTTAACGTGCTAACCGATTTCAACAGCCACCGGCTGCATCCGATGCTGCCGGGCTATGCGCGCGCCTTCTATCAGACTCGTGAAGCAGGCCGCGACGCCTTCGGTCACGATGGCGGCATGGAAGGCTCGGCGTGTTCGATGGTCCTGTTTCCGGCCGCGCAGATTGGCGTCTTCTGGGCCGTCAACGCGCGGCCTTACAATCCTTTCGACGGCGAGACGCTGACGGGGGTGGCGAAAGGCATCCGCATGTTCTTGCTGGGGCCAAAGCCGAAAGTTTCGCTGGAGGATTTTCTCGGGTTTCTCAAACTGGACGAGAACTTCGCGAAAAAGTTTTTGCCGCCGGCCCCGCCAGAGAGGGTTCAGACCCAGGGCCAGCACTGGCTGAGCGACCAGGAGATCGCCGGTCTGGCCGGAACTTATGTCGGTACGCCGTCGCAGTTCGCGAGTTTCGTCGGCAACCTTCAGGTCCGCCTGATCGAAGGGTTGGCGGTTGCGCCGGGTGGGCATGGCACGGTTCTGATCGGCGGCAACACGTTCGCGCAGATTTATCCGGGCCTGTTCGAGAATCCCAAAACGCATGAGCGCAGGGCATTCAGCGTAACGCCCTATGGCACCTTCATGGGAACGGCGGCGCTTTGGATCATGCGGCGCATCGGCTGGTATGAAACACCGCTGTTGGTGGTTCTTCCGCTGCTGCTATTCCCGCTGCTCCTTGTCTTCGCCGTGTTTTACCGCTTGGGCCGCAATCCGATCTATCGCCGTTTCGGACCTGCCGTGGCGGGGCTCGGCGTCTGTTTTGTGGTTTGTATTTTTCTTGAGGGGCAGTATGCGAATTGGGCTCTTATTGCGGATCAGATGTGGCTGGCACATCTGTGGCGGCTGGCTTTGCAACTCGTCCTTCTCGGATTGCTGATATGGCCCATTCTGCTATTCCGGCGATGGCGGGATGTGCCGCCGGCACGTAGCTTCGGTGGCATTGCGGCGGCCATTCACTTCGTAGCCCTGGCGATCTGCGGCTGGCTGCTTATTGTTCTGGCCGGATATTGGGATTTGCTCGGAAAATTTTGACCATGCGCCCTTGGATCGCCGCGCTGGCCTTGACGCTGCTCGGCACGGCATCGCTGTCGGCACAACCTTCGCCGGTTGAACGTCACGCCATCGGAATCGAGACGCCGGACAACGTGTTGCTCGCGGCGGATGTCATTCGGCCGGCAGCGGCTTCGCGATATCCGGCAATCCTTGTGATGACGCCCTATGGCCGTGGAACGCGGCTGCGGCAAGGCGCGATTGACGCCTTCACCGCGGCGGGCTTCGCGCTCGTCTTTGTCGATATGCGCGGCACTGGCGCGTCGCAGGGCCACACCGATCTGATCTTTGCTCCCCAAGAGCGCGAAGATATCCGCACCATCCTGGATTGGATCGGCCATCAACCATGGTCGAACGGCCGTGTCGTGACGACGGGTGTTTCCTACGATGCGAATCTGGCGGCGCTTGCCGTCGCATCCGGAAGCACTACGGTTGTGGGCGCCGTGCCGCGCTTCATCGATTTCGACACCTATCGCGATTTGGCGGTTCCGGGCGGCGTACGCAACGAGATGTTGTTTCGCGAATGGGGTGCGCTGACGACCGAGCTTAACAGCGGATGGGCATGCCTGCTCAATGCCGCGAAGTGCGCGCATGTTGAAAACCTTCTGCCGCTCGATGGCGACAAGGATTTCTCACAACTGCGCCGCGCGCTTCTCGACCACCAGAAGGATTGGAATCCGGCGGTCGACACTGCGGGCTACGCATTCGAAAACGATGCCGTGCCTTCCGGTCTGCCGTTGCGCGCGGGTTTTCTGTCGTCGCAGGTCGACGCGTTGAAAGCGTCGCGTGTACCGGTCCAAATCTGGGGTAGCTGGTTCGATGCGGGCACGGCCGATAGCGCCTTGGAATGGTATGCCGACGCACCCAAGGCGCCCATCGAGCTTTATCTGGGGGCGTGGACACATGGCGGCGGCCAGCGTGTCGATCCGTTCTTCGCCACGACAGCCGAGGACGAACCGGATGCGCCGATCCCGCCCAAGGTTTTTCTCGACTTCGCGACGCAGGCGGTCAACGGCAGGGCTCCTTCGCGCGCCATACACTATTATACGAGCGGCGCGCGCATCTGGCGCACCACAGCGTCGTGGCCGCCGGCGGGGATCGCGCCCGCGCGATGGTTTCTGTCCGCGTCACACGCGTTGACGCGAAAGCGCGATGCCGGCAGTGATCGCTATCGAGTCGATTTTGACGCGACGACGGGCACGACGAACCGCTGGACCACGCAATTGGGCGGTGGGCCCGTCGCTTATGGAGATCGCGCCGCGCAGGATAAGCGCCTGTTGTCCTATACATCCGAGCCACTGGCGCGTGCTGTCGAAATCACCGGCGCGCCGGTTGTTACGCTCGATCTTGAATCGAGTTGTCCTGACGGTGCGGTGTTCGCTTATTTCGAAGCCGTGTCACCGGACAACAAGGTGATATACCTCACCGAAGGCGATCTGCGGCTCGCTCTGCGTGCCGGAAATGAAGGAGTCAACAAGCCGGAAGGTGTGGCGCCATCTTTCTTGCGCCGCGATGCGCGCTTCACCGCGCCGGGCACTCCCATCCGGATTGGCATCCGCCTGCATGTCGTTTCGGCGATGATTCCGGCTGGGTGGCGCCTTCGCATCGCATTGGCCGGCGCGGACAACGACACGTTTGCGCGCTATCCGGCGCGATGCGCGCCGACGTGGACGGTTTCTCATTCGAGCTTCGTCGATCTACCGCAAGCCGATTGGAAAGCGCCATGACAATGCAGCGTTCTTCCGAGCCTCTTCGCCCCGTAACGGCTGCGGAGATCGAGGCCTACGATGCCGACGGTGTTGTCTGCCTGCGGGGGATGTTCGACGCAGGCTGGATCGATCGCTTGCGCGTCGAAGTCGACGATGTGCTGGCCGCCCCGAGCCGGCATGCCGAGGAATATGTCGCCGACGGCAAGTCCGGCCGCTTTTTCGGCGATCTCGATCTTTGGAAGCGTCTGCCGGCGTTCCGCGATTACGCGATGCATTCGCCCGCTGCTGCCATCGCGGGGCACGTCATGGGTGCCGGCAAAGTCAATATTTTCTACGACCAGCTTCTGGTGAAGGAGCCCGCGACGCAGGAGCGCACGCCGTGGCATCAGGACCAGCCTTATTGGGCGGTCAGCGGATGGCAGGTCTGTTCCGTCTGGCTGCCGCTCGATGTGGTGCCGAAGGAAACTTGCGTGGAATTCGTGCGCGGCAGCCATCGCTGGGGACCGCATTGCCCGCATCATTTTGCCGACGGCACGCCTTATCGCGACACCGGACTGCCGCAGCTTCCCGATATCGCCTCCAATCGGTCGTCATACGAGATCGCGAGTTGGGCATTGGAGCCGGGAGATTGTCTTGTCTTCCAGGCCATGATCGTGCACGGCGCGCCCGGCAACGCGAGCACGCAGCATCGCCGCCGCGCGCTTTCCACCCGCTGGACGGGAGACGATGCGCGTTACGAGAGGCGCCAGGGAGAAATCGCCATCCCGCTCGAGGATCCCGGTCTTGCGCATGGTGCGATGATGGACAGCGATGCCTTCCCGGTGCTGTGGCGCCGGGCTGCGCGCTGATGAAAGTTCATTTCCGCAAAGAGAGTTGGGCGCTCAAAAAGCCCTTTCGTTTTGCGGGTCATACCATTGCAGCGAGCGACGTTGTAATCGTCGAGCTTAGGCGTGAGGACCATGTTGGCCGCGGTGAAGCCACGGGCGTGATCTACCGCGGTGAGACGCCGGATACGATTTGCGAGCAGATCGCCGCTGTCGTTGATCGCCTGACCGATGAGACAACGCCGCAGGCGCTGCGAGAGATTTTGCCCTGGGGCGGGGCCCGCAACGCGATAGATTGCGCGCTGTGGGATTTGCTGTGCAAGGAAACCGGCAAGACGATTTGGCAGGTGCTGGATATCGCACCGCGCCCTGTCGCGACGGTGAACACCGTTGGGCTCGATCCGATTGCCGAGGCCGCAGTGCAAGCCGAGAGCCTCGCTGCGTTCCCGCTCCTGAAAGTGAAGCTGGACGCCAACGATCCGCTGAGGCGCTTGTCCGCCATTCGCGCCGCGCGGCCCGATGCACGGATTATCGTCGATGCCAACCAGTCCTGGGACCTCACGCTTCTGCGGGACGTGGTGCAGCCGCTCGCCGCGCTCGGCGTGGAGATGATCGAACAGCCGCTGCCGGCTGGCCGTGACGAGGGCCTTGCGGATTTTGTCTCTCCAATTCCGCTTTATGCGGACGAATCCTGCTTTGTCGCCGCGGACGTTGCAGGTCTGAAGGATCGCTATCAGGGCATCAACATCAAGCTCGACAAGAGCGGTGGTTTGACGGAAGCGCTCGACATGGTTCGCGCGGCCAAGGACTGCGGCCTGTCGATCATGGTCGGCAACATGATCGGCACTTCGCTTTCCATGGCGCCCAACCACGTCATCGCGCAGTTCTGCCGCTGGGTCGACATGGATGGCCCACTGGCGCTTGTCCACGATCGAGAGCATGGCCTTTTTTACGATGGCCCTTTGGTTTCTCCACCGACGCGCGAACTTTGGGGATGAAAAATCCAACGCCCAGAGCCTGGTTCGCGCTTGCCGTGTTCTTTGCAGCGGCGATGCTGTCGTACACCGATCGGCTCATCCTGAATCTTCTTGTCGAGCCGATCCGGCATGACCTTCTTATCAGCGATGTTCAGATCAGTTATCTGCAAGGCGCAGCGTTTGCGGTCATCTATGCTCTCGTGGGTCTGCCGTTGGGCAGGTTGGCGGATCGTCACAACCGCCGCAACATCGTTCTGGCGGGCATCGTCCTTTGGAGCATCGCCACGGCCGCTTGCGGATTTTGTACGAGCTTCTGGCAATTCGCCATAGCGCGGGTATTTGTCGGAATCGGTGAGGCGACACTTGCGCCCGCGGTGATGTCGATGATCCCCGATTTCTTTCCGCCGGCGCGGCGCGGAACGGCGATCGCCGTGTTCCTCGCCGGAATGACCATGGGCGGCGGCATGGCGACATTGTCCGGCGGGTTGCTGTTGAAGTTGATCAACAGCGGCGCCGTTGCTTTTCTGCCGGTCGTCGGCTCGCTTGCGCCATGGCGCGGCGTTCTCGTTCTCCTCGCAATGCCGGGCGTTCTGATTGCGCTATTGATGATCGCCATCCGGGAGCCGTTGCGGAGCGATGTGCGCGTATCGCCTTCTCAAGCAAGATTTGGCGACACGTTGGCTTATTTTCGGGAACGCAAATGGATGTTCGCCGGATTGTTCGGGGCGTTTGCGCTGTTGCAGCTCGTCGATTACGGATTCAGCGCATGGCTTCCCGCCATGATGGGGCGGCGATTCGGCGTGCCGGCTTCCGACGCAGGCCCCATGATCGGCATGATCGCAATTGCGTTCGGTGGGCTGGGAACGCTGCTCGGCGGCCTTCTCGCGGATCGGTTGGTCAGGCGCGGCTCGGCCGATGCGAGGCTGCGGGTTACGCTCATGGCCTATTTGATCGCACTGCCGACTTTCGCCTTTCCGCTGATGCCGTCTTCCACGTCGTCTCTTGCGCTATATGCGGGCTATTCGATTGCGTCAGCGATCGGAAGTTCTGCGGGGCTCGCCGCCACACAAGATGCGGTGCCGGCGCAGATGCGCGGCTTCTCGGTTTCGCTCCAGGCATTTCTGTACACGCTCTTTGGCCTGGGCGTTGGACCGACCGTGGTTGCGTTGACGACGCAAACGATTGCGCGCGGTCCGGCCGGTGTCGCTCTCGCCATGATGATAGTAGCCATCCCCGCGTGTCTTCTTTCGCTGCTTCTGCTCGCAGTCGTGCGGCGCCCCTACGGCGCTGTTGTCGAAAAACTGGCGCATGAAAGTTAAAGGGCGACTTGGAATTTGCTATTTGTGCACATTGATCGAACGTGCCCAATGACGGAATGCGCCATGACAAAGCAAACGCCCCCGCTTGGTCGCGCCGGTCTGCTCGCTTATGCGATGGGCTCTTTTGGAACCGGCGTGTTCACCACTGTTCCGTCGGTGCTCTTGCTCTTTTATTGCACCGAGGTCGTTCGTATTCCCGCGGCGTGGGCCTCCGTCGCTGTCTTTCTGCCGAAAGTCTGGGGCATCGTCTGGGATCCGTTGGTCGGTAGCTGGTCGGACAAAGCACAAACGCGCTTTGGCCGGCGCCGCCCCTTTCTGCTCGCCGGTACGATCGGTGTCGCGATATCCTTTTATGCGCTTTTCTCGACGCCGAGAATTTCCGGCGCTGCTGCGTTCGCCTGGGTGGCACTCAGTTATTTCGCGCTCGCGAGTCTTTATTCGCTATTCGCCGTTCCCTATATCGCGTTGCCGGCGGAGATCGGCGTGACCAAGCAATTGCGGTCGCGAATGGTGTCGTGGCGCATCGCGGTTGCAATGATCGGAGTTTTGGCCGGTGCCGGCATCGCACCCTTGGTAATCGCGGCGGGCGGTGGCGGCCGGCCCGGTTATCGCTTCATGGCGCTGTGGCTTTCCGTTTGTTGTGTTTTTGCCATGAGCATGCCGCTCTTCATTCTTCACAATCGCGATGTCGCGAATCAACGACATTTCCAGTCCGAGAAACCGTCCTTGATCGCACAGATGTCCGCGGCGTTGCGCCATCGCGCATTTCGCGCATTGACGCTTTCCTATGTCGTGCAATTGACGGCCGTCGGCATTATCTCATCGGCAACGCCCTATTTGGTAACGCGCGCGTTCGGACGAAGCGAAAGCGATATCGGCATCGCGCTTCTGGTCATGTTGAGCGCCACGACGGTGACCGTTCCGTTGTGGGCATGGTCGGGGAGGAAGTTTGGCGAGCGGAATATGCTGGTGTGGGCCACATTCGCCTTTGCAGCGGCAGCGGCGCTGTTGGGGGCGTTGACGCGGTTTCAGGCGCCATGGCCTTTCGCATTGGCCGGCTTTCTGATGGCAGGCGTGCCATTTGCAGGCATGCAGGTGCTTCCATTTACGTTGCTGGCGCACCTCATCCATGAAAAGACGAGCGGCGGCTCGGCCGCGGAAGCAACGCTCACCGGGATGTGGACTGCTTCTGAAAAACTTGGCCTGGCGTTAGGCCCCGCGCTTACCGGCGTGGCGCTGACGGCGATGCACGGCGGTATCGTTCATGGGCTCGGCATCTTCGTGCTGCTTGTGCCAACGCTTCTCGCCGTGCTCTGCGTGCCGTTGCTGCTCAGGGTGAGAATTGAATCGTCCGCAGCCCTCGAACCTTTCGATTCCAGGGGCGTTGCAGAAGAAGCACGCCGCCGAGAATAACGAGGATTCGGCCGGCGGTGCCATCGAACCAACGCGGCAATCGGCCAACTCGGGGCGCCGGCGCGATATGGTGGCGCTGAAGCAAACCGCTACTTATCGAATTCATGCAGTTCAAATAGCTCGCGGCGGCTGAATTTCAGATGTGGCCAGATCACGAGAAGAGCGGTGTGCCCGATCTGTCGCTCAAGCGCATGCAGGCGTGCGAATTCGTTGCGGTCGCCAGGTCCGACCGCGACGCGTTCGCCGCGCTCCTTTGCCAGAAGCCGATTTTCCGCCCGCAGCACGAGCTCGGTGTGCAGTTTGATGTACGCGAAAATAAGCGCGCTGACGGCGGCGCCAAACCGCGCCGCGAGTGACGCGATGAAACGCCCCGCTTCGCTGTTGGTGAAGCGCCCTGTGCGGATGTCCTCCAGCAGATGTTCGTGGCTTTCGTAATCGTGGATGAGCCAGTCGTGTGCCTCATGCTCGCTTTTGTCGAAAAGAAAGAGCAACGCGAGCGGCAACACCAGGATGGTTCCGATTGTGGATGCAAACGGCCATGGCGTGAACTGGTTGAAGATCAAATGCAGGGACGCCGCCACAAGATAGCCGGGCAGATACGCGAGCAATCCGCTCTGGGCGTGCCGTTCGCGCAGCGCTTGCGCCGATATTGCGAAGATGGCGGTCGTGCCGGCGTGCATCAGCGCGGTGCCGAGGCCGCGCACGATCCATATGCCGACATTCGCATCGGGAAAGAGATAGGCGTAATAGACATTCTCGCTGATCGAAAAGCCCGCGCCGACGGCGAGACCAAGGATCGCCGCGTCGATCATGAAGCCGATACGGTTGCGGCTGAATAGCGCGATCACGACAAGCGCTTTCAACGCCTCTTCCAGGAACGGTGCGTAATAGCGGCTGTAAGTGAAGAACGTCAGATGCTGCCATGCCATGACCCGACCGGCGATGAAATAGCCCAGCGCCGCGACCGCCATGCCGGACAGAACAACCCCGACGATCCGCGAAAAGCGAACGAGCTTGAAACTGTCGAGATAGACAAGCCCCGCAAGGAAGAGAAGAACGGGCCCAAATCCCAGTGCTGCCTTCAACGCGAAATGGGACGACATCTGACCCTTCGGATTTCAAGCCCTGGCGGAACCGTTCGCGCATCGCGGCGCGGATCAATCTCACAAAACCTTCAAAGACACCATGATTTCATCGCCGTGGGGGCGGCCACCCTCGAACCCGACGGCATCGCCCAACGAAAGTGTCATTGGCAGGCGCACCGCGATGGTGAAATTCCAGTCGAGCTGGAAGCCCAGGTTCTCAAGCACCTTGTGATCCTCGTCGCCCGGGTCCGCGTCCAGAACGCCCGCGAACAGGGCGCTGCGCAGCGAGCTCAAATAGAACGCGGAAGAACCGATATCCTCGAAGCGGACCGGCGGCAGGTTGAACTCCAGCGTCGTTTTGGCGAAATCGCGCGCGCTGATGTCGTCGATGCCGAAGCCGGGGAAGCTGTCGTAATCGCGATAACGCTTCACCTCGCGATCGTCGACGTAATTGTTGCCGAAGGCGCCGAAGAAGAAATAGTCCAGCGCATTGCTCTTGTTGCCGCCGGTCGCTCCGGCCGCCGTATAGAGCCACAGCGAGGAATGCTCCCAGGGCAGAATAAAGCCGAAATCGTAGCCACCGTGGACGAGCGTGTAGCCCTGATTGTGGGCGTAATCCTCTTCGACCCCGCCATAGATGCGATAGCCGTCCTCGTCGTCCACCGCACCCAGCGTTTTGGTGATGTCGGAATAGGTCACCTCGACCTTGCCTTGCGCGATGTTGCGGTCATTGCTCTGGATATTCTGCGCACCAGGCAAGGTATCGAGGCCGGTGAACAGGTTCAGATCGGCGATCACATCCATGCGCTGCGGCAGATCGTAGATGGGTATGTCGTGGTAGCTGATGAGCAAGGCGTCGCCCTTGCGGCTGCGCTCGGTGGGGCCGAACAAATCGTAGAAATCCGCGTTGTTGTGTTCGAGTGTGAAGTGCCAGAACAGCGTGCTCCAGCTCACATCGGCATGGAGTTGCTGCCCGTGCGGCAAATCGCTGGCGGGCGAATAGGAGATGTCGGCGATCAGCCGGTCATATTGCAGCGGATCTTCGAACTGGAAATGCCAGCCGGCGGCGATATGGCCCTTGTAGCCGGCGATAACGGGATAGGAGCCGTCCCACAGCAGATTGTCCTGTGGCTCATAGGAGCCCCTGCTCGTGATCATGGAATCGAGCGGCACCTTGCTCGGCGAGCCGACGCCCCATGTCTTGACGATGGGATGCTTGTCGGCGACCTCAGCGCCGAGGAACGTTATGCTGCTCAGATCGGTGAGCGGTTTGGGGTGAACGAGCACCGGCTGGAAACCGGCGCCGGTGTATTCGTAAACAATCAGCGAACCGTCTGCCATCGGCAGCGGCAGAAAAAAGCCGGTTACGGCATTGGTCATCGCTTCGTATTTGTTTGTCGCGATGTCGAGGCGATAAATATTCGAAACGCCGGTATAATACGACGACACGTATAGATATTTGCCGTCCGGCGAGAACGCACCGTTTTCGGGAATCGATTGGCCGAGCGTCAGCGATGCAACCGCCTTCTGCTTGCCGTCGTACAGATCGTCGACATTATAGACGTCAAGCCGCGAGCTGCCGTTGATCTCGCTGACCGTGGCGCTCAGCATGTCGTCGTTGGGCGACAGATCCAGATCGGAGACGTCGGTGCCATAGGGGAACGTGACGATCTGGTTCCAGCCGCTGAAGTCCGGCTTGACCCTCACCAGCGTATCCAGACCGTTTTCGTGCCTGATGCCCCAGATCGATCCGTCCTTGTTGTCGAACACGATATCGCCGATGCGGTCACCTTTGAGCAGCACCTTCGATTCGCCGGTGGCGACATCGAGCTGGACCAGATTGCGCCACGTGTAGTTGTCGGTTGTGTAGTAGGCCTTGTTCGTGACCGGGTCGTAGGCCAGCGACGTGACCAGGTAGAGCGCCGGGCCCTTGATCGTCTTGATGACACGCGTGCTGCCGTTTTTCAGCGAAATCTCAACGATCGCGGCGAGAAGGCCCGGTGGCCGCATCGCGGTGATCAGGCTGTCGTCATGCGGGTCGTAATAGCTGCGCGCCACCGAGCCCAGCGCGGCGGGCGTCAGCGGCTTGGCGGGCGTCACCGGATACTTCCGCACCGCTTGCAGATTCTTCTCCTGGAATGCGTGCTCGAACACGATCCAGTCGGCCCAGGCGTCATCGAGACTCTTGCCGAACACTTGCTGGAACTGATTGGCGTAATAGCCCTTGCTGCCTTTGCCGCGCTTCAGCCACGCGATCAGCTTTTCCGGCCCATAGGTGAGCGCGAGATAGGAGTCGAACCGGGTGCCGTAGAGATAGTCGTTCACGCCGACCTGGAAATCGACGGCGTTGGCCTCCGCTTCCACTCCCAGCGGATCGAAGAAATGGGCGTTGTCGCGCACCATCGCGCGGAAAACCATCTCGTCATAGCCGCCTTGCGCGCGGCCAAAGCCGCCGCCCATCCATGTCTCCATGAACACGGCGCTGCCTTCGAGATACCAGCGCGGAACATCGGCGCGCGGCTGGGTGAGATAGCCGTACAGAATCGTCTCGGGGTGAGCCGTCTCGGGCCTTATTTTGCCGTGAAAGAAATTGCGCCACCAGGCATCCTGGTCGTTCCACACGTCCAGCGTGGCGACGTGAACCAGTTCGTGATTCATCGTCGTGAAGAAGCGCTCGCCGGGCGTGAAGGTTTCGAAGGTCGTGCTTTCGGGAGCGATATCGACGTCGAGGCCGCTGAACGGCGCGGCGTGAACGTAGGCGATGCCGTCATCGGAGAGGTCTTCCAGCAGGACGGTCGGCTTGTCCCACGGTGTCCAGTCGAACATCTTGCGCTGGAAGGCGAAGGAGTTTTCGTAAGCGCGGGCGATGTAGGGCGTCAGATAGGTTTGGATGGGGTCGTAATAGAGTAGGCGAAGATCGGGCGTCTCCAGCTTGCTGAGCTCGACATCGTCCGCTTTGGCGGAAGCGCCGAACACCACAAGCACCGCCGCCAGGAAAAGCGACCTGCCACGCCAAACACTCAAAGCTATCCCCGCCTGTATCCCGGTTTCACCTTGGCAAAATCGGACGCAAAAAAACAGCCGCCGGACGACCCGGCGGCTGTTCTGTAACATTTAACCCCTTACTGGACGACGCGGGACGCCGCTTCGCGAGACGCCGCTTGGCGAGAAGCTGCTTCACGAGAAGCCGCTTCGCGAGACGCTGCCTGACGCGAGGCCGCTTCACGGGAGGCCACATCGCGGGAGGCCGCCTGACGCGAGGCCGCTTCACGAGAAGCCACATCGCGGGACGCCGCCTGACGCGAGGCCGCTTCACGGGAGGCTACATCGCGAGACGCTGCAATACGCGAGGCCGCTTCACGGGAGGCTACATCGCGAGACGCCGCAATACGCGAGGCCGCTTCACGGGAGGCTACATCGCGAGACGCCGCAATACGCGAGGCCGCTTCACGGGAGGCCACATCGCGAGACGCCGCAATACGCGAGGCCACATCGCGGGAAGCCGCAATACGCGAAGCCGCTTCGCGGGAAGCCACGTCACGCGAAGCCGCTATGCGCGAGGCAACATCGCGAGACGCCGCCACGCGGGCCGCTGCCTCACGGGAAGCCACGTCGCGGGAAGCCGCAATACGCGAGGCAGCCTCGCGAGATGCTACATCGCGAGAAGCGGCATCGCTGCTCGCTGCGTCCACGGTTTGAGTCGATTGATCGGCGTCCGTCTGCATCGACTGCGCGACGCTCTGATCGCCGAGCTTGACGTCCGAGCTCTGGACCTGCGCGTCGTGATAGCGCGTCGCCGGAGCGATCGTACCAGCGGTCTCATTGCCATTCAGCGGCAGATAATGGCTACCCGCCAAAACGCCCGCAGCCGCGAGAACAATGACAGAAGCGCCAATCCAGATTTTGCGCTTGCTTGAAGATGTATTCGACATTGGGATACCCCCGGTAGAGCTTGTGACTTCACGTGGAAGATGTGCGCGTACCACCGTATCGTCAATGCAAGGCGATCACACCCCAAACATAGTTAGGCCCCGGGCCCCGGCCCGACGGGGGCTAACATATCGGCAAATGCAATATTCCATAACAAAATCAACGCCTTACAGATTTGAAGAAAATCATATGCGGCAGCTCTTGAAACCAGACGTTTCACGAGTTTGCCCCGCTTTCCGCGGTTGGTAGGGTGAACGGTGCTTGGGGTGGGTGAATCGTGTCTGTGAAGGATGTGGGCGATGCGCTAGCGCGCAATCCAGTGTTTTCGGTGCTTTCGGCTGAGCGCAGGCGCGCCTTGGCCGAACAGGCCACGCCTATCCACCTTGCAAAAGGCGACAAGGCGTTTTCGCGCGGAACCCCGGCCGAAGCGGCGTACGCGATTCTCAGCGGCGAAATCGAGGTGACGATCGAAGGTCTTGACGGTCGCGACGTGTTTATCGCGCGACTCGGCAGCGGCACCGTCATTGGCGAAATGGGCGTGCTCGACGGTGTGCCCCGCTCGACGGACGCGACCGCCACGCGCAAGACAGAGTTGTGGCGGGTCGACAGAGCCGTCGTCATCCGCGCGTTGCAGGACGAGCCCCAATCGGCGCTGGCTTTGCTGTCGGTTCTTGTCGGGCGGCTGCGCGAGACCGATCACCTGGTGGATCGCAACGCCTCGATGGACTTGGGCAAACGTCTTGCGCGCCTGCTTCTGGAGGAAGGTGCGCATGGGCGCATCATCTACACCCAGTCCGATCTTGCACATCTTGTGGGCGCAACGCGCGAAGCGGTGAACCGCAAGCTCTCGCGCTGGCGCAAGGCAAAATGGATCGAGCTCAACGCCACGGGCCTGCACATACGGGATCGGAATGCGCTTCTGACAATTTGCAAGAGAAGCGCGGCGCTTTGAGCGATACGGTGGATTGCGATGGAACGCGGCCGCGCGTTGGACGTGATCTATCTGTAACAATCGCCACGCAACTTCTGGCAATGCCGTTCGTTTTCGCTAAACTGAGCGTTCCCTGACTGTTCAACCTCTCGGTGCCAATGGCTGCGTCTTTTGTCGGAGACCTCGGCGGGGTCCAAACGTCTCTTCCCCATTTCTGGGAACACACTGTCGGCAGCGGTCACGCCACGCTTGGTTTGCGCGCGGATTGGCAGCGGCAGTTGAGACGCGCGCATGACGAATTGGGCATGAAGCATGTGCGTTTCCACGGCATCCTTTGCGACGATATGGGGACGCTTATCAATCAGAGTGGCGAGCTGCTCTACTCGTTTTTCAACGCCGATCAGATCTTCGATTATCTGCTCTCGATCGGCATGAAACCTTTCGTCGAATTGAGTTTCATGCCGACCGCGCTGTCATCCGGCGATCAGATTGTTTTCCACTATCGTGCCAATGTGACGCCGCCGCGCGATCCCGCCGACTGGTCGGTGCTGATCCGCAAGCTCGTGCACCACTGGGTCGAGCGCTATGGCTTGGACGAAGTGCGCCAGTGGTTTTTCGAAGTATGGAACGAGCCGAATCTGACAGCCTTCGGCAGCGCAAAGCAAAGCGATTATTTCGTGCTTTATCGCTACACCGTCGAGGCCATAAAATCGGTGGACAAGCAACTCAAGGTCGGCGGTCCCGCAACCGCTGACAATGCCTGGATTTCAGATTTTATCGATTTTTGCAAAAAGAGCGATCTGCCCGCCGATTTCATCACCACGCATCACTATCCCACCGACTCGTTCGGCAAGCCCGGGGACGATACGGTTACAGAACTGGCGGATAGCAAGCGCAGCGTATTGCGAGACGAAGCCCGCGGCGTTCGCAAGCAGGCCGGCGATTTGCCCGTCTACTATACGGAATGGTGTACGTCCTCCAACCCGCGCGATCCGATGCACGACGACCCGTATGCTGCGGTGTTCATCGTCAAGACGGTGCTGGAAGCGAACGGTCTGGTCCAGGGATACAGCTATTGGACGTTCTCGGACATCTTCGAGGAAAATTACTTTCCGTCCGTTCCGTTTCAGGGTGGCTTTGGCCTTTTGAACATACACGGCATCGCCAAACCGTCCTACCGGGCCTACGAATTGCTGCACGGACTGGGGACGCAGCTTGTGGCCGTGGAAGGACATCACGAGACTGTCGATGTGTGGCTCGTTCGCGGCGAAAAATCCGCAACCTTGATGCTGACGAACTTCGCGCTGCCGCGCCATCCGATCGACACGCAGCAAGTCTCGTTTGTCTTGAAAGGCGCCCAAACCATCTCAAATGCGACGATCCGGCGGATCGATCTGGAGCACGCCAACGCCAAGCGGCATTGGGAGCAGATTGGCAAGCCTGAATATCTCAGCGCCGCTACCGTGGCGGAACTCGATGCGGCCTCACAACTGACATGCGAAGCGCAACCCTTCGCGCGCGATGACGGCGGATTTCGCATCGAAGTGACGATGCCGCCGCAAGCCGTCGCCGCAATCGAAATTTTCTATTAGCCGTGGATGAGGGCTCTCCACAGGGTGACGATGCGCTGGTTGCGCGCCTGCATCGCGCCGCATTCGCCTATATCGCGAAATACGCAAATCCCGAAAACGGCCTGGTCGCCGACACGTCGCGCGACGGCTCGCCTTGCAGCATCGCGGTGGTGGGCTTCGCGCTTTCTTCTTATCCGATTGCCGTCGAAAACGGATGGATGACGCGCGAGGCTGCGGTCGCTGTGACGCTCAAGACGCTCAAGTTCTTCCGCGATAGCGTGCAGAGCGAAGCTCCGGACGCCACCGGCTTCAAGGGATTTTACTATCACTTTCTGGACATGAAGACCGGGCGGCGCGTGTGGCAATGCGAGCTGTCCTTGATCGACACCACATTGCTGCTCGCCGGCATGCTGACCGCTTCGTGCTATTTCGACGGCGGCGGCGCGGAAGTGGAAGTCCGCGAATTGGCCGACGCGCTCTATCGCCGTGTCGATTGGACATGGGCGCAAGACGGATTCGAAACGGTGGCGCAAGGCTGGAAGCCGGAATGCGGCTTTTTGCATTATGGTTGGGAGGGCTATAACGAGGCCACCATCCTTTATGTCCTCGGCCTGGGATCGCCGACGCATCCGCTGGCGGCAAACAGCTTCGGCGGATGGACCATGACCTATCAGTGGGAGAATCTGCTGGGCAAGGATGTCCTCTATTCCGGTCCGCTGTTCACGCACTTGTTCTCACACGCCTGGATAGATTTTCGCGGCATCCGCGATGCTTTCATGCGCCAGTCAAACAGCGACTATTTCGAAAACACCAAAGCCGCTGTTGCGCTTCATCGCGAATATGGCGCCCGCAATCCCGACAATTACGAAGGCTACGGCCGCGACTTTTGGGGCATCACGGCCGGCGACGGCCCCGGCTACCGCGAATTGCGTGTGGACGGCCGCGATCGGCGTTTCTTCGGCTACATGTCGCGCGGCGCACCTTATGGACCGGACGACGGCACGATCGCGCCCTGGGCGATGCTGGCGACGTTGCCGTTCACGCGCGAAGCTGCGCTGAGGGGGACCCGGCATTTGCTCGCATCGTATCCGCAAGTCTGCAACGAAGATCGGTTCTCCAGCGGTTTCAATCTCACGCTGCGCGGCGGTGACGGCAAAGGCTGGCTGTCGGAAGGATGGTACGGATTGGATCAGGGTCTCCTGGTGATGCTGCTCGAGAACGCAAAGAGCGGGCTGATCTGGAAACTCCTGCGCGGCTGTCCTTACATTGTCTCCGGCCTAAAACGTGCGGGTTTTGACGGCGGATGGCTCGCGTCATGAAAAGTACCGCTACAGCACCGCAACTCGACACGGACAACTGCCCGGCGCTCATCGCCCGCGTACGGCCCGGGAATTGGATCAATCCGCAACCGCGCGAGATATACGATCTCGTTGTGATCGGCGCCGGTCCTGCGGGGATCGAAGCCGCGCAATATGCCAGGCGCTTCGGTCTGACCGTGGCCCTTGTGGAGCACAATCTGCTGGGCGGCAATTCGCTCAACGCCGGTTCCATTCCATCCAAAACGTTGATTCATTCGGCCCGCCTCTGCGCGCTGGTCCGCAGTGCGCCTGAATTCGCCGTTTCATCGGCGGCGGAAATGAAGCTCGATTTTGCGGCGCTGAAATCCCGCATGGTGCAGGTTCGCGCGCGCATTGCCGAGTACCACGCCGCCGACCGCCTGCAGCACGACGGCGTGGAGATTTTCTTTGGCGAGGGGAGATTCATTGACCCTGGCACGCTGGCGGTCGGCGATGTTCCGCTTCGCTTCAAGAAGGCGATCGTTGCGACAGGCGCACGGCCGCGTCCGCCGACCTTCCCGGGACTTGCTGAAATCGGTTATCGGACCAGCACCGACATTTTCGATATGCCGCAATTGCCACCGAAGCTGGTGGTGATCGGCGGCGGCCCGCTGGGCTGCGAATTGGCGCAAGCTTTTTGCCGGCTGGGCTCGCAGGTCACGATCATTCAGAACGATCCCAAATTCCTGCCGCGCGAGGAGCGTGATGCGGCGGAGCTGCTGTCGGAATCGATGGCGCGCGATGGTGTGGACATCATGCTGAACACGGCGGTGGTCGGTGCCCATTGCGAGCAGAACACGAAATTCGTCGATGGCGAGAATTACGACGCCAAAATGAGTGTGCCTGCCGACGAAATCCTGCTCAGCATCGGACGAGTGCCCAACGTCGAAAATCTGGCTCTGAACGCGGCCGGCGTCGATTGCGGCGACAAGGGCGTGAAGGTGGACGACTTCCTGCGCACGGCGAACCCGAACGTCTACGCCGCCGGCGATGTCTGCATGTCGCACAAATTCACCAATGTCGCCTGGGTTTCGGCGCGTATCGCAGTTAGCAACGCCTTCGAGAAGGGGCATACGCGGCACAGCGAGATGACGATCCCCTGGTGCACCTATTGCGAGCCCGAGATCGCGCATGTCGGTATGCAGGTCTGGGATGCGCGCCAGAAATCGATTCCCGTCAAGACCTACACGGTGATGATGCAGGATGTGGATCGTGCCATCACCGATGGGCAGGACGATGGTTTCGTCAAGCTCCACATTCAGGAGGGAACCGACAAAATCCTCGGTGCGACGATTGTCGCGTCGCGCGCCAGCGAACTGATCAACGAAATATCCGTTGTCATGAGCACGGGCATCGGAATGCGCGATTTGGCGCGTGTCATCCACACCTATCCCGCGCAGTCCGAGGCTATTCGATTGGCCGCTCTGGCCTATGAGATGGACCACCCAAAAGGCTGAAGGGCCGCGCGACCGAAAGGCTTGAGCATGGCGGACGAATTCACCGAACCGGGCGCGCCCAAGCGGCCTATCCAGAAGGTGCTGGTCGGTCAAAAGGCGCTCGTCACCGGCGCCAATTCGGGCATAGGGCGTAGCGTCGCCATCGCACTGGGACAGGCGGGCGCGGATGTGGTGGTGAACTATGTCGTGGGCGACGACACGGCGGATGCGGTTGTCGCCGAAATCGCGAAGGCCGGCGTCAAAGCCTTCAAATACAAAGCCGATGTCTCCAAGGAAGATGAGGTCGCCGCGATGTTCGCGCAGACCGTCAAGCAGTTCGGCACCGTCGATATCCTCGTCGCCAACGCCGGCCTTCAGCGCGACTCCGCTTTCAAGGACATGACTCTCGACGAATGGAACAAGGTACTTGGCGTCAACCTGACGGGACAATTTCTCTGCGCGCGCGCTGCGGTGCGCGAATTCCTGCGCCGCGGTCCGGTCCCCTCCATTTCCAGCGCAGCAGGCAAAATCATCCACATGAGTTCGGTGCATCAGCTGATTCCCTGGGCTGGTCATGCCAACTACGCCACCTCTAAAGGCGGCATAAAATTGCTGATGGAAAGTCTGGCGCAGGAAGTGGCGCCGTGCCGGATCCGCGTCAATGGCATTGCGCCTGGCGCGATCCGCACCCCGATCAACACCGTCGCGTGGAAGACCAAACAGGCTTACGATGCGCTGATGACGCTGGTACCTTATGGCCGCATCGGGGAGCCCGAAGATATCGCGCGCGCGGCAGTGTGGCTCGCATCCGACGATTCCGACTATGTCGTCGGGACCACGTTGTTTGTCGATGGCGGTATGACGCTGTTTCCAGGCTTCGCGACCAACGGCTGAGGAAAACTCCAGACGATCATTGCGGCTGTGCTCCCGGCCATCATCGCCACCAAGGTGCTCAACGTCACAGTCGGCACCGCTATCGCGCTGCGCGGCGCGATTTTGCGCATGTCCTGTCTGGGTCGGCGGCAACCTCGGGCCGTGCAGCCTCGATGGCGCTGAAATTCTTCAGCGCCCGCGGCTATCGCGTCGGCCGCAGAAGATGAAGCACCAAAATTTTGTCTGTCTCGTAGAACCCAACCGTGGGTCATTGCGTTGGCGAACTAGGGACAGCGCAAATAAATCTACCCTCCGGAAACGATATGAGTTCGGAACCCAAGAACATCTTCAATAGACGCTCTGTATTGGGCGCCGCCTTGGGTTCTGGCGCGATCGCTTCCGGCCTGGCGGCGCACGACGGAATGCTTGGCGCACCCAGCCAGGACATTCGCGGCACGATGCCGTGGCGCGAAGGCGAAGCCGATGCACCCGAGGAAGCCGGCAAGGGCCAATGGAAGTTCCTCACGGGCGCGGAGGCCGCGTTCATTACGGCCGCTTCGGACCGGCTCATTCCAGCCGACGCGACCGGCCCCAGCGCCAGCGAGGCGGGCGTTCCACAGTTCATCGATCGCCAGCTTGCGGGTGGCTATGGGCACGGCGATCACTTCTATTTGGGAGGTCCGTGGCCGGAAGGCACGCCTTCGCAAGGCTTTCAGAGCCGGTTCGCGCCGGCCGAGTTCTATCGGCGGGCGATCGCCGAGATCGAAGGCTATGTCGCAAACGCCCATCCGGGAAAAGCCTTCAAGGACCTTGAAGCGAATGCCCAGGATGGGCTGCTCAAACAGATGGAATCCGGCGCGCTCAAACTGGACGGCGGTGTCGAAGCCAAAGCCTTTTTCACGATGTTTCTGCAGAACGTGAAGGAGGGCTATTTCTCCGATCCGATCTATGGCGGCAACAAAGACGGCCGCGCCTGGGCCATGATCGGCTTTCCGGGCGCCCATTACGACTATTCGCCATGGGTGACGGCCTATAACCAGCCGGTGCCCCTCAAGCCGGTGGGACTGCTCGGCCGACGCGGATGGACGCGAGGCTGATGGCCATTCGTCAAAAGCCGGTCGATGTCGTGCTTGTCGGGTTCGGGTGGGCAGGCGCCATCATGGCGCAACAGCTCTGCGACGCGGGCATGAACGTTCTGGCGCTCGAGCGCTCGGCCGCGCGAACGACGCCCAATGACTTCGCCACGACCTTCGATCAGGATGAGCTGCGCTATATGTGGCGCCACCATTTGTTTCAGAACGTCAAGTATTCGACGCTGACCTTTCGCAACAATACCAGCCAGCAAGCGCTTCCGATGCGGCAGCTGGGCTCGTTTCTTCCCGGCACCGGCGTTGGAGGAGCGGGCATACACTGGAACGGTCAGCTCTGGCGGTATTTGCCAACCGACTTTCAGATCAAAAGCCACAATGAGCAACGCTACGGCAAAAAATCGACCGACGGCCTTACGGTCCAGGACTTCCCCCTCACATATGAAGAGCTCGAGCCGCATTACACCCAATTCGATCTGGTCTGCGGAACCTCGGGAAAGGCCGGCAATCTGAATGGCGCGATCCAACCGGGGGGAAATCCCTTCGAAGGTGCGCGCAGCCAGGAATTTCCGACGCCCCCTTTGCCGATGACGTATGCCCCCGCGCTTTTCGGGAAGGCCGCTGCGGGAATGGGGCTACATCCTTTCCCACATCCTGCTGCCAACCTGTCCAAACCGTATACCAATCCCTTTGGCGCGCAGATCGGAGCCTGCACGTTCTGCGGATTTTGCGAAAAATTCGGCTGTGGAAACTACGCCAAGTCTTCGCCGCAAACGACCTTGATCCCGTACATCATGCAAAAACCGAACTTCGAGCTGCGGACGGAATCCGAAGTCCTCAAGATCGAAAGGACGGCAGACGGCAAACACGCAACCGGCGTCACCTATATCGACAGCGCCGGCACGGAACATTTCCAGCCGGCCTCGATCGTGGTGCTGACCGCATACCAGTTTCACAACGTCCATCTGCTGCTTCTGTCGGGTATTGGAGCGCCCTATAACCCCCACACCGGCGAGGGCGTGGTGGGCAAGAACTACTGCTACCAGACCATGAGTTCGGTGGAAGTCTTCTTCGACGACAAGCTTCTCAATCCCTTTATCGGAGCCGGCGCGCTCGCCTCGGTGATCGACGACTACAATGGCGACAATTTCGATCACTCCGGACTGGGATTCATCGGCGGCGCCTATATTGCCGCGCTGGTCACAGGCGCGCGCCCCATAGAGATGGTTCGTGTGCCCAAAGGCGTGAGCAAGTGGGGGCTCGACTGGAAGCGCGCGGCGGCGAAATATTTTCTGCGCAGTTTTGCGCTCTCGGTGCACGGCTCGAGCTATGCGCAAGCGGGAAATTATCTCGATCTCGACCCAACTTATAAAGATCAGTTCGGACGGCCCATGCTGCGCATGACGTTCGATTTCCCCGACAACGACATCAAGATGACGAAATATTGCACCGATCGCGCCGCCGAAGTGGCAAAGGCGATGGGCGCGTCGTCGGTCAACGCCAAGGTCCGAAAGGCGCCCTACAGCATCGTTCCCTACCAGACCACGCACAATGTGGGCGGCACCATGTTGGGCGACAATCCCACCAACGGCGTGGTCAACAAATATTCGCAGATTTGGGACGTGCCGAACGTCTTCGTCACCGGCGCGGGACTGTTTCCGCAGAACGCGGGCTATAACCCCACCGCCACGCTCGCGGCGCTTGCCTACATGTCCGCCGAGGCTATCAAGACCAATTATGTAAAGGCTCCCGGTCCGTTGGTGCCTGTATGAGCGCAGAGGGCCGCCACTACTCCGCCTGGCGTTGGATCGGCCCGGTGATCATCGCCATTCTCCTTTTGCTGGCGCTTGCGGCGTTGGTATCGTGGTTGTGGAGCGCCGCGCATCAACCCAAAATCGTCCAGCTTCCGCCGGCGCCACTGCCAACGCTCATGCGTCCGATTCCGAATAGCGCGAATGCCGCGCTTTTGCGGCGCGGCCGCTATCTGGTGGTCGCGGGCGATTGCGTATCCTGCCACACGCGGGACAGAGCACACCCGTTCAACGGCGGACTAGGCCTCAACACGCCTTTCGGCGTCATTTACAGCCCGGATATCACCGGCGATGAGCAGACCGGCATTGGCACCTGGACCAACGATCAATTTTTCCGCGCCCTGAACGATGGCGTTGCCGCGAACGGTACGCATCTCTATCCGGCATTTCCCTATCCGCATTTCACGATCGTAAGCCGCCCGGATTCCGATGCGATTCTCGCTTATTTGAAGACCGTGCCGGGCACGGCCTACACGCCGCCGCCGAACGCACTGCCGTTTCCGCTCGATCTGCGGATCAGCGCCGCCGCATGGCATATGATGTTCTTCCGCAATCATCCGTTCCAGCCGGACTCGGCAAAATCGACGGCGTGGAATCGCGGCGCTTACCTTGTCAGAGGGTTGGGGCATTGCGGCGCCTGCCATACGGCGAAGAATGTATTCGGCGCGGAGAAAGACTCAGAACGCTTGGAAGGCGCCAAGCTGGACAACTGGTTCGCGCCCGATCTCACGGGCAACGCCCGGACGGGACTGGGCAAATGGAGCGCCGCCGATATTGTCGAATTCCTCAAAACGGGCCGCAACGCCCATACCGATGCTGCCGGTTCGATGGCGGAGGTGGTTGCCTATTCGACGTCGCAAATGTCCGACGCGGATTTGAGCGCGATCGCGACTTACCTGAAGAGTGTGGCCGCCAGCCCTTCAACGGCGATCCAAGCTCCGGACGCCGCGGCGATGCGCGCTGGAGCGGCCGTTTATTCCGACTCCTGCACGGCGTGTCATCGCGCTGCCGGGAAGGGTGGACCGCGCATGTTTCCGCCGCTGGCGGGAAGCGCCGTTGCGCAGCAATCCGATCCCACCAGCGTAATCCACCTCATACTCGCAGGCGGTCGCGCCGCGCCAACGCCGACCCGTCCTTCAGCGATTTCCATGCCGTCCTTCGCCTGGAAGCTGACAGATCAGGAGATTGCCGACGTCGCGACTTATGTTCGCAACAGCTGGGGCAACCAGGCCGCCCAGGTTTCTTCGGGCCAGGTGGCGCATCTGCGCAAGGCGCTCGCGTCGCGCGCGACGCTGGATCAAGCGAACAGATGGGTTGCGCCGTAGCGCGAATTCGCGACGCACCGGCGAGAAAAATACGATTTATGCCAACGATCCTGTTAGGGACGCGCGCTGCGAAATCTCGATCCAGTTGCCGTCCGGATCGCACAGCATGGAGATGCGAGCCGTCGTCCCAAGCGTTGTCGGTTTCATCGCTTCGCGTGCGCCTAGCGCCACGGCGCGCGCATGCTCAACATCGACCTTGAAGACCTGAAACGTAATGTAACGCCAGCCCTTTGCGCGAATAGGCGTGTCGATGGCGGCATCGGCCGAGTGTTCCAGAAGCAGCCGGGTGCTGCCTGCCTGGAAGGCCGCTAGTCCGTTGCGTGAGACATCGTCCAATCCGAGCGCGTCGCGATAGAACCGCGCGTGAGCTTCGATATTACTTACTTTAAGCTTGATTCCGATTTGCTGGATTCCAAATTCACCGGGAGCGACAAGCGTCACCGGATTTCCGTCTGGATCGTTCAATCTCAAAGGCGCGCCCACGCCTTCTCGCGCGATCAGGAGCTCATCGTAGCCGCTGGGCGGCGCCTCGGGCAGCGCTTCGTAATAGGCGTTTATTTTCAACACCGATCCGAGCAGATCGTGACGATACTGCTTTTGCCCGCGTGCAATGGGCAAGACATGATCGAGCGGCAGGCCGACTTTGTCCTGCCAAAAGCCAAGCATATCGGCAATGCGGTTCGTGGCCAGTCCGATGTCGAGGCAGGGCTTGGCTAGATGCATGGCGTCGATCCGATCTGTGCGGCGCGCCGGTCATGGCCCGCACTGACAATATACGCTGCATGGCGCGATACGCTGCAGGGCGGGCATGCGTCGAAATGGCTTCAACGCGTCTTCGATTCCGCAAATCGTCAATGCGGGACCAATAGCATTCAACCCTACTCCGAATGAGTGATGCGCGCGGGTCGGTTTTGATTTCTCCTCTGCTGTCGCTGGGGCGCGTTCGCGCCAGGCAATTTGAGACCGAGGATGACCATGCGCGCCCATTTGTCGTCGCCCTTTGCCATCGACGCGCGGCCGTCAAAGTTTTGCCTTTCCCGGATCGTTCCTTTCAAGCCAGCGATCCTCGCATCGGCTTCGATCGCGGCCATCGTCTTTGCTTTCCCGGCGCTGGCCGCCGGCGACACCTGCGGTAGCGGCACGGCGGGGGGCCTGGACTCTGTCGCCTGCGGCACCGGCAGCGCGGCGAGCGCCAACTACAGCGCCGCCTATGGCAACGACAGCAACGCGAGCGGCCTTGGAAGTTTAGCCGATGGCTATAGCAGTTCGGCGATCGGCAACTCCAGCATTGCCGTGGGTGCCTACAGCACGGCGCGCGGCGATTACAGCGTCGCGAACGGTCACTACGCACAGGCCATCGGCGCAAACGGCGTTGCACTCGGCGGCGGCGACGGCACCAGCACCTTCGGCGCGGCGGAATACGGCACGGGCGGCGTCGCGATCGGCGCCAGCAGCGTGGCAGGCAAATCGGACGGCAGCGAGGATTACGACACCGCCGTGGGCGCGGGGGCGCTAGCGACCGGCAATCGCAGTTCGGATTTTGGCGAAGCCAGCACGGCGACCGGCGACTATAGTGCCGCCTTCGGCGCCCACAGCAATGCCACGGGCGCCGATGCCTCAACCTTCGGCGAATACAGCACGGCGAGTGGCGCGAGCGCCTCGGCTTATGGTGAGGGAAGCAATGCGAGTGGGGCTTACAGTTTCGCCGCCAGCGCGAATGCAAGCGCCGAGGGCGCAAACTCGATTGCCATCGGCGGTGGCGATAACGGCAGCAACGGCAATGGTGCGCTTTCCTATGGCACCGGGAGCATCGCCCTTGGCACGAGCAGCGTGGCGGGCGCCAGCGACGGCAGCACATATTACGCCACCGCAGTTGGCTACGGCGCGCAGGCTATCGGTGACGGCAGCGCAGCCTATGGCTACCTCAGCAACGCAACAGGCGCTGCCGCTTCGGCGTTTGGATATGGTTCCAGCGCTGCAAGCAACGGTTCGGCCTTTGGTCTTGCCAGCAATTCGAGCGGTGCATATAGCGTGGCCATCGGCCCATATAGCAAGGCAAGCGGTTCCACCAGCGCGGCTTTTGGTTATAACGCAGCAAGCAGCGGCCGCTACAGTTTGGCAAGCGGCGCCGATGCCAGTGCCAGCGGTGCCAACTCCATCGCTATTGGCGGCGGATATAGTTCTTCCAGCGGTGCCGTTACCTACAACGCGGGCGACATCGCCATCGGCACCGACAGCGTGGCGGGCAAGACCAAGGTAAAACAGAAGTACGACATGGCGGTGGGCTATGGTGCGTCCGCCACCGGCGGCTTCAGCATGGCCGAAGGCTATGACAGCGTGGCCAGCGCAGCCGGCAGCGTGGCGTTCGGCCACAACGCCAAGGCCGCCGGCGCCGACGCGACCGCCGTCGGGACGGCAAGCGCGGCAAGCTCCGAATATGCATCGGCCTATGGCTTTGAGAGTGTGGCGAGCAAGGACGACAGCACGGCGATCGGCTACAAGAGCAGCGCCAGCGGCGTGGATGCGACGACCGACGGAGCGCTTAGCAAAGCCAGCGGCGAATATGCGTCAGCCATCGGATTCGATAGCGATGCGAGCGGCACCGCCGGCGTAGCGGTCGGCTATAAATCGATCGCCAGCGGTACCGACAGCTCGGCGTTCGGCGAAGGCGCGCAGGCCTCCGCGGCAAATTCCGTGGCGTTGGGTGAAGGCTCGATCGCCAACCTGGCCAACACCGTATCGGTGGGTTCGGCGGGACACGCTCGCAAAATCGTCAACGTCGCGGCCGGAAGCGTGTCGAGCAACAGCACCGACGCGGTGAACGGCAGCCAGCTCTACAGCGTTTCGCAAGCCGATTTGGCCAGCGACGACAGTCTCAGCGCCGACATGAGCCAGTTGACCGGCGAGATGGCCAATCTGACCAACAGTTTGAGTGGCGATGCCTCGCAACCCGCGACGTACTCCGTTGCCTCGTCCGCGGGCAAAGGCGTGGCGAGCAGCGGCGTCGCAGTGGCGAGCGGCAAGAACTCCGCTGCGCTGGGCGCGGGGGCGACGGCGCTGGCGACGAATTCCGTGGCGCTGGGAAGCAAAGCGAGCGCAACGGCCGCCAACTCCGTGGCCCTGGGTGCAGGCTCCATCGCCGATCAGGCGAACACGGTTTCCGTCGGCTCGGCAACCGATCAGCGCCGCATCACCAATGTCGCGCCCGGCATCGCCGATTCGGACGCTGTCGATGTCGGCCAACTCAACACCGGCCTAGCCAATACCCTCAGCCAGGCCAACAGCTACACCGACGATCAGGTTCACAGACTGGGGCAGCGCGCCTTCGGTGGCACCGCGGCGGCGCTGGCGGTCAGCGGCATTCCGCAATCGTACAGTCCCGGACATGTCATGCTGGGTCTTGGTTATGGCAGTTGGCGCGGCAGCAATGGCGTGGCAGCGGGAGCATCGGCATTGCTTGCGGACGGCCACACTGCGCTGAAAGCCGGCGCCACCTTCGACGGCGAGGGCGGCGCGGGCATCAGTGCGGGCATCGGCTATCAATTCTGACGTGGCAATCTTCGCTTCCTCACGCCAAAACCTTGTTGTTGCAGGAGCAGCAGTCGTGATTGTTGTTGCGGTCGCCTTCGCCCTTGGGCTTGCATCCGCCGACGGCGCCCATCCGCTGGCGGCCGCCACGCCGGCAAGCCCAACCAAGCTCGCGACACCGGCTGCGCATCAAAATCCGCCGCGCATGCAGCTGCAGGCACAGTATGCCGGGCCCTTGCGCGATACCGTTGTCCAACGCTGGCGCGATCCGGTGGATGGCACGGTCTGCTATATGTATTTGCCGATTGTCGTACAGCATTCGCCACCGACGCCCACCGGCTTCGTGCAATATGGCGCCAACACCATAGGCTCGATCAGTTGCATCCCAGGGCATTGATTTCGCGCGCGGCATCTGCCCGCTGCGAGGGCAAACGGCGCAATGAACCGCGAAACGGCGACTTGCGCCCTCTGCCAGCGACAGGCAACGCGACACATTTTGACGATTCCACGCAAGGCGCGGCACAGATTTCCGTTCGCGAATGATTTCAGACGTTCGGCGAAGGACTCGTTGCAAGAGCTTCACCCGCAGACAGCGTGCGCGGCAACGCCATCAGCAGTCGCATCAATTCCGACTGTCTATGGGTTCCGGTCTTGCTGAGCAGCGCGTTCAGATGCACGCGTCCGGTGTGTTTGCTGATAGCCAGGATGCTCGCCGCCTGCGCGAGGGTCTTGCCCTGCTGCAGAATGGTCGCGAGCCGCGCTTCGGCGATTGTCAGTTTGAACAGATCGCGAAGATATTCGAGCGGCAATGCCGGAATGTCATTGGGTTCGGTCAACATCAGCAAGACGCGGCCCGGCGCGGCCCTGAGCCATCCGAATTCGACACCAAGCGGCACAGCCACGCCATAAAGTGTGACCGATGGCGACCGCAGAGCAATCGCACCGCCTTCGCCGGCTGTTGCCTTGGCGATTATGCAGCGCAGGTTTGCGGTGAGCGCCGGCGTCGCCGCCCGCAGGCCTTCGCTGGATGCGGAGATGGCGTCGCCTTGCTGCAACAAGAGTTCGCCGCGCCGGTTGGCGTATATGACGTGTCCTGTCTTGTCCGTCACGATCGCGCCGCAGGGGGCCTGGTGAACCATTTCGTGCGCCGTGCGGGCACAATTCTCCAGCGAACCCAGACGATTGCCGATGGCGATGGCGCGCGCGAAATGCGGCATCAGCACATTGAGGCGTCTTTTGTCGCGCTGGGAAAACGCGCCGGCATGTCTATTCCGGCAGATGTTGAGTGCGACCAGAGTATCTCGATCGCGCCACAGCATCCCAGTGAGGATGGCATCCGCATCCAGATATTTGATGAGAAAGTCTTTGTAGAATTCTGAAGCCCGAAATTCAGACTTCGGCAGGACATCGAGATCGCTTTCCACGGTGCCCTGGGGCGCCCTCATCGCGCGATCCGCGAATATGTTGCTGGCCGCAATCGGAACATAGGCGTCGCGCAACACGTCCGCACTGTAGCCGTGGGTGATGAACTGCGCGTCACCCGAACTCTGGCCCCACATTATGGTTGCGTGATGCCCGCCGATCGCGTCGGTGAGCCTCTCGAGCACGAACCCCCATTGGCGTGGGTCGAGTGCGGTGTCGTAGATCGCCGGTATGAGCGCGAGCAATTCCTGCGTTATCGCCATTGTGGCTGCTGGCCCCCTGTTCGCCGCAGCCTAGAACACATCTCGCGGCGCTACCGATATTTCTGAAAGATCAAGGAAAAACAAGCGTCTGGCACGATCCGCGGTTCAGATGCGCGAAGCGATTTGGCGGAAAATCTACTGCAAATGAGTCATGCACCCCGCGTGTTTATAGGGCTTTCTCCTACGTCCTGCCGCGAAAGCCAGATTGAGTCTTCCGGCACAACACAATTGGGGAAAATAGCGATGAAAATTATTCCGGCGATGATAATGGCTTCGACATGTCTGGCGGCTACAGCATCTTTCGCAGCCGCGTCCGATCCATTTTCCGGAACATGGGCCGCCGATATGAGCACGGTGGCGCCTGAGCAAGCTGCGCTGAAGAGCCAGTCGCTCGCCATCACCCAGACCCCGGATGGCTACGCGATCAGGCAGACGAGCGTGAAGCAGGACAAATCCGGCGGCACGTCGAGCACATGGATCGACACAAAGGTCGTGCTAGACGGAAAGGCCCACAAGGGTGGCATGGGCGAGGACCGCACTTGCAACCGCGAGGGCGCGATGACGATCCATTGCGTCATATCCATGGGTCCCAACGGCTTCGAGGAGATTTATACGCTGTCCGGCGGCGGGAAGGGGCTCACCGACACCATGAAAGGCAAAGACCCCGACGGCAAGGAACAGAGCATGTCGACCGTCTATGCGAAAGCCGGCTCGGCGTCGCCACCGCCTCTGTCGAGCAGCAAAGCGCCGCAGCGCATCGTCACGCAAAATGGCGAATGCGAAGTGACGATTCCGGCGGGCTGGACGGTCGATCGATCCATGCGTGAGGCATCGTCGCCGGATTTCGGCGTCGATGTGCATGTGTTCACCACCGACTATGCGAGCAACATGAAGTCACTGGCGGAGCTGAAGGCGCTGAATATCGGCGCTTACAAGCCGGTCAAGACCTTCGAGGATACGCCGCAGCGGCTGTGGTATCAGTACGCGCCGCATTTTCAGAACAACAATGGCTGGTACGTCGCCGTGCTCGGCAAGACCGGAACCTGCAATCTGGAAATCTCGTTCAAGAACTCCGTGATCCCCGACGAGAACATGGCCAGGCAGATCGCATTGTCGCTCAAGCCGGCGAAGTAGGCCGCGTGGGAATAATGTGACGCTGCAAGCAGGTCAGCCAAGGATGAGGAAGGCGCGCGTCGATTTTTCGCCGTGACAGGCGCGCGCCTGCGCAAGCGAGGCGTCATCCAGGTTCCGGTGATTTCCGAAGGGGCCGCGTCAGAGCACGTCCCTTAAATCGGTCCGGCATGCATCGCTTGGCGCCGACAGGCGTTTCTTCCCTATCGACTGTGGGAACTCCGGACACTTATGCGCTACGGACAGGCCGCCGGGCTGGCAATTCTCTTTTTGTGCTCGATGCTTATGGCGCCCCGCGTCCGCGCACAGCCGGCAGGCGAGGTCGCGCGCGGCAATTATCTGGTCACGCAAGGCGACTGCGTCGTGTGTCACACTGCCCCCGTCGCTGAGGCGAAACCTTACGCCGGCGGATATCCCCTGCATGCGATCTTCGGCACCGTCTATTCCACCAACATCACGCCGGACAAGCAAACCGGAATCGGAAGCTGGACGGCGGACCAGTTCTACCGCGCCATGCACGATGGTATCGCGGCAGACGGGCGCCATCTCTATCCGGCTTTTCCTTATGCCTATTTCAGGAAGATCTCCCGATCCGACACCGATGCGATCTTCGCCTATTTGCGCACGCTGCCTGCCGTTCATCAGCGCAATCGTCAAAACAAGCTGATTTTTCCCGCGAACATCCGATGGTTCATGACGTTCTGGGATTGGATGTTCACGCCGCAAAGTCCGTTCAGGCACGATCCTTCGCAATCGGCCGCATGGAATCGCGGCGGCGAGATCGTCAACGGCCTGGGGCATTGCGGCGGCTGCCACACGCCCAAGAATTTCCTTTTCGCCAACAAGTCCGACAAATTTCTGCAAGGCGAAGTCATCGATGGCTGGTATGCGCCCAATCTCACCGGCTCCCCGCGGACAGGGCTCGGCAAATGGAGCGCGGCCGACATCGCGCAATATTTGAAAACCGGCGAGAATCGCTACGGCTGGGTGGTCGGTTCCATGCGCGATGTCGTCCGGTTGTCGAGCAGCCGCTGGACCGACGCCGACCGTTTTGCCGTCGCGACATACCTAAAGAGCTTGCCGGCTGAGCCGGAAGCTGAACCGAAAAAGCCCGCTCCGGCAGCAATGCAGTCGGGTCAGGCCGTATTCGTGGCGCGCTGCTCCGTCTGCCACTCGGCACGGAACAAGGATTATCCCTCGCTTGCCGATAATTCCCTGGTCAATGCCCCGAACGCGACAACGCTGTTGCATGTGATTTTGGAGGGGTCGCAATCGGCCTCCGTGCCGAATCAACCGGCGCATTTCTCCATGCCGGGATTTCCCGTTTTGACGAATACGGAACTCGCCAATGTCGCGAACTATCTCCGCAACAGTTGGGGCAACCACGCCGGCGCGGTCTCGCCAGCGGATGCCGCGAAAGTCCGCAGCAGTCTCAAGGCGGCGGAATGAAATAGTGGCGCTCGCCGCTTTGTGAGCGCGCGTCTTACACTCCAATACCCTGCGGCAATACGGCCACGCGGATTACCGACATTTCAGGATCGAACGGGCGCGTTCCGCATTGCTTTTTCGAGCGTCGTCCTCAGACGGCGGCACGAGGGGACTGTGCGCCAACCGAAAGTGCTCCTTTGGCTTTTGTGCGTTGCACCATTGCTGCCGGTGCGCGCGCAAGCCGACGCGCCGTTGAACTACCTCGCCAGCTACGGCGACAAGGCCGACGCCACGGTTCCCCTGACATGGGGCGTCACGATCATCTCCATTGCAGTCATCGTCATTATCTCTCTGCTCCTGGCGGGCGCGATCTGGCGCCGGCCAGGTATTGCGGTTCCAGCCAGTGGAAGCCGGATCGATGTCGAAGAAAAGACCACGGGGCTGAGCTGGATCTGGATCGGCGTCGGGATTTCCTCGCTGGTGCTGCTGTTCACGGTGGTGTGGACTATGGAGGTGCTGGCGCGCATCACGTCTGCGCCTACCAAGCCGGCGCTCACCGTGGAGATCACGGCGCATCAATGGTGGTGGCAGGCGCGTTATCTGAGCAGCGATCCGTCGCAGGTTTTCACCACCGCGAACGAAATCCATATCCCCGCCGGCGAGCCGGTTCTGTTCAAGCTCGTCAGCACCGATGTGATTCATTCTTTCTGGATTCCCGCGGTCGGCGGCAAAACGGACGTCATTCCCGGCCAGACAAATCAGACCTGGCTCGAGGCGCATAAGCCGGGCATCTATCGCGGCCAATGCACCGAATATTGCGGCGTCGAGCATGCCAAAATGGGCCTGCTTCTCGTGGCGCAGACGCCTGCGGATTTTGCCGCGTGGCGCGCCCATCAATTGCAGTCGCCGGCGCGGCCGACGGACGGCCAGCAATGGGCGGGGCTCGCCAATTTCAACATGCATTGCGGCAGTTGCCATGAAGTGCGCGGCACGGATGCGGCAGGCATGCTGGGCCCCGACCTCAGTCATCTGATGCAGCGCCACACCATCGCGGCGGGGCTGCTTGCCAACACGCCGCGCAATCTCGCGCGCTGGATTTCCGATCCCCAGAACGTCAAGCCGGGCGCGCTGATGCAGAAGCCCGAGCTTTCGGGGCGCGAACTCGCCGACGTGCAAGCTTATCTCAAGACGTTGAATTGAGGGCGCGATGACGACGACCGATTACGAACGCGTTCCGACCGTCGCCTCCGCGGACCGGGCCTCGGCGCTGGCCGAGAAACTGCAGCAAATGTGGGAAACGCCGCCGGGTCTGGCCGGCTTCCTCTCCACGGTCGATCACAAGGAAATCGGCATCCGCTATATCATCACCGCGTTTGCATTTCTGATCGCAGGCGGCGTCGAGGCGCTGATCTTCCGTCTGCAACTCGCCTGGCCCAACCGGCATGTGCTGACGCCCGAGCAATACGACCAGCTTTTCTCCACCCACGGGATGACGATGATCTTCCTCTATGCCGGGCCGATCCTGTCGGGATTCTCGAACTATTTGTGGCCGCTGCTGCTGGGCGCGCGCGACATGGCGCTGCCGCGGCTGAACGCGCTGTCCTATTGGATTTATCTCTGCGCCGGGATTTTCCTTTATGCGGCGTTCGCCTTCGGCTTCGGCGCCAACGATGGCTGGTTCAATTACGTTCCTTATGCCGCGCGCGCCTACAACGCCGGACCGAATATCGATTTCTACGCCCTGGGCATGATCCTGCTCGGCATCTCCGTCACGGTGGGCGCGATCAATTTCGTCGTCACCTTCCTGCGCATGCGCGCGCCGGGCATGTCGATCAACCGCGTTCCGATCCTGGTGTGGGGCACGCTAACAGCGTCCGCCGCCAACATCTTCGCCATTCCCGCGGTCAGCCTCGCATTCTTCCTGCTGTGGATGGACCGCAATGTCGGCACGCATTTTTTCGACGCGCAGGCCGGTGGTTCGGTTTTGCTCTGGCAACATCTTTTCTGGATGTTCGGGCACCCGTGGGTCTACGCCATCGTGCTTCCCGCGATGGGCATGGTGTCGGATGGGCTTCCCGTGTTCTGCCGCCGCCCGCTGGTCGGATATACGGTGGTCGCGCTCGCCACCGTCGCCACCATGGTGCTGGGTTTCGGCGTGTGGGTCCACCACATGTTCGCGACCGGACTGCCGAGCGTCTCGCTGTCCTTCTTCAGCGCGGCGTCCATCATCATCGCCGTGCCGAGCGCTGTCGGCGTCTTCGCCTGGATCGCCACGATCTGGACGGGCAGGCCGGTGTTCACCACAGCCTTCATGTTCTTCGCCAGCTTCATCGTGCTGTTCGTGATTGGCGGCGTGTCCGGGTTCATGACCGGTTCGGTTCCGGTGGACTGGCAGCTCACCGACACTTATTTTGTGGTCGCGCACATCCACTATGTGCTCATCGGCATCAATGTCTTCCCGGTGGTAGGCGCGACCTATTTCTGGTTTCCAAAGATGACCGGCCGGCTTCTCGACGAGCGTCTCGGCCGCTGGAATTTCTGGACCATGTTCATCGGTTTCAATCTCGGCTTCTTTCCGATGCACATATCGGGCCTGCTCGGCATGCCGCGCCGCGTCTATACCTTCGCCGACGGCATGGGTTGGGATTGGCTCAATCTGATCACCACCATCGGCTCCTACGTCTTCGCCGCGGGCGTGCTGATATTCCTTTACAACGTCATCAAGAGCTATCGTCGGGGCGCGCCAGCCGGCGACAATCCGTGGGACGCGCCGACACTGGAATGGGCGACGACATCGCCGCCGCCGCCTTACAACTTCACCGTCATTCCCACCGTCGCCAGCCGCCATCCGCTTTGGGAGGATCGGCTGCAGCAGCACGAAGGCGAGGGCAGCCACGTCCGCGCCGGTCTGGTGCTCGATCACGGCCGCGAGAATATCGGCACGTCGCCGCTCGACGCGCAGCCCGACATCATCCTGAAAATGCCGCGCGAGTCCTACGCGCCCGTCATCCTGGCGATCACGGCGACAGGCGTGTTCGTCGGGCTGGCATTCCATTGGTGGTGGCTGGTGGGACTTGCGGGGCTGGCGACCGCGGCGGCCATCATCGGCTGGCTGTGGCCCGAACGCGCGCTGGGCGAGACCGCGGAGCCGGCCAATGTCTGACCAGATGCCGCTGCAATCCGCATTGCCCATCGGCGCGATCGACACGCGTGCGTCTGGCTGGTGGGCGATGATCTTCGTGGTGTTCACGGAGGCGTCGCTCTTCGCCTATCTGGTGTTCTCCTACTATTATATCGCGGTGCAGCCGCATGTGGCGGGCACGTTTCCGCAAGGCGGCTTGCCGTCACTGTCATTGTCGCTTCCCGATACGATCGTGCTGCTATTGTCGAGCGTTGCGGTCGGCTGGGCGCAGTTCAATATCGAGCGCGACGACAACCGCCGCCTGTGCATCGGCCTGGCGATAGGCGCCATACTCGGGATGATCTTCCTTATGGTGCAGTATTTCGAATGGGCCGAGAAGTCCTTCACGCTCGCCAGCACGCCTTATAGCTCGCTCTATTTCACCATTACCGGCTTTCACATGGCGCATGTGATCGTCGGCGTCGTCATGCTGTGGGCACTCTTTGCTTGGTCGGCGATGGGATATTTCAACCGCGTACGCTACGCCCATATCCACATCGGCGCCCTCTATTGGCATTTCGTCGATGCGGTGTGGCTCGTAATCTTCTTCACGTTCTACATTACGCCCTATCTGGGGTTGCGGTCATGAGCAGCGCTGTGTCCCATCCCGCTCCCACGCGCAATCGCGCCGGATTTTACGCGCTGCTCTTCGGAGCCGCCGCGGCGCCGATCTTCTGGCTCGGACAGATGATGCTCGGCTATTGGGTCTCCGCGCTCGCCTGTTACGGCGGCAATCATCCCACGACGATCGCATCGGGGACCGCGTTGCGTTCGACTCTGATCGTGTTCGGTATCGTCGCGCTGCTCGCGGTGCTGGCGGGTGCCATTGTCTCATGGCGCAGTTGGCGTCTCAGCCGCGACGAAAAGAAGGGTGGACCGAACGTAGCCATTCACGTCGGCGAAGGGCGCGTGCGCTTCCTGGCCATCTGGGGCCTGATGTCCAGCCTGTGGTTCTTCGGCGCCATTCTCTTCAACACCATCGCAACCATCGTGGCGCCGCTATGCACGCGATAAGTCGAAAGCTCTGTTTGGCGGGCGGAGCGATCGCCGTCGCGGCTGCGATCTTGCCGCCGCTCGCCGACCTCTCCGAACAGCTTTTCGCCGCCCATATGATGCAGCATCTGCTCATCATCGTGGTGGCAACGCCGCTGCTGGTGTTGAGCCGCGCCTTCGAGGGACTGCACCGCTTCGCGCTGTTTCGCAGGCTCACGCAGCCGGTGTGGGCATGGACGATTTTTGTCGGCGTGTTCCTGTTGTGGCACTGGCCCGCCGCCTTCCAGTGGTCGGCGCGCAACGAAGCCACGATCTTGCTGGAACATGCGAGCATTCTGCTGGGGGCTTTGCTGTTCTGGAGCGTGGCGCTTTCGTCGCGAGGTCAGCAGTGGCTGTCTTACGGCGCCCGCGCGCTTTTCGTGATGACCGCCGCTGTCGCCACCGATCTTCCCGGTGTCATCATGGTGTTCGCGCCGCGCGCCATCTGCACCATGCCCGGCGAGAATGCCGTGCGCTGGGGCCTCACGCCGCTCCAAGACCAGCAGATCGCCGGTCTGCTGATGTGGGTGCCGGCCAATCTCGTCTTCTTCAGCATCGCGACATGGCTTTTCGCGCTTTGGATCTCCGACACGCAAAATATTTCCTCACAGGTGACGTCATGAAAATTCCCGCAAGAAAATCCGCTGCGCGCGCTTGCGCCTTTCTCGGCGTCGCTGCCGGGGCGTTGTGGCTGACCGCCGCGTTCGCCGACGATCTCAACGCGATGAGCCAGGACGACAAGCAATGGGTCATGCCGTCCAAGAACTACGCGCAGACACGCTTCAGCGGCTTGAAGCAGATCGACGCGGACAATGCGGACCAACTGCGCGTCGCCTGGACATTTTCGGTCGGTTCCGATCACGGGCAGGAAGCAGCCCCCATCGTGATCGGCGATACGATGTATGTCGTGGGGGCCTATCCGAATGAGCTTTTTGCGCTCGACGCGACCACCGGCGATCTCAAATGGAAATATTCGCCGCGCGTCGATCCCTCGTCGCAAGGAGAAGCCTGCTGCGATGTCGTCAATCGCGGCGAGGTCTATGACAACGGCAAGATTTTCTACAACACCCTGGACGATCACACCGTCGCGGTGGATGCGAAGACCGGCAAGGAAGTGTGGGCGACCAAGCTCGGCGAAATCACCAAGGGCATGACGCTCACCATGGCGCCGCTCGCCGCGGACGGAAAAATCTTCGTCGGCAATTCCGGCGGCGAGATGGGAATCCGCGGCTGGGTTACGGCGCTGGATGAAAACACCGGCAAGATCGCCTGGCGCGCTTACAATGTCGGCCCCGACAAGGACGTCAAGATCGGGCCCCGCTTTCATGCGTATTACGCCAGCGCCAGAGGCAAGGATCTGGGCGTGACGACATGGCCGCCGGGACGCTGGGAAATCGGCGGCGGTCCGGTCTGGGGATGGATCAGTTACGACCCCAAAACCAATCTGATCTTCTACGGCAGCGGCAATCCCGGCCCGTGGAATTCCAATCAGCGCCAGGGCGACAACAAATGGACCACCACGATCTTCGCGCGCGACGCCAACACGGGCGAGGCGGTGTGGGGCGATCAGCTCAATCCCCACGATCTTTACGACTATGACGAGATCAACGAGAACCTGCTGCTCGACCTGCCCATCGCCGGCAAGATGACGCCGGTTCTGGTGCATCCGGGCCGCGACGGCTTCATGTTCGTGATCGACCGCAAGACCGGACAGATTTATTCCGCGGACAAATACGACACCCAGACGTCGATGAAGTATTTCGACCTCAAGACCGGCCGCCCCGTCATGAACGACGCGCTGAAGCCGGTGCTGGGCAAGAACATCGAAAACATTTGTCCCGCATCGCCGGGCGCGAAGGACTGGCAGCCTGTCGCCTATTCGCCGGTGACGAAGCTGATCTACATCCCGCACCAGCATCTGTGCATGGACTACAAGACGAGTCAGGTCGGCTATATCGCCGGCACGCCTTATGTCGGCGCGACGGTGAATATGTATGCCGGGCCGGGCGGCTATCGCGGCGAGTTCGCGGCGTGGGATCCCACCAAGCGCAAGAAAGTGTGGGCGATCCACGAGAAGTTCCCGGTGTGGACGGGCACCATGGTCACGGCCGGCAACATCGCCGTCTACGGCACGATGGATCGCTGGTTCAAGGTCGTGGACGCGCGCAACGGCAAGCTGCTCTACAAATTCCACGCGCCGAGCGGCTTCATCGGCCAGCCCATCACCTATCAGGGTTCCGACGGCAATCAATACATCGCGATGCTGTCCGGTATCGGCGGCTGGGCGGGCGCACTCGCCAATGCCGAGATCGATCCGCGCGTACCCAATGGCGCACTGGGTTTTACGCATGCGGTTGCCGATCTTCCGGCCTACACCAGCGGCGGCAGCACGCTTCTGGTGTTTGCGCTGCCGCATCCGGAGGGCAACGCCAATGCGCCCAAATAGCGCCATGCTGCTGGGAGCCGCGCTCGTTCTGGCGCCTCTTGCGGCGCAGGCCGGCGTGCTGCGAGTCTGTTCGGATCCCAACAATCTGCCGTTCTCCAATCGCGCCGGTCAGGGCTTCGAGAACAAGATCGCCGATCTGGTGGCGCGCGATTTGGGCGATACGGTGTCTTATACCTATGCGCTGCAGAACGACCGCTTCGTCAAGCACACGCTGAAAGCCGGCAAGTGCGACGTCATGATGGGCGCCGCGCCCGGCATGGAGGATGTCGAGACTACGCAGCCCTATTACGCCTCCACTTACGTCTTCGTGTCGCGCAAGGCGGACGATCTGGGGCTCGCCTCGCTCACCGATCCGCGGCTGCGCAAGCTTCGCATCGGCGTCCACCTGATCGGCGACGATTCCACGCCGCCGGCCATGGCGCTGGGGCAGGAAGGCATCGTCGACAACGTGCATGGCTACATGATCGAGAAAGACTTCGACAAACCCAACCCGCCTGCGCGGCTGATCGAAGCGGTCGAGAAGAAGGATGTCGATGTTGCGGCCGTATGGGGACCGCTGGGCGGCTATTTCGCGGAACATTCGCCGGTGGCGCTCACCGTGACGCCGATGATGGGCACCGCACGCTTCGCGCCGCTGCAATTTCGCTTTTCGATCGCGATGGCGGTGCGCCAAGGCGACAACGCGCTGCGCGACAGCCTGAACGCGGTGATCGCGCGTGAAGCGCCCGCGATCCGCGGTATTTTGCGCTCCTATGGCGTTCCGCTGGTGGAGATGAAAGGAGACTCCGATGAGTAGCTTTCGCTGGACCGTCGTCGGCATCGCTGTCGTCATCGTGGTCGTGATCGTTGCTGCGTTGACGTTCATTGTCATGCCCGGATCGCAAGGCGCGCCGCCGCAGCAGATGGCGAACAGTTACAGCGGCACCATTCCGGCCGCCGCGTTGCTGCGCGTGCCCGTCACGGGAATTTATCCGGGCGGTGTTCCGGCGGGTCTCAATCCAAGCATGAAGAACCCCCTCGCCAACGATCCCGACGCGGCGGCGCGCGGCATGAAGGATTTCGACGCGTTCAATTGCTCCGGCTGCCACATGGCCAACGCCGGTGGCGGCATGGGCCCGGCGCTGAGCAATGCGCGGTGGATCTACAGATATTCGCCTGCGAACATCTATCTCGACATCGTGCAGGGCCGCGCGGCGGGGATGCCGGCTTTCGGCGCCATGCTACCCGACCGCACGGTGTGGGAACTGGTCGCTTACATCCAGAGCATCAGCAAGAAGCCGCCGGCGACATTCGGCGACACCACGTCGGCCACTCCGCCGTCGCCGAATTTCGAACAGGTGCCGGCAGGCCAGGTGCAGTCGACAACGCCCTGGCAGGACACCGAACCGATGCCGCCCAATGGTGAAAAGTCCGGCGGCTGAGGGCCGGATTTCTACTCTCGGGTGCGATGCCCGCTTTGCCGCCGCGCTGACGAAGAGGGGCCGCGCAAAGCAGGCCGTGGCACGCAAACCTCACCCCGCAAAGATATTCATCCGTTTGTGAATGAAGATTGACGGTTGGCAAGAATCCTGCCAGCGTCCGCCAACGTGCCCAGAGAGCATGTGCGACCGCCTGTTGGCGGAAGGGGAGGACTACATGAAGCGCGCGTTAAGCCTGTCGACATCCATACTTGCGCTTGTCTGTTGTGGCGGCGTTCATGCGCAGACCACTTCATCCACGACCAGCGCATCGAAAGGCACCATCGAGGAAGTGGTGGTCACGGCCGAGCGCCGCACCGAAGACTTGATGAAGACGCCGATCACGGCGAGCGTGCTGACCGGCCAGGAACTTCAGAACCGTGGCGTGGTCAACGTCAACGACCTGCAGTTCATCGCACCCAACCTGACCGTCAACAGCCTGGGCCAGGGCGACGATTTCGACATCCGCGGCATCGGCAAAGGCGAGCATAACACGCAAACGCCGGTCGGCGTGGTCACCTATCGCGACGGCGCCTCGACCTTCCCGGGCTATATTACGGATGAGCCCTATTACGACATCGCCAGCGTCGAAGTTTACCGCGGCCCGCAAGGTACCTTCGTGGGCCAGAACGCGACCGGCGGCGCGGTGTTCGTTACCTCGAACGATCCGCAACTTGGCGGCGGCTATGACGGCTACTTGCAAGGCCAATACGGCAATTACAACGACACCCAGGTGCAGGGCGCGGTCGATATTCCGATCACGAACGATCTGGCGATCCGCTTTTCCGCCTTCTCGGAGAGAGAGGACAGTTTCTACACCATGATCGACCGCGACCCGGCCGACAATTGTCCTCACGACCGCTACGTCGGCTGCAAGCCGGGATACAACGACGCCGATCTCAATGAGGCGGCCGGCCGGCTGAGTGTTTTGTGGAAACCCAGCGCCGCGCTTACGGTGTCGCTCAAATACGATGCTCTCTATCAGGATTTCGGCGCTGCGCCGGGTGTTCCCTATTCGCAGCTTTTGCCGCTCGGCGCGCCCACGCCGCTGTACGGCGTCCCCAATCCGTATCATAACAGCAATCTGTTCGACGTCACCGCCAACGCGCCGGAAGGCCGGATGGACCGGGAGCAGCGCGCGATCCTGAAGGTCGATTACACGTTCTCGAACGGAATCAAGCTGCAATCCATCTCCGACTACAATTACGGCAATGGGCGTTGGCGCACCGATCTGGATTCCACAGATTACGGCAATCCCACCGACTATCCTTATTTCGGCACCACCAACGACTGGACGTTCTTCGACTCCGTGGATGAGACGGTCTATTCGCAAGAGTTCGATCTGGTGTCGCCGGACAACCAGCCAATCACCTGGGTGGCCGGGGTGTACGGCCAGGAAAACTATTATGGATGGCTACCGCCGTATCAGTTCTACATTACGGTAGGCCCGCGCCTTGGCAGCGATCCAACTCCCAGCCTGGCGAACGGTTACCAGTACACGTCCTATACATTCCAGGGCCACACGAGCAACGAGGACTATGCCGGTTTCGGTCAGGTCGAAGCCAAACTCGGCGACGGTTTTTCGGTCTCCCTCGGCGGCCGTTGGACCGAAACCCGCTCGCACAATGCCGTCGATCTGTGGAATTACGGCAACGGTTACAATGGTTTCAACACGCCTACGGTCATTAACGACGACGAGTCTCAGCAATCTTCCGCCTTCACCTATAAGGGCGCGATCGATTGGGCCCCGAACGATGGCGACTTCCTCTATGCGTTCGTGGCCACCGGTTACACGGGTGGTGGGCTCAATACATTCGTCAACGCGCTCGGCGGTCCGGCGCCCTTTAACAAGGTGACGGATACGGATTACGAAGCCGGCTGGAAAAGGTCGTCCTGGTTCGATGGGCATCTGCGCACCGAATTAGATGCCTTCTACACCGATTACGATCACTTCCAGGTCACGCTGTCGGATCCGAACTCGCCGATGAGCACTTACGAAATCAACCTTCCCAAAACCACAAAAATCTATGGTGCCGAAGCAGAGGCCCAGGCTGTGTTCGGGCAGTTTTCCCTCGATGCCAACCTCGGTTTGTTGAAAAGCGAAATCGGCAATTTCTGGACGATCGACCCGCGATACAGCGTCCTCGCAGCTCCTTACACCAAACTCGCAGGTTACACTTGCGATCCATCGACGGGTGGCAACAATCCCTTCTGCGTCAACGTGAAGGGCAACCCGATTACTTACGCCCCCAGCGTCACTTACAATTTGGCCGTCCAGTATGCGTTTAAGCTTGGGGGCGGCGATACGCTGACCCCGCGCATCAACTTTGCGCATGTCGCCCCGCAATGGGCCTCCGTGTTCGATACGCCGGCGCTAGGCGATCGTCTTGGTGCGCGCAATCTGCTCGGTGCGCAGCTTGAATACGAAACCGGAAGTTGGGTATTCGCGCTCTACGGCGCGAACCTGAACAATCAGCAATACGTGTCGTCCAACAACTCAGGCACGCTCTATGCCGGCAATCCGCGCCAGTTCGGCTTGCGCATCACGAAAGTGTTCTAGGGGGCAACGCGCCGCCGGCTTGGGGAAGCCGGCGGCCGACAGTTTCGTTACGTTTGCATTGCAGGTCCATGCAGCCATACGCGCTCACGATAGACAAATTCCTCGATCATGCCGCCAAATGGTGGCCAGATCGCGAAGTCGTGACAGCCGGGGCCGGCCGCATCGGTTATGCCGCGCTGAGAACACGCAGCAATCGCCTCTCGGGCGCGTTTCAGGCGCTCGGTCTGCACCGCGGCGATCGTGTCGGCACGCTGGCGTGGAACACGCAAAATCATCTTGAGGTCTATTACGGCACGATGGGCGCCGGCTTCGTGTGCCACACGCTCAATCCGCGTCTGACGATCCCCCATCTCGCGGCGATGGTGAACGAAGCGGAAGATCGTGCGCTGATGGTGGGCATCGGCCTTGCGGATTTGGCGCGCGAACTGGTGCGCCGCTGTGCAAGCATCCAGACAGTCGTGCTGATGGACGAGGCGCCGCACGAAGCCATCGCAGACCGCACCACCTTTACGTTCGAGTCACTGCTCGCCGAACATGGCGCGCAAACGCAATGGGGCGGGTTCGATGAGAACACGCCAGCGGGGCTTTGCTACACTTCCGGCACCACGGGATCGCCCAAAGGCGTGCTCTATACTCACCGCTCCAATTATCTGCACACGCTGCGTGCGCTGCAGGCGGATTCGGTTGCGCTGACGCCGGCGGATTCGGCTTTGGTCGCCGTTCCGCTGTTTCACGTCAATGGCTGGGGCTTTTCGTTTGCCGGCCCGGCCGTGGGCGCCAAGCTGGTGCTGCCGGGGCGCTACACAGACGGGGCGCGTATGGCCAAGTTGATCCGCGATGAGGGCGTAACGGTCGCTGCCGGTGTGCAGACGGTGTGGCTCGGTCTGCTCGATCATCTCGATGCAGCGGGCGGCGATGTGCCCTCGCTCGCGCGCGTCATCATCGGCGGTTCCAGATGTCCGGACGCGCTGATCGAGCGCATGGAAGAGCGCCTGCACGCGCGGGTGCAGACAAGCTGGGGCATGACGGAGCTTTCGCCGCTCGGCACCATCGCGCCGGCGCAAGGCCCGGAGCGCGTGGTGGCCTCCGGCCGTCCGCCGATGGGGCTCGATCTGAAACTCACCGATGCCGAGGGCAAAACGCTACCGCAGCAGAGAAACATCGCCGGCCACCTGAAGGCGAAAGGCGCCAGCGTTGTGCAGCGCTACTTCAAGGCCGAACGGGACGCGGTGGACGCCGAGGGCTATTTCGACACCGGCGATCTGGCCTGCATCGACGACGACGGCAATCTCACCATCACCGGCCGCTCCAAGGACCTGATCAAATCCGGCGGCGAGTGGATCAATCCGGGAGAGATCGAAAGCATCGTCGGCAAGCTGCCGGGCGTGGGGCAGGTCGCGGTGATCGGCAAAGCGGACTCCAAATGGGGCGAAAGGCCGATCCTCATCGTCGAACCGCAGAAGAGCCACATGCTGGACGACGAGATGCTGCTGGATGCCCTTCGCGGCAGCGTCGCGGATTGGTGGATTCCGGATGAGGTGATCCATGTGTCGCATATGCCGCTGGCCGCCACCGGCAAGATTGACAAAAATCGTCTTCGCGCGGAATACGCAAAGGCCTAGACGGCGGGGTGGAGCTATCCAGCCGGCGGCTGGTATGTGGTCCCCGACACGCTATAAAGGTCGTATCGATGACGCGAACCAAGACCAAATTGCGCAAAGCCCGTCCCAAAAAGGCATCTCGAACGAAGGCCGAGCAGCGGGCCGATACGTTGGAGCAGATCCTGGATGCGGCCGAATATCTTTTCTCCAAGCACGGCCTTCATGGCGTGACCCTGCGTGACGTTGCGCAGAAGACCGGCGTCCATACCTCGCTGATGCATTATTATTTCGAGGACAAGTTCTCTTTGTTCACATCGGTGTTTGTGCGGCGCGCCCCTGTGACCAGCGAGCGCCGCATGAAGGCACTCGACCAGTACGAAAAAGACGCGAAGGGCAAGCCGACGGTAGCCGGTGCGCTGCACGCCTTTCTGGATACCGACTACGATCTTTACAAGGGCGGCGGCACCGGGTGGAAAAACTACGGCGCCTTCGGCTCGCAATTGTCCAACACGCCGGAAGGCGCTGCGATGTTCGATGAACATTTCGATCCTGTGGTGCTGCGCCTGATCGGAATATTGCGCAAGGCGCTGCCGGATGTCCCCGCGGAAGATATTTTCTGGGGTTACCACTTCGTGACCGGCAGCTTCATGCATTCTCTGTCGCGCAGCGGCCGGCTCGATCGTCTTTCGGGCGGGCTCTGCAAGTCCGACGATCTCGACGCCGTGAAAGCGCGCATGGCCGATTTTATGGCCGCGGGGTTTCTCTCTCTTAGAAAGTGATTTCCTAATCGAGGCTCTCGGGCAGCCGGAATGTCGGCAGGTGCGTCAGCATCAAGGTGCCGACATAGGCCGTGCGGCCGTCCGCGCCGCCGAACGCGATGCTCGTCGGCAGCCGCAATGGACCGTCCGGCGAGGCGCACGCCGCGAGGTGATCGACAGAGCCGTTGCGATGTTCGACACCCGCCGCCATGGTCTCGACAGCCGCTTCGTTCATGTCGCGCCAGACGACGTGGACGTCGCCGTGCCGGTCCATCACGCTGAGGCCGTTCTGGCCGATCATCGTGATCCAGAGATTGCCCCACGGGTCGAAGGTGATGCCGTCCGGAAGCGCGCCACGGCCAAGGTTCTGGGGTCCGACGATCTGCTTTTGCCCGAGCGATCCATCGGGCCGGATCGCGAAGCGCACGATGCGGCATCCAAGCGTTTCGGCGGCGTAGAGGTATCGCCCGTCCGGCGAGATTTTGACTTCATTGGTCAGGTCCAGCCCATCGGCGACGATTTCGCAGCGCGCGCCGTCGATGCGAAGGATGTAGCCGTCCAGCGTCGATGAGGTGAGCGCGTCGTGCCAGCGCGCCTGGCGCGTCATCACCGAGAGCCAGATGCGCTCCGGCCCATCGGCGCAGGCATAATTGACGGCGCCGAGCGGCTTGCCGTCGAAGCTGTCCAGCAAAGTGCGCGTTTCGCCGCCGGGGCCGATCAGGTGCAAGCCGCCATCGCCGATGCCGGCAACGACGAAGCTGCCATCGGGGCGGCGGCTGAACCCGTTGGTGTTCACGATCCCCGATCCCAGCAGCTCGGGATCCGCATCTTTCCTCACATGGGCAACGCCGCCGCGCGCGTCGGACGCCCACACGCCGTCTTCATCCAGCCACACGCATTCGGGACTTTGCAGGCCCTGGCCGAAGGCTCCGAAATCGGCGGCGTGCAATTTGAATTCGGAGATATTCATGTCGTGCCTCCGTTCGAGTTGCCGATGCGCCGATTATTCGCAGCCCGCATGCGGGGGAAGCGGCGGCGAGACAAGGCCCACATTCCAGTTCCAGGCAAGATCGCCGGCCGCTTTGCGGCGGCAAACGGCTTGCTCATGCAACGTATACATCCCCGGCAGCAGATGTTGCGACGGATGCGGCGCGTCGGTGAAATCCAAGTAGGCGCTTGTCGAGTCGAACGCTTGCCATGCCGGTTCGCCGGCGGCCTCGGGATGACCGGTCCGCGCAAAACTGCTCCAATACTCCATCATGGCGTCGGAAAGCTTTGTCTCCTGCGCGGTCGCTGGAATCTTGGGCCACAGCGGCGCGGTGCGGTCGGTCGCGCCGAACACGAAAGGCAGTTCGCTGGCGTGAAACCCGTGCAAGCCGGCGGCATCGGCGGCGGGATAGCCATGATCGAAGAAGTAGAGGAACGACGGCTGGCCCAGCGCCGTCTGCTTTCGCACCAGCCGCTCGGCGGTCCAGCCATAGAGCGCATCGCGCGTCGTCGCCCAAATGCTCTCCTGCATGTCGGTGCTGGGATAGAGCTTGAGGAATTCGTCGGCGAGATCGCCATAGCGCGCGCGGATGACCTTCTCATAATCGGCCGCGCTCGGCGGCACGGGCGGCGCGAGCATCCTCAGCGAGCGGATTTCGCCGCTGTTGAATCCGGCGAGGATCGGCACGTCCGCCTGTTCGCCTTTGTCGAAAATATCGACGAGCTGTCCCGTCAGGACATGCCCGTCCACCACGCCGAAGGGCGCAAATCTCGCTGCCGCCGCCCCGGCCGTCAGCGTCGCCGGATCCATTGCGCGCAACGCCGCGATGTTCGGTGCATGAAGCGCGGCGGCGAGTTGCACGCCGCTTTCCTCGGCGGAGGGCGAGCCATATCTGGCCTGCTTCAGCTCCGGCGTGGAGACCATATAAGCGCTCTCTGCAATCGCTTTTGCGAACAAGCCGCGCGCCAGCGGTGAGGCCATCAGATACATGACGCTGAGCCCGCCCGCGGATTCTCCAGCGATCGTCACGTTCGCAGGATCGCCGCCGAACGCGGCGATGTTGTCTTTGACCCAATGCAAAGCCGCGATCTGATCGAGCAGCCCGTAATTGCCGGATATGCCGAGCGGCGATTCAGCGCTGAGTTCGGGATGCGCCAGCCAGCCAAGGACGCCCAGCCTGTAATTGATCGTGACCACGATCATGCCGTGTTGTGCCAGAGGAGCGCCGTCATAGAGGGCTTCGCGGCTCGCCCCACCCCACAACGCGCCGCCATAGATCCAGAAGAACACCGGCGCATTGTGCGCGTCGGCGGGCGCCCAGATATTCAGCGTCAGGCAATCCTCGCTCACCGGCATGGGATCTTCGGAGTAGATGCTCACAAGCTTCTTGGATTGAAGCTGAAAGCAGCCGGGACCGTACGCGGTCGTGGTCTTGATCCCATCCCATCGCGGCAGCGGCATCGGCGGCTTCCAGCGCAACGGTCCCACCGGAGGCTGCGCATAGGGAATGCCTTCGAAGACGTTGAGCGCGCCCTCGCTCTCGCCCTTCAACGTGCCGGCAGGCGCGTTCACGAGAGGCGCGCCTTTCGCATAAGACGCAGAACTCGCCGCGAGCCCAAGCGCAGCGGCGACGCAAAGAACCGCAAACAGACGCTTCATCGTTGCGACACTCCACTTGTGAGAGCTTCTTTGCGAAGCACGCGCGCCAGCCACAGGAAGATCGCGATCGCGATCGCATAGAACGGCACCAGCAGCCAAAGGGCCAGTTGCAGGGAATTGTGCGGGTGCCCGGCGTGGAAGAAATCGCTGGCCGCGCCGACCAGAGTGGGGCCGATGCCCATGCCCATCAAATTCATCACCAGCAGCAGCAGCGCCCCGGCGGTCACGCGCTGATCGGGGCGCACCTCTTCCTGCACCAGCGTCACCGAGGACGACAGGTAGAAGAAATTGAAGAGGTAGGGACCCAGCAGGAACGCCAGCGAAAGCTGCCATGTCGGCGCCCAGACGAAGCCGACATAAAACGGCAGCGCGAGCGCGAGAGACGCGGCAGGGATCAACGCATAGGCTTGCTTCCAGCGTTTTGTATAGCGATCGATCACCACGCCGGAGATGAAAATGCCCCCGCTCATGCCGATGGCGACCACGAGCGCCGACCACAGCGCCACCTCTTCGAGCGTCATGCCTTTCTCGCGCATGAGAAAGAGCGTCGTGAAGCCGCCCGCGCCATAAGTGACAATCTGGGTTACGCCGCTTCCCACCGCGGCCAGCACGAGCGATGGGCGCGAGAAGAACATCGCGATGGTCTGGCGGAAGCCGGATGCCGCGTCGCTCTCTTCGGCTTTGTCGAGGCCGCCGCGCGCCGGCTCGCGAACCAAAATGGCGAGCAGGATCGCCGCGAGCACGCCAGCGGAGCCCAGAACGATGAAGGCGTCGCGCCAGTTGTAAGCAGCCGCGATGGATGCCCCGAAGGCGATGCCGAGCGCGGCCCCGATAGGCGGCCCGAGATTGTAGATGCTGAGCGCCATGCCACGGCGGCCGGACGGGAAGTAGTCGGAGATGATGGCGTAAGAGGGCGGAACGCCGCCGGCCTCACCGAAGCCCACGGTCATGCGCGCCACGGCGAGCTGCGCGAAATTCGCGGCGAAACCGCAAGCCATGGTCGCGCCGCTCCAGATCGCGCAGGCCGCGGTCAGCACCCAGACGCGGCCCGTCTTGTCAGCGAGCCAGCCGACCGGAATCGAGATGAAGCAATAGAACAGCGCGAACAACAGACCGCTGACCAAACCGAGCTGCCCGTCGGAGATGTGCAGGCTGTCTTCGATGGGTTTGGCCAGGATCGACAGCAGCGAGCGATCCAGAAAATTCAGCACATAGACAAAGCACAACATGATGAGCACGACCCAGGCGCGCCTGCCGGGGATCGTGGGCGTCGGCGAGAGGCCGGGTTCGCGCGAAAGCTGCGTCGATGGCGATGGACCGGGCGCCGTTGTCACGCGGTGGCTCTCTTCTTCCCTGCAGCAGAAAAGAAAGTCCGTTTCGCCGCAAGCGCGGCGTCTCTGCTTTTCACCGGACTGCCTCCCCATCGACATTGTTGTGAACGTCGAATGGCCCACCTTGCAGCCGGGCCGAGGCTTCGTCAACATTCATTATAACGTGAATGAATGTCTCGCCGGCCGCACTGCCCCTGAAAGACGGCCGTGCGGAACGGTCAAGCCAGTTGCTGGACTTGCTCCTTCACGCCGCAGCCGCTCAGCGCACTGAGGAATTTCTTGCAATAGGCCGCGGCGGTGAGCTTGTGCAACTGCACGAGCAGCCTGGCGTTGCGGCTGCGGCGTTCTGCGAGCGGCATCAGCAGGGCGGTGTGCATCGCCTCGGCGATCTCGTCAGGATCGTAGGGATTGACGATGAGCGCATCCTCGAAATAGCTCGCCACGCCGGCAAAGCGCGACAGAACGAGCACGCCGGGATCATCGGGATCTTGCGCGGCGACATATTCGTGGGCCACCAGATTCATCCCGTCGCGGAGCGGCGTGACAAGACCGACGCGCGCCGCGCGATAAAATCCCGCCAGTGTCGAGCGCGCGACGCGCTGGCTCATGTAGCGCAGCGGCACCCAATCGAACGCTCCATGCCGTCCGTTGATGTCGCCGGTCATGCGGTTGAGCACGGGCCGCAAGGAGGCATATTCGCTGACATCCTCGCGCGACGGCACCGCGACCTGAAGATAGCTGACATGCTGGGAATGCTCGGGAAAGCGCGACAGCAACCGGCCGAACGCCTCGAAGCGGTTCGGCAGGCCTTTGGAATAATCGAGCCGGTCGACGCCGATCATCAGGCTGCGTCCGGACAGGCTGGCGAGCAGCCGCTTGTTGTTCTTGCCATTCACCGCGCGTTCGGCCTGACGGTGAAACTCGGCGCTGTCGATGCCCACCGGGCAGACGATGGAGCGCGACTTGCGGCCTGGCGAGAAGATCGTGCCCTGCGCGTCGATTTCGTAGTGCAACAACTGGCGGATGGTGTCCTGAAAATCGTGCAGATGTTCGTCCGTCTGGAATCCCACCAGATCGTAAGCGCAAAAATCGCGAAGCAGCCCGTCGCCTTGCGGCAGCGCCGCGAACACGCTCGGCGGCACAAAGGGAATGTGCATGAAGAATCCGATGCGGTTCGTCACACCCAGCTCGCGCAAGGCGGCCGCCAGCGGGATCAGATGATAATCGTGGACCCAGATGAGGTCGTCCGGTCGCAGCAGCTTGGCGAGCGCGCGGGCGAAAATATCGTTGACGGCACGATAGCCCTCCAGATGCTCGCGGCGAAACTCGATCAGGCCAAGCCGGAAATGCAGCAGCGGCCACAGCGCGCCATTGGCGAAGCCGACGTAGAAATTGTCGTAATTGTGCTTCGACAGATCGATGGTGGCGTAATCAATGCCGCCACGTTGGACGATCCGCGCATCATCCGCGCCTTGTGGCGTGGTGCGCCCGCTCCAGCCGAACCACAGGCCGATCTGGCTCAGCGCTTCCTGCAGCACGATCGCAAGACCGCCGGCACGCGGCCCCTGATCGGGCACGGGCACGCGGTTGGAGACGACTACGACGCGTGCCATAGACCCTGTTCCCAGCTGCGGCTCAAACGGAATGCCGAAAGGATCAGACCGACGAGGGAATAGGCTTGCGGGAAATTCCCCCACAATTCCTTGGTCTGAGGGTGAAGGTCTTCGGACAGAAGACCGGCGGAGTTGCGATGCGACAACAGGTTCTCGAACAGACGGCGCGCTTCGTCTTGCCGTCCGACAGCCGCGAGCGCGTCGATGTACCAGAATGTGCAGATCAGGAACGCGGTTTCGGGCATCCCGAAATCGTCCGGCTCGTCGTAACGCAGCATGAAGCCGTTGCGCAGCAGCCGCCTTTCGGTGATTTCCAGCGTCTTGAGGAAGCGCGCGTCGGTGGGCGCCAGCAAGCCGATTTGCGGCAGCAGCAGGGTCGCGGCATCGACCATGTCCTCATCGAATGCGCCGGAAATCCACCCGTCCGCCGTTATCGCGCGTTTGAGGATTTGATCGCGGATGGCCTTCGCCTTGTCTTCCCACTGCGCCACGTCGTCGGTGGCGCCAACCTGTCGCGCGATCAGGCCCATGCGATGCGCGGCAGCCCAGCACATCGCGACGGAATAAGTATGGACGCGGGTATGCCCGCGAAATTCCCACACGCCGGAATCCGGCATCAGCGCCCGATCCACGGCGGCGCGCCCGATCGGGCAAAGCCGATCGTAGAGATCGCGACTGCCGACCAGATCGACGCGCGAATCCCAGAACAGCTGCGCGGAGGACAGGACGATCGAGCCGAAGACGTCGTTCTGCACCTGATCGGCCGCGGCATTGCCGATGCGCACCGGCCCCATGCCGCGATAGCCCGGCAATGCCTCGGCGACATGTTCGGCAAGGTCGGTGCTCGAGACGATCGGATATAGCGGATTCAGCGGCTTTCCATTCTCGTTCACGACACTGTTCAGCAGGAAGCGCACGAAATGCTCCATCGTCCGCGTCGCGCCGAGGCGGTTGAGGGCGTTGACCGTGAAATAGGCGTCGCGCAGCCAGCAGAAGCGATAATCCCAGTTGCGCGCGGTGTTCGGCGCTTCGGGAATCGAGGTCGTCATCGCCGCGACGATGGCGCCGGTCTCTTCGTAATTGCACAGCTTCAGGGTGATCGCCGCGCGGATCACGGCCTCTTGCCATTCGAAAGGAATGGCAAGCTTTCGCGCCCAATCCGCCCAGTAGCGCATGGTCTCGTGGCGGAAATGATTGGAGAGGCTGTCCGGATTCTGCGACAGGCTTTCATCCGCACCGATGAAAAGGCTGATGGGCCGGTGCAGCAGGAAAGGCTGCTCGTTGAGGATATAGGCCGGTCCGATGTCGGCGGTCACGCGCAGCACCGCGTCGTCGCCGATGTAGCGAAGGTGATTGCTGCCCAGGCTGACGCGTGGTGCGGAGGCGCCGTAATCGAAAGTCGGGCGAATCCGGATCTTGATGCGCGGCTCGCGCACCATTGGCTCTATGCGGCGCACGATCATGGGCGGACGAAAATTGCGATCGAACATCTTGAAGCGCGGCGCAAAGTCGATGACGCGCAGCTTCTCGCCCGCCTCTGTCTCCATGATGGTCTCGAGGATCGCAGTGTTGCGGACGTAGGATTGCGAAACCTTGGCCAGGCCATCGACCGCGATGTCCATAAAGCCCTTTTCGGGATCGCGGCCGCCGACGAGCGAATTGAAGACCGGATCGTTGTCCAGCCGCGGAAAGCAGAACCAGCTATGGCGACCATTGGCGTCGATCAGGCTGGACACGGCGCAATTGCCGATGGGCGCGAGATTGAGCGAAACCACGCCTCAGCCCTCCGCCGTGGGCACGCCGGCTTCGAGCCAGCGCAGCACTTCGGAAGGACGCCCGCCGAACGCGACAGGGACGTCGAGCGCGATGCCGCCCATCGCCTGCGCGGCGCGGAAGCCGTCCTGATCGGTCACGTCGTCGCCGACGAACACCGGAACGCGGCCCGCGAATGGCGGCTGCGCCATGAAACGCTCGACGGCCTTTCCTTTGGTCTGTCCGCGATTGCGGATTTCGAACGCCTTGCTCGCCGGCAGCACCTCGAATTCATCCGGGTTTTCGGCAACCAGGCTCTCGACGAGCCGGCGTATGTCCGTCTCGCGCGACGGGCATTGGCGAAAATGCACCGCGACGCCGCGATCTTTGCGTTCCACGAAAACGCCGCTCCAATCCTTTGTCGCCGCTTGCAGGCGCGTCACCCAGGATGACGGCATCGGCAGCCGATCGGTGGATTCCACGGTACCATCCGCCAGGCGCAGGATCGCGCCGTGTTCGCCGGCGCAGGGCAGAACCAGCGGTGCCATCAACCGGTCGATCTGTGCGAGCGGACGGCCGCTGACAATAGCCAATGCGCCTTTCAGCCACGCGCGCGTGCGCGTCAGCAGCGCGGCGAGCGAGTCGGGCACGAGGACGGCATCCGGACTGATGGCGATATCGAGGAGCGTTCCGTCGAGATCCAGAAACAGCGCCCAGTCCGAACGCGGGACAGCAATCGCTGGCTGATGTTTTGCATAAGCCATAAAAGCACTCACCATAATCGCAAAATCCCGTCAACTTTGGATGGAACACCCGCCGGACGGATAACGCGCCGCTCGCGGTTCTGTTCCGCATCCGTTTTGGCGCGAGCCATTCGCTGAGGCGCCTCCAGCGGGACGATGACGCAGCCGCACCGGCGCAAAAGCGCGCGGGGTATGAGTTTTTTGCAACCCAAAGCCCTTGTTATTTAACTGCCCAGGCAGCAATTGTCTGGGCAGGGAACGGGACGATGCCGAAAAAGCCATATTATACCGAGAAAAATCTCAACTGCCGCCATTCGATCGGCTATCTGGTTCGGCGCTTGCACAATCTGATGGCGCCGCGCGCCGAGGCGCGCTTTGCGCGCGCCGAGCTCAGTTTCACGCAATGGGTGACGCTGATGGGGCTGGGCGACGGCATCGCAAAGACCTGCGCGGAAGTGGCGCAGCATCTTGGACACGACACCGGCGCCACGACGCGCATGCTGGACCAGCTCGAAAAGCGCGGGCTGGTAAAGCGCGAGCGCGACACCGCGGACCGCCGCGTCGTCAACGTGGTGCTGACGGCGAAGGGCCGCGCGATGTCCAAATTGCTGATCCCGCGCATGGTCGATCTGTGGAACGACAGCCTCAGCGATTTCTCCCACGCCGAAGTGAACACTTTGATCGAATTGCTGACGCGCCTGCTCGCGCGCATCGAGCGGGAGTCCGTTACAGCGCCGGCGCGCACGAGGGCAGCACGATGAAAAGTCTCTCCATCGTCGTGCTGTCCTCGCTGCTGCTGACTGCTTGCGTCGATGCGCCGTCGACGACGCCCAGCCAGGTTGCGCTCAAGCCGGCCGCGCTCGGACTGACGGCCGCGCCCGCGCCGCAAATCGGCGCGGCGTGGTGGACCGCCTACAACGACCGCCAACTCGATGCGCTCGTCGATCGGGCCATCGCGGGCAGCCCGACATTGGCGGCGGCGATGGCGCGGCTGCGCGCCGCGCAATCCGAATTGTCCGAAAGCCGCGCCAGCACCTATCCGCAAGCGAGTTTGGACGCGCAGGAAACGCGCGAGCGCTTCAGCAAGACCTACATTATCCCGCCGCCTTATGGCGGCACGACGCAATGGATTGGCGCCATCCAGGCCAATCTGTCGTGGGATATCGATTTCTGGGGGCGCCAATCGGCGATGGTGGACAAGGCGCGCGCCACCGCCAACGCCTCTGCGCTCGATGCGCAAGCCGCGCGCCTTGCGCTCGAAGGCGCGGTGACCACGGCCTATATCCAGCTTGCCAGCGCCTATCGGCTCGCCGACGTCGCCGCCGATGCGGTCACGACGCGCACCAGCGTTCTGTCGCTGACCAACACGCGGTTTCGCAACGGCCTGGAGAACGCGGCGTCGCTCAAGCAGGCCCAGGCGCAGCTTTCCGAAGCCCGCGAGGCGCTGACCGCCGCGAACAGCAATCGCGAATTGGCGGTCCATGCGCTGGCCGCGCTGGTCGGTCGCGGCGCGGATATGTACGGCGCCGTGACGCGTCCGACGCTCGACCTGCAAGCGGGTCTGCCGCTGCCGGCGGCGCTACCGGCCGATCTTCTGGCGCGCCGCCCGGACATTCTCGCCGCCCAGGCGCGTATCGCTGCCGCGGTGTCGGGGCGTGAAGTCGCGCGCACCGCGTTTTATCCCGACGTCAATCTGATGGGCTTGGTGGGCTGGGCGTCGATCGGCCTCGGCCCGCTGTTCTCCGCCGCGGCGTTGAACTACGGCGCCGGGCCGGCGATCCATCTGCCGATCTTCGATGCCGGCAAGCTGCACGCGCAATATGCCAACGCCACCGCCGATCTCGATCTGTCGGTGGCCGATTACAACAGTGCCGTCGTCGGCGCCGTCAAGCAGACCGCGGACGCGCTGACCCAGAGCCGCGCGCTGGACTCCGAAATGCGCGATCAGCGCGAAGCGTTGGAGGCGGCGGCAGGCAGTTTTCGCATCGCGCAGACGCGCTATCGCAACGGCCTCAGCCCGCAGCTCAACACACTGAGTGCCGAGGACATCTTCATCGAGGCCCGCCGCAATGCGGCGTTGCTGGATGGCCAGGCGGCGGCGGCGCGCGTGTCGCTGGTGCTCGCTCTCGGCGGCGGCTTCGCGCCGGCCACAACAGATTCACATCAGGACAAATCGCCATGAAATATCCCGGCAGCGAGACGTTGCGACAGACGAGCACGCGCCAGCGGCTGCTGTTCATTTTGGCGGCGGTTGTGATTCTGGCCCTGGCCATCTGGGGCCTCTACTGGTTCTTCGATGCGCGTTTCTACGAGAGCACGGATGACGCCTATATCGGCGGCAATGTGGTGTCGATCACCAGCCGCGAGAACGGCACCGTGCTGGCGCTGCACACCGACAACACGCAGATGGTGCATCGCGGCCAGCTTCTGGTGGAACTCGATCCGACGACACCGCTGGTGAATCTGCAGGCGGCGGAGGCCGATCTGGCGCGCGCCATCCGCAATGTGCGGTCTGAATTTTCCAAGGTCGATGCTTTGCGTCCGCAAGTCGCCGCCGCGCGCGTGCAACTGGCGCAGGCGCAAGCGGATTATCGGCGCCGCGCGGCGTCCGCCGCAGACGGCGCCGTATCGGCCGAGGAAGTTTCCCACGCGCGCGACGCGGTTGCGGCGGCGCAAGCCGGATTGTCCGCGGCGCAAGGCAGTCTTTCGCAGGGCCTTGCCGCCGTGGAGGGCGCCAATGTCGCGAGCAATCCCGACGTGCTGGCCGCGATGGCCAAGCTGCGCAGCGCCGCAATCGTCTATGGCCACATGAAGCTGATCGCGCCGGTCAATGGCGTGGTGGCGCAACGCTCGGTGCAGCTCGGCCAGCAGATTGCCGCCGGCACGCCGCTGATGGCGGTGGTTCCGCTCGACGATTTGTGGGTCGATGCGAATTTCAAGGAAGGCCAGCTCGCCGATATGCGAGTCGGGCAGCCGGTGACGGTCACCGCCGACCTCTATGGCGGCGATGTGACCTATCACGGCAAGATCGAGGGCCTCGGCGCGGGAAGCGGTAGCGCGTTTGCGCTGTTGCCGCCGCAAAATGCCTCCGGCAACTGGATCAAGATCGTGCAGCGCGTGCCGGTGCGCATCGCGCTGGATCCGGTCGAGTTGCGCAAGCATCCGCTGCGGATCGGCTTGTCGGCCACCGTGTCGGTCGATGTGCGCGACCTTTCCGGCTCGACGATCGGCAGCGCGGCACCGACGCAGCCCATGCGCGCGGATGTGGACGACGCGGGCAAGCAGTTGGGCGATCGGCTGATCGCGCAAATCCTGGCGCAGAGCGGCGCGGCGAAATGAGCGAATCCGGTGCCGCACGCCAAATGGCGCCGCCGGCTCCGCTGGTGGGCATGCCGCTCGCGATCACGTCATTTGCGCTGGCGCTGGGCACGTTCATGCAGGTGCTGGACACCACCATCGCCAATGTCTCGTTGCCCACCATTGCTGGAAACCTCGGCGTCAGCGTCGATCAGGGGACCTGGGTCATCACGTCCTTCGCCGTTGCCAACGGCGTCGGCGTGCCGCTGACCGGCTGGTTGATGGGACGCTATGGCGTGGTGCGAACCTTCGTCGCCTCGGTGCTTCTGTTCACCGTCGCTTCGTTCATGTGCGGGATCGCGTGGAGCCTGCCGGTGCTGATCGTGTTCCGCGTGCTGCAAGGCGGCCTCTCCGGGCCGCTGATTCCGGGCTCGCAGGCGTTGCTCATTTCCATCTTTCCGCCGCAGAAACGCGCCACGGCGCTAGGCATCTGGTCGATCACCACGCTGGTGGCGCCCATCGTGGGGCCGATATTGGGCGGCTACATTTCCGACAACTATCATTGGGGCTGGATCTTCCTGATCAACGTTCCCGTCGGGCTGCTATCCGCCTTCCTGTGCTGGACCAATCTGTCCAGTCGCGAGACGCCAAGACACAAGCTGCCCATCGACCGCGTCGGTCTGGGACTGCTGATGGTATGGGTCGGCGCGCTGCAAGTCATGCTCGACACCGGCAAGGACGCCGACTGGTTCGCTTCGCCGCAGATCGTCGTCCTCGCGATTGTCGCGGCCGTGGGTTGCGTTGCGTGGGTGATCTGGGAGCTCACCGACGAGCATCCCGTGGTCAATCTGTCGCTGTTCCGCAATCGCAACTTTGCGCTCGGCACCGTCGCCTTTTGCCTCGGCTATGCGGTGTTCTTCGCCAACATCCTGCTGATGCCTTTGTGGCTGCAGACCAATATCGGTTACACCGCCACCTGGGCGGGCCTCGTGGCGGCGCCGAGCGGCGTCGTCGCCGTGCTGCTGACGCCGTTCGCCGCGCGTTTCATGTCGCGCATCGACGCGCGCTGGATCGCGACGGTCGCGTTCGTCGCTTTCGCGGTGTCCTATTTCATGCGCGCCGGCTTCACCCAGGACGCCGGCTTCTGGGATTTCGTGATGCCGCTTCTGGTGCAGGGCGTATCCATGAGCACGTTCTTCGTGGCGCTGCTGACGATTTCGCTGGACGGCATTCCGCCGGAGTTGATCCCCTCCGCATCGGGCATCTCAAATTTCGCGCGCATCACCGCGGGTGGGTTCGCCGCCTCGATCATCACCACGATGTGGGATCGCCGCGAAGCGCTGCATCAGAGCCGGCTGGCGGATTCCTCGAGTGTCTTTTCGCCGGTGCTGCAGCAGGCCACCACACATCTGCATCATTTGGGTTTTGGCACCTTGCAGGGCTACGCGCTGCTGGCCCACAATTTGGGGCAACAGGCCTATCTGCTCGCCGCGGACGATCTGTTCTGGATTTCCGGCTGGCTCAGCATCGCGATGATTCCGATCATCTGGCTGGCACGGCGCGCGGTGAGCGGCGGCGGCACGCACGTTGCTGCGGACTGAAGGCGTTTTCTGTTATCGTTGGCCCAGATTCGCGCGGACGCGCCGGAGCGCAACGATGAAGATCCTGGCCCATCGCGGACATTGGCGCGCCCCGCACGAGAAGAACAGTTTGGCCGCGTTCGAGCGGGCCTGGGCGGGCGGCCACGGCATCGAGACCGATCTGAGAGACCGCGCGCGCCAGATCGTCATCTCGCACGATCCACCCGAGGCGCAGGCTGCAAGCTTCGATAGCTTCCTGGAAGCTTTTGCCGCGCGCGGATGCGGCACGACCCTGGCCTTGAACATCAAGGCGGATGGTTTGTGCGAGGCCGTCGCGAAATCCCTGGCGCGGTATTCGGTCGAGGATTTCTTTGTGTTCGATATGTCGGTCCCCGACAGCCTTCATTATCTCAAGGCCGGAATGCCCGTGTTTCTGCGCCTCAGCGAACACGAACCCAAGACCGGCCTGTTCGAGCGCGCGGCCGGAGTTTGGCTCGATGCGTTCACGCGCGATTGGTGGACGTTGGATACCCTGCGCACGATTCACGCGGAAGGAAAGGCGGTTGCCATCGTGTCGCCGGAGTTGCATAGGCGCCCGCACGAGCCGATGTGGCGCGCGTTGGGCGGGCTGGACGCCGACATCTTGCGCGAGACGCTGATCTGCACCGACTTTCCGGATGAAGCCGATAGCTTTTTCAATCGTTGACGCGGGAGCCGGTGAGCGCGATGGAGAGAATGGAGTACCTCATTGTGATCCCGGCGCACCGGCCGAAGATCAACTGGCTCGTTTCCTTTCTCAACAGCGTGGCGCTCCACGCCGTGCCGTCCGAAGCCAAAATCCTGGTGATCGCGAGCGACCGGAACGACCACCATTACTTCACGCAAGCGCTGTCGCATCATCGGCTGGCCGCCAACCTTCTGTTTCTCGATGCCGAGGCATGGATCCGGGACAATCTCGGCTCCGACGCTCTTGTCGAGCGCTTGCGGCAAAATACCGATCGTTGCGCGATAAACCTGAAGAAATTCGTCGGCTTGAGCTGGGCGCTTCAGAACGGCGTGGAAACGACGATCTGTTTGGACAGCGACACGCTGGCCGTCGCCGGGCTGGCGCGCATCCACGAAGTCGCTCGAGGCAACCACGAGGAGGCTCTGTATATCGGCGGCAGCATCGGCAGAGCGCCCAATCGCGATTTGCTCGCCGGCATCGTTCGGGAATCGGCAACGCTGTTTGCGCCGGCCGCCAGGCTGGAGATCGCCGCGCGCACCAACGGCCACACATTATATACGTGGTTTGCAGACATGCCGGTCTACGGCGCGGAACATCTGCGCGGGTTCTTCGCCTGCATGGAAGCGACCCACGGCTCGCTGGCGCTGTTCCTGGCGGCATTGCGCTGGGAAACGTTCGACCACTTGCTTTATATGTTTTATCGCGTCTGCTTTCATGGCGCCCGGATCTTCGATTGTCACAAGGAGCTCGGCATCGGCGCGATCCCGGAATTGCTCACGCCGCGCGAACTATTCCAGATCGGCACGGCGACCGGATACGACGTGGGATGGATGAGCGCCGGAAAAGCCTACGATCATCCCGAAGCGTTTCGCATTCTTCCCAATTTGTCGCTGCTCTCCCATTTCGACCGGTTCTAGTGGGTCAGCCCGCGTGCAGGAGCTTGCTGACCGAGCGCACATCGCGCGTCGCGATCGGCAGCACGCGCCCTCCGTTTCGCACGATGCTGTTGATGCACGGACAGACGAACAGCGCGCCGCCGAACGTGAGCTCCTCGCGCGCTTCCAGCAGCGAACGGCCCGCGGCGGCGACGAAATGCGCCGTTGTCCGGAAAATATAAGTTCCGGCGGAGGCATGGCGGGAGATCGTTTTTTTCTCCGCCGCAAAATCGACGGAGCCGTCAGCGGCGAAAGTGAAATAGCTGTAGCAGGCATCGTCCGCATCGAAATAGGTGACAAGCGCGCCGGCGGACGGCTCGGCGGCGAAGCGGCCTTCGATATCGACGTCCGCGTCGTAGAGAATGTCGGCGAGATCGACGATCAACGGCTCGTCGAGCGCGGTCACCGCCGCGGTGCCTGCCAGGGCGGAGAGCAGCGCGCCTTTGGTGAGCTGCGATAGAACCACGACACGGCAATTTGGAAACCACGCCGATACGGCGGCGCGCATTTCACCCAATTCCTCGCCTTCGCGCAGCACGAAAATCAGATCGCGCGGCTGCAGGCGTCCCCACCACGGCCGTGTCTCCAAAGTCCGGCGCAGCAACGGCGCACCGTCCACGGGATATTTCACGATGAGGCCGTATTGCGGATGCGTGAGTTGCGGACCCGCGAGGGGAACGATGCACTGCATGATGTCAGGCCAGCGCGCGCTCGCTGCCGACGAGCTTGAGGTACGCGATCAGATCGTCGGGAACGCCCAGCCCATGCATGTCCTCGAAACGGACTTCATGCACGCCGATCCTGCCGCCATTGGCGATGACGTGGTTGTAGACCGGGCAGGTGTAGAACTCGTTGTTGACGCGCTCGTTGCGCGCGATCATGTCGACCGCGCCGGCGACGAAATCGGCGCCGCGGCGGAAGAGATAAAGGCCGACGGTCGCCAGATCGGAGATCGCGATTTTCTCGGCGACGCGCGTGACCAGACCGTCGTCGCGCGTTTTGGCGAACGACCATTTGGGATCGCGCGTGCTGTCTTCGAAGCACAGAATCGAACCGTCGAGATTGCGCGCCCAGCAATCGGCGACGAAATCCTCGCAGGAGAAATCCACCACCTGATCGCAATTGGCGATGAGCAGCGGCGTGTCGTTGTCGATGAGACCGCGGGCATGCAGAACGGTGCAGGCGGTGCCCTCGGTGAGGCCGTCCACGGACAGGAACTCGACATTGCCCAGAGCCAGCAGGCGGCGGACGGTCTCGGGCTCGGCCGCGATGTGTTCCTTGCGGGCGAGCAGAATGTAACGGGCGCCATCGAGCGCCAGGTTCGCCATCACCGTTTCGATCATGGTGCGGCCGGCCACGTCGATGAACGGCTTGGGCTTGGCGTAGCCTGCGCGCACGAAGCGGCTGCCTTCGCCCGCCATGGGAATGACGACGTTGATCTTGTGCGTGCTGTCGGCGCGCTGCGGCGGTTCGGCCTGCTGCAAGTGGCGCTCATACTCCTGAACCTTCTGCGGCGAGTAGAAGCTGTGATAGCGGTCGGCGGGAATGCGATGCGCGGCAATCTTGCGGCCCTCGAGGATGAGATTGTTCAAGGTCTGCGAGATGTAATACGCGCCTTCCACGCCGCTTTCGTATTCGAGCGTGCGCAAGGCGGCGTCCACAAACACCTTGCCGCTCTTGTAGTAATAGAAACCGGCGATCGCGGTGCGGCTGATGACGCGTTTCTCCGCTGTTTCGCAAACCAGTCCGTCGCCATCGACGCGCGCGAAGGACCAGCGCGGGTGCAGGCTTTCGAAGGTGATCACGGCGCCGTCATGGCCGTCGCGCGTCGCGCGCGCCACGAAGCCGGACAAATCGGCCTCGACGATCTGATCTCCGTTGGCGACCACCAGCGGCTCATCCGCCGCGATGTGATCGATCGCCATGAGGGCGGAGCACAGCGCGCCGCGCGTGGCATGGTCGAGGCGCAGCACGGTGCAGCGGCCTTCGGTGAGGATGCGCAGCATCCCGTCCAGCGAGAAACGCGTGCAGTGTTCGGCCTGCACCACGAAGATGAAATGCGCCTGCGGGAATTGCCGCGTCAGGCTGCGCACGCACAGCTCGATCATCGGCGTTCCGGCGATCTCGACGAGCGGCTTGGGAAAGAAATATTCGTCGCTGCGGAAGAATTTGTCCTCGCCGGCGATGGGAATCAGGATGTTCATTGCAAAGCCCTCGTGCCGTCGACGGCGGCCAGGATGCGTTCGTGGGTCACATCGTCGGGATTTCCGACGACCAGGACATGCGCGCCGCTGGCGCGGGCCGCGCGGATGCCGTGCTCGTTGTCCTCGACGACAAGGCATTGCTCCGGCGCAAGACCGAATTTCGCCATCGCGGCGAGGTAAATTTCCGGATCGGGCTTGGGCTTGGAGACGTCTTCGTTGGAGAGCATCAGATCGAGAAAGCGGTCGAGCCCGGCGCGCTGCATCATCAATTCCAGGCTTTGCCGGATGGAATTGGAGCACACCGCGATCTTGTAGCCGGCAGCCTTGAGTTGCGACAAAGCGTATTGATGCTGGAAGACCGGATGGCAGTGCTGGCGCACCATGTCCACCGTGTGTTTCTGCTTCATGCGGTTGACGAAGCCATGCAGCCCATGCGGCAGCGCCCGCGATTTCGTCAGCATGTCGAGCTTGGTGCGCGTCGGCAGGCCGTCGAAGGTCGCAAGATGTGCGTCGCGGTCGATTTCGAGCCCGAATGGCGAGAGCGCGTGGTTCAGCGCTTCATAATGCCATTCGCGCGCGTCGATCAGCACGCCATCCATGTCGAACAGGATGGCCTTTATGCCGCTGTCCGGCGGCGCGAAGCTCTTTTCGATCATGCGCAGTGTTTCGTGCACGGGTGTCGGGGTCATCGTCGTCCTCACCGGGCGGCCACCGCAGCGGCAGCCTGCGCCTTGGCGGCGGCATGGGGCCACGCGCTGGCGGTCGGAAGCTCGCGCGCGTGGGCGCTCATATAGTTGCGATAGAACCGTTGCAGGTCGCGATAGAATTCGTGCTCGATGGGCTTAAGGCGGCCGTCGCCATGTCCGGCGATGTGCTCCAGCAGGCCCAACAGCGTCTTTCGCGGAATGTCGGGAAGTTCGGGAGTCTCTTGCGTGAAGATCGCCTTTTGCCAATCGTCGGAGACAAGCCGGCCGAAGACGCGCTTGACGTTGGGAAAGAGCAGCCCCGGCTTCTCGTTGCCGCGCCAATAGGCGATGCGGTCGTAAGGCAGCGCAAGACGCCACTGCATCGGGTCGGACCAATCCGTCGTCATGTTCTGAAGGTTCGGATAGAAGCGAAGCGTATCCTGCGCGCCGCAATCGACGTGGAACTGGCTATGCAGGATCCAGGCATGCGCAATCAGCGGAAACAGGAAGAACGCGCCGTTCAGCGCGTGGCCGATCATCTCCATCCGGTACTGCGGATAATTGGTGAGATATTGAAAATTCTTCAGATAGCCGCGGAACAAGGGGTAGGAGGGCAGGAACACCCGCGCGTAGCGGGCGATGTGGTAATAGTGCTCGCAGAGCAGCATCTCCAAGGTCTCGAGATCGGCGCGCGTGATGAGCGCCCGCAGCTTGGCGAGATCGGACTTCTGGCCGAGCAGCGCCGCGTCCTCATAAAAGAAGAATTGGTTGGAATCCGCCCACGGCACCCAGACCTTCTTGCCGAGGATCGGCTTGGGCATCTCGATGCCGTAAGCGTGGCGCGGCACGGTTCCGCAATGGCGCTCGAAATTGACGATCTTGTCGCGCAGGAAATCGACGTTCGCCACGAAGTCGGGCCGCAGCTTCAGCACGATGGCGTCGTCTTCGGCGATCAGCGACAGCGCCGCGTCGAGATTGTGGGTTTGATAGAGGAGCGTTTTCTGCGGCGGCGTGCCTTTGACGCGCGGCGGCGGCACGCGCGTCACCTGGACATCGGGCATCTCAAGGATTGGCCTGACGAAGCCGTCCAGATCCGGGCTGTCCCATGTCACATAATGAATCGCGCGCAGATGGCCTTCCTGCCGCAACTGGCGCAGGGGCGCGAAGCTGAGCGCCGGAAGGGCGGCGGCTTTGGTGAATCCCAATACAATGGCGTCGGTGATTTGCGTCACATTCGGCGTCCGTAAGGCTGCCCCGGGGCAAGACGCCAGCGACATTAAGTCGGCATGGTTAAATCGCGGTTACCTTGTTTGGCGGCGCTCGCTACCGGTTCACCGTCGCTTCAGGTGACTTTGGCGCTTTTGTGGAAGTCCGGACGGTCCCACAGTCCCCCGTCCATGATCTGGCGCAGGATGGCGACCGCGTCCCAAAGCTCGCTAAAGCCCAGATAAAGCGGCGTGAAGCCGAAGCGCATGATTTTGGGCTCACGGAAATCGCCGATGACGCCGCGCGCAATCAACGCCTGCATGATCGGCCAGCCCTGTTCGTGCGCATAGCTGATCTGGCTGCCGCGTCCACCTGGGCCTTCGATGGAGGCGAGGCGAAATCCGCAAGCGCCCAGTTCCTGCTGCATCAGATCGCGGAACACGCCAAATTGCTTGAGCGATTTTTCCTGCAACGCCGCGATCGAAGTTTCGAGCATCAGATCGACACCCATCTCCAGCGCCGCGAGGCTCAGAACCGGCGGCGTACCCACGGCGAAGCGTTCGATGCCGGATGCGGGCGTATAGCTTTCCTCGAAGCCGAACTGGTTTGCATGCCCGAACCAACCCGACAAAGCGGGAGCGACGCCTGCGTGATGGCGCCTGGCGATATAGAGAAATGCAGGCGCGCCCGGACCGCCATTGAGGAATTTGTAACCGCAGCCCACCGCGAAGTCGGCGTGCGCGGCGTCCAGATCGAGCGGCACCGCCCCCGCCGAATGCGCCAGATCCCAGAGGGTGAGCGCGCCCTTGTCATGGGCAACGCGGGTGATCGCGCGCATGTCGTAAGCGCCGCCGGTGCGATAGTTCACATGGGTGAGCATCACGCAGGCCACATCGTCGCTGATCGCCTCGGCCATGTCCTCCGGCGCGGCGAGCTTGAGACGATGGCCGCGGCCGAGTTGCGCGATCAGGCCCTGCGCCATGTAAAGATCGGTCGGGAAATTGCCGCGCTCCGACAGGATCACGCGCCGCTCCGGCTTGAGCTGAAGCGCTGCGGCCAGCGCCTTGAACAGGTTGATCGACGTCGAGTCGCAGACGATGGTCTGGCCATCGCTTGCGCCGATCAGCCGCGCGATCTTGGCGCCGACGCGCTGCTGCATGTCGATCCAGCCGTGCCGGTTCCAGCTGCGGATGAGGTCGCGGCCCCATTCGTCTTGCGCCACGCGCTGCAATCGCGCCGCCGTGGCCTTGGGCAGCGCGCCCAGCGAATTGCCGTCGAGATAGATCACCCCTTCCGGCAGCGCGAAGCGCTCGCGAAACGGACGCAAGAGATCCTGACGGTCCAAAGCTTCGAGATCGGCGCGCAACAGAGGCATGGCTCACGATAGCGCAATTTGTGCTACGAAGCGTGCCTCGAAACGGGGAGCTGGCATGGTTTTCGAACTGTTATTTGCGGCCGCGGCGATTGCGGCTGCGGGGGCCGATGCGCATGTCGTGCCGTCGCAGGATTATGCGCATCCGCAGCAGCTGGTCGCGGTTGACGGCGCCCGGCGGCTAAATCTGCTTTGCATGGGCCATGGCGAACCGGTTGTGATGTTCGAATCCGGCGCGGGCGACAGCATGGTTGTCTGGCGGCATGTTCAGGGTGAGATCGCGAAAGTGACGCGAGCCTGCGCCTACGACCGGGCCGGCTATGGCTTCAGCGACGCGTCACCACGCCCATCCGATGCGCGCAATACGGTGGACGATTTTCATCGCCTGCTGAACGCGGCGCACATCCACACCCCTATCGTCTATGTCGGTCATTCCATCGCCGGTCTTTATGGCGCGCTGTTCGCCGCGACCTATCCAAAGGACGTGGCGGGCATTGTGTTCGTCGATCCGTCTTTCCCGGATCAGTTCCAGAAGATGTTGGCGTCGTTTCCCGCAACCGCTAAAGCGCATCTGTTCTCCATGCTGGATGCCCAGGGGGCAAGTCGGCGCGCTTGCGCCGCGCTGGCGCGCAAAGGCGCGCTCGTGACGCCCAAGACGATGGCCGCGAAGGATTGCGTCAGCACCGGCGACTCACCTGACAAACTGGACGATACGCTGCACAAGGCGCTGACTGCGCAATACGCGCAGGCAAAAAATTTCGACACGCAAACTTCGGAATATGGCAGCTTCATGCCGCAAGACGATCGACCCAGCGCCGATCAAGTAGAAGTCGAGGCAGCGAAGTTCAGTTTCGGCGACAAGCCGCTCATCGTCCTCACCCACAGCAAGCCTATTCCGCTGCCGGGCGCGACGCCCGCGCAGATGGCCGCCGCGAACAAAGCCTGGGAGGACGGGCATGACGAAATCGCAGCGAAATCGACGCGCGGGTCGAACACCGTCGTGCCGAATACCGGCCATTATATTGAAATCGACGCGCCCGGCGTGGTGATCGATGCCGTCAAGAAGGTCGTCGCCGAAGTGCGCGCGGGCAAATAGCGGCAATGGCGCTGGACATGCGCGACAGCTGCGAGAAATGCGCCAAGCCGCTGGCGAGCGACAGCGGCGAGGCGCGCATCTGCTCGTATGAATGCACCTTCTGCGCCGCCTGTGCCGATGCCATGACAGGCCGCTGCCCGAATTGTGGCGGCGAGTTGCTGGCGCGCCCGCGCCGCGAAAAGACATCGTGAACTATCGTCACGCCTATCACGCGGGAAATTTCGCCGACGTCGTCAAGCATGTCGCGCTGGTGGCGATCCTTCGGCACTTGAGGGCCAAGGACAAACCGTTCCGCGTGATCGACACCCATGCCGGGCGCGGATTCTACGATCTTGCCGGCAGCGAAGCGGTGCGCACCAGCGAGGCCGATGACGGCATCGCGCGGGTTCGCGAGCTTACGGGGCCGCCCGCGCTGGAAACGTATCTGCAAATCGTGCGCAGCCTGGGTCCGGCACGCTATCCGGGCTCGCCGCTGATCGCCGCGCGGCTTCTGCGCCCAAAGGACCGGCTGGTCGCCATGGAGAAGCAGCGCGAGGAATTCGCGGGCCTGAAATCCGCGCTGACGATGTTCGCGACGGTGCGTGTCGCCGAAGCAGATGGTTACGCGCGGCTGAAAGCGCTGCTGCCGCCGCCGGAACGCCGCGGCCTCGTTCTCATCGACCCGCCTTATGAATCGGAGGACGAATTCGCGCGCGCCGCGGCGGCGCTGATCGCGGCGCACAAGAAATTCGCCACCGGCATCTACATGCTGTGGTTCCCGATCAAATCTCCGGCCGCGGCGAACGCCTTCGCCGGCGAGATCGTCAATGCCGGCGTGGGGAAGCTGCTGCGCATCGCCATTGATACCGGTGCGCCCCCGAAGCCGGACAAGGCGCGGCTGTCGGCGGCGGGCCTGCTGATCGCCAATCCGCCATTCGGTTTCGCCGCGGAGATGCGCGCGCTCGTGCCGATTTTGGCGCCTGCGCTCGGGCAGGGCGGCCCCGCCGCCATCGCCGTCGACTGGCTTTCCGGCGGCGAAAACTAGCGGCGCTTGCCATCCGCGCCCGGCTTAAGTATCTGGTCCGCACGGACAGGTGGTCGAGTGGTTGATGGCACCGCACTCGAAATGCGGAGAACCTGCAAGGGTTTCGTGAGTTCGAATCTCACCCTGTCCGCCACCCGGGCCACTCGATGGTTCGATCGCTTCACTTTTGCGCTTTGAGGTCGTCCGGAAGCGGCACGTCCGGCGTTGCTTCCTGCCACAGGATCGAGGCGACCAGCCATTTGCCGTCGATCTTCACGAGTTCGAAGCTGTTGATGCCGCGTTCGTGGAAGGTGCCATCGGCGGTGTGGCCGTCATATGACGACCACGCGGTTGCAAGGCCGCCCCACACTTCGAGGCGGCGGCCCAATTCGTGCTCGAAGAAGCCGTCTTTCTCCAGGATGTCGCGATCGCGGGCGATGTAGTCTTCCACGCTGCCGCCGTGCAGACCTTTCGGTCCGATCACTTTCATGGTCGCGCCCGGCGCGAAGAGCGTGCGCATCCTGTCCCAGTCGCGCTTCTGGCCGGGCGGTCCGGAGATCACGTCATAAACGTCATGGATGGCAGAATCGATTCCGGCGAGATCGGCCGGCGAGGCTTGCGGCGGTGTCGCAGCCAGCGCCGCCGCGAAGATAAGCGATAACCCGATCATGTTTGTCTCCTCCATGTGTCGTTTGGCGTTGCATCACGCCGTCTTCATTCGCGCATAGAGCTCGGCGATGCGGCGCACGCCTTCTTCGGATTCGGCGCGGTTCGGCGTTTCGTTCGCGTCGTTGTAGCCGCGCATGTCACCGCCTTCGAGCATCTGGATGACGATGCCGTCGCTGCGCGAAAGCACGTTGACGCCGTCGTAATACAGTCCGTAATCGACTTCCGGCTGCGGCACGAGCCAGCCGATCTGACCGCGCACCGGCACGATGGATTGGTCCTTCCACCAATCGCGCGCGGCATAGCCGGGGCAATTGATGACGACCTTTTCCTTCAGTTGGGCGAGTTCGGCCGGGGCGTGGAATTCGCGCCGCTCGATGCGGCCGCCGGCAGCGAGGAAGTCGCGCATCAGGGTGTGTGCGTAATCGGCGATGTTGAACATCATAGCCGAGGTGCGGCGGACGCGGCGTGTCGGAAACGGCGTCGCGCCGGGCGGCAGGTCCACGACCGCCGGCACCAGATCGCCGATGCGCTCGGAATAGCTCGCAAAGTCCAATTCGCCCGATGCTGCCGTCGCCGGTGCGTCGTCGGGCGCAGGATCGGAAAGATAATAGCGGTCGTTCCACTCCACCGGCCGCCCGGGCAGGCCGAGATAGCGGCGGTAGGTCTTGAACGAGGTGCGTGCCATCTCTTCCCACAGCGCGGGAAAGTCCGCAGACACGGCGCTGGTGAGCGCGATGCGCGAATCCGGCGTCCAGCTTCCGGTGGCGCGCGCCGAACGGGTGTCTGGGAGCAGATCGCGCGCGTAGATCGTCACCTGCGCGCCCGCTTGCTGCGCCAGAATAGCCGAGGTGAGGCCGAGCGCGCCGCAACCGATCACCGCGATCCGCTTGGGACTGTTCGCCATCGCCTTGCGCACCGCGATGGTGCCGGAGCCCCACGACAGCGACCAGCCGCTGCCACCATGACCGTAATTGTGCGCCACCAGCGTGTCGCCGATATGCTCGACGTCGAGCCGGGGACCGGCCGCACGGAACGGGCGCAGGCAAACGGTGATGTCGAACAGCCGATCCACTTCGGCGCGGATGGGCGCCAGCGGCGGAACGATGTCATAGAGCGCAAGGCCGGTGGCGGCGGGCTTCACGGCGCAGCCCGTCAGCCCCATGGCGCTCAAACCGCCCAGGCTGGCCACGCTCTTTATAAGATGGCGGCGATCGAGCGGCATGGCCCCTCCCTCCGCGGCGGACCAGACCGCACGAAAACGTCCAAATCAAGCCTCGCCCATGACGCCGTTGCGGGCGTGTCGGCGGATGTGGTTCTATCCCCGCAGCGCTATTGGAATATCCACAACAGGAGACAGGAAATGGACAAGCGGCTTCAATTTTATATCGACGGCAAGTGGGTCGATCCGGTGACGCCGAAAACGCTCGAGGTCATCAACCCGGCGAATGAAGAGCCGTTCGCGGTGATCAGCCTCGGCTCAAAGGCCGACGTCGATAAGGCGGTGACGGCAGCGCGCAAAGCTTTCGAAACCTTCTCGCGAACTTCGCGCGAGGAGCGCGTCGCGCTGCTGGAGAAGATCGTTGCGGTCTATCAGAAGCGTTACGGCGACATCGTGAAAGCGATCTCGATGGAGATGGGCGCGCCGCTATCTCTGTCGCAGAACGCGCAGGCCGCCATCGGCATGGGCCATCTGCAGCAGGGCATCAAGATCCTGAAGGAGTACGCGTTCGAAGAGGTGAAGGGCTCTTACGCCATTCGCCGCGAACCGATCGGTGTCGTCGGCATGATCACGCCATGGAACTGGCCGATCAACCAGATCGCCTGCAAGGTGGT
>DASXFK010000065.1:0-6896 GCA_036489635.1 Rhizomicrobium sp. | reverse complement strand
AACGAACGCCACACCCGCTCGCCCGCATGTGGCTCGCCGGAGATGAGCAAAACGCGCAGCCGGTCGCGCACGCCGTTGACGCTGACCACTGCGCGATTGTTCTGCAGCGTGAGTTCGGCGGGACCGGGACGCGCTTCCAGCTCGATGACGTTTTCGCCCGCATGGGTGATAGGAATTTTCAGATCGGCGTTCTTGCCGACGGGCACGACTTGCGTGCCTTTTTCGACACCGTCGATATGGACGTCGATCTCTGCCGTCGCGGCGCCGTCGCCGCCGAAATCGTCCACGCGCAGATCGATGTCGGCCGTTTGCCCGACAATGGCGAAAGCCGTGGCGCTGGAGATGGTGAGCTTGCGGTCGCGCTCGTCATGCTTGCCGACGATCAGCGCCTGAATGGGGGCGGAGAGCGCCTCTTTTCCCGCGGCGGGCGCATCGTGAACTTCGCCGTCCGTGATGGCGATGGCGCCCGCGATACGACCCGGCGGCACGTCGGACAGCGCGTTGGAGATCGCGGCGAAGAGTTGCGTGCCGGTGTTCTCGCTCGCGCGCGTATCGACAAAAGCCTCGCGTACTTCCAACGTCTTGTCGGCGCCCAGCGTTTTCTTCAACTGTGCGGCGGCGGCGTCGGCTTCGGCGCGGCGGCCGCGGATGTCCATGCTTTGCGAATGATCCACGATGATGGCCGCCACATCGGGCAGCGGTTCGCGGGTTTCATGCACGATCAGCGGATTGGCCAGCGCCAGAAGCAGCACGGCCAGCGCCAATGCGCGCGCCCACGCGCCCGATGCGCGAACCGCGAGCGCATATCCCACGGCCACAACACAGAGCGCCACCGCCAGCCATAACAGCCAGATCGCGATATGGGGCGCGAAGGACAGCGACAGATGCATCGCTACCGTCCGCTGCGCTGGATCAGCGCTGTCGCATGAATCTGATCGGCTTTATAATTGCCGGTGAGCGCATACATCACGACATTGATGCCGAAGCGCACCGCCATCTCGCGCTGGCGGTCGCCACCCGGCGACACCGCGACGAGGCCCTGACCTTTGTTGTCGATGGCCCAGGCCGCGGCCCAGTCATTGCCGCCGATGATGACGGGAGATACGCCATCGCCGCCGCGTGCCGGTTCCGGTCCCGCATCGGGATCGGGCGGCGGCAACGCTTCCACCCACACTTTGCCGCCGTCCCAGCGGCCGGGAAAATCGTCGAGCAGATAAAAAGATTTGCGCAGGACGTGATCGGGGGGCACCGGCTCCAGCGGCGGCAGATCCATCTTGCCGAAGAGACGTTTCAAAGTTTGCTGTCCCGGCGAGTCCGGGTTGCGCGAATTGCCAACCGTCAGATCGCGCGTATCGATCAGGATGGTGCCGCCGTTGCGCATATAGTCTTCGATCTTCGCCTGTGCCTGTGGCGACAGGTCCGGCTCGCGTGGGTCCATCGGCCAATAGAGCAACGGGAAGAACGCCAGATTGTCTTTCGCGGGATCGACGCCCATCGGATCTTTGGGATCGTAGGACGTGCGCGCCTGAAGATAGCGGCCAAGGCCATAGAGCCCCTGCTTGCTCATCTCGTCGACTTCGGGAATGCCGGTGATGACATAGGCCAGATGCGTATCGAGCGCCGCCTTCATGTCGAAGGCCGGATCGGCGCGCACATGGGTGGGGTGCATGAGCACCAGCGCGAGCACGACGGCCGCGCCGCGATTGAGAAGCCTCTTGTGATCGAAGGAAAGACCGCGCAGATGCAGCGATGCGAACACGTCCGTCAGCAACAGAAGCAATGCCAGCAGAAGAAGATCGGGCTGCAGCGGCGTGACCGTCGCGCCTGCATAAGGCTCCGCCCCGATATTGCTGAAGGGCGTGAGCACCGTGTCGGCATTCACGGCGTTGAGTGCGATCTGGGCGCCTTCGTTGCCGTACAGGCCCGCCGGATGGATGTTCGACGGTACGATCTTGCCAAGCTGGTTGCCGCGGATGGACTGCGCGTCGGCGGGCGGTTTGCGCGCATGGCCGAAACCGTCCAGCGTCATGTAAGGCGGGTAGGCGACCGTCGCATCCGTGCCCATGTCGGATGGGCGCGCGCCGTTAGATAGATCGAGAATCCGGCGCAGCATGTCGACATACAGACCGGAGAGCGGAAGGCTTGACCACGCCGGTCCGGCGGTAACGTGAAACAACACGATCCAGCCTTTGCCGTGCTGCGCTGCAGTGACGAGCGGCGTGCCATCGGCGAGCCGCGCCCAGACACGATCGGCAAGATCGATGGACGGTTCGGCGAGAATTTGCCGCGACACGGTGACTTCCGAAGGAATGGCAAGACCGCGGAACGGGCTATTGTCGGGAAACGGCGCGAGTTGTTGTGGCTTGGCCCAATCCAGCGCGCCGCCAAGATACCGACCGCCACTGCGCAATTTCACCGGAATAAGGTCGTCCACATTCTGCGTCATGCGCGCGCCGGCGAACCGCACCAGCAGGCCGCCGTCGCTCACGAATTTGTCAATGCGTCCGTAATCCGCGCCCGCGATACGCCCGATGTCGGCCAGCACGATGATCTGGTCGTTGCGCGCCAGTGCATCTTCGATCGTGCCTTTGGTGAGCGCCGCATAGGGCGACAATGCGCGTTCCAGATAGAATAGATCGGACAGCAGAGGTTGTTCGTTCTCCGCATTGCTGGCGGAGATCAGGCCCACGCCGCGGCGCTTGGCATTGCTATCGAGCAGACGGGTCGCGCCGGCGGAGTCCTCGTTGTCGATGACGATGCGTTCGGTCTCATTGCGCACTTCCAGCGGAAGAGTGATCTTCGCCGTTGTCTGGCTTTTTCCGTCGGCAAAAGCGAAGGGCGCACTGGCGAGATTTTCGCCGCGCGCGCCGAGCGCCGAAACCTGTCCGTGCCGTGCGCCATCGTTGTCGCCGCGGATGACTGTTACGCCGAAGCCGTCGGCGCGATTATTCTCGGGCTTCAACGCGAGCGGCAAATGACCGGGCGCATCGGCGAGAATTTTCACATGACCGACTTTTGCCAGCGCGGCGGCGGTTGGTTGCGCATCGTTGCCGTAATCCAGACCGTCACTGAGCCACAGGATTTGCGGCGTCGAAGCGAAATGCAGCCGCGCCATTGCTTCGCGCGCGCGTTTGCGGTCCGGCAGCCAGCTTTCTGGTTCGAGCTGGTCGGCTGTGCGCTGTGCCGCGCCGGCGTCGAGCAAGCTTACTGCGGAAGGCGGGTTTGCAGTCGGCACGATGGCGACGGCTTGTCCGGCATGGGCGGCGGCAGCGAGCGCATCGTTGATCGCCGCTTCGCGATCCTTCCAGCCATGCGCGGCCGTCCAGCCATTGTCGACGAACAACACCAGCGGTCCGCTGCCCAGTGGCTTCGGCGGCTGGCCGATGGTCGGCTGTGCCAGCGCAATGATGATGAGCGCCGCCGCGATCATCCGCAAAAGCAAAAGCCACCAAGGCGTGCGCGCCGGTGTTTCTTCCGTCGCGTTCAAACCCAGCAGCAAACGCAGCGGCGGAAACACCACGCGCCTGGGTGCGGGCGGCGTGACGCGCAGCAGAAACCAGATCACCGGCAGCACAATCAGGCCGAGAAGAATCCACGGCTCCGCGAACGTGAGTGCGCCGAAGAAAGTCATGCGCTATGCAATCCGCATCTTGGCTTCCACGCCGCCCAAAGCTTCGAACAGCGCGATCAGCGCCGTCTCCGGCCGCTTGTCGGTGCGGTGCGCGAGGTAGCCCCAGTTCAGGCGATGCGCCAGATCGCGCAGGGTCTGCGCATGGGCGCGAAACCGCGTGCGATAGCTGCTTTGCAAGGTCTCGGCGCGGCCAAAAATTTCGCTCATCCGGCCCGTAGGCGATTCAAAGCGCGTGCGTCCGGCGAAGGGGAAATCCTCTTCCACCGGATCGATGATGTGAACGAGATGGCCGCTGAGGCCGCTGCGCGCTAGGCGGCGCAACACGGTTTCGATCTCGCCCAGCGGCGACAGGAAATCGCTGAACCACACGAAACTGGAATTTTTGGAGGCCGGCGCATCGGGCGGCAGGGCGTCATCGCTTGGCGCGCTCCCGGAAAGTTCGTGCGCGATCTGATTGAGCGCCTTGCGCCCCGTCGTGGGCGCACGGCCATCGCCGTAAAGCGCAATGCGTTCGCCGCCGCGCACCAACAGCGTGGCCAGCGCCAGCGCCAGAAGATCGGCGCGTTCGAGTTTCGTCGTATTGGAATAATCGGATTTGAAGCGCATACCCGCCGATCCGTCGCGCCACAGCCACACCGCTTCAGCCGCTTCCCATTCGCGCTCGCGCACGAACAGATGCTGCGACTTGGCCGATTGCCGCCAGTCAATCGCTGTGGACGCATCTTCAGCCTGAAAACGGCGGAACTGCCAGAAGTTTTCGCCCATGCCGGATTTGCGCCGTCCATGCACACCCAGCGAAATCATCGAGGCAAGGCGTTCGGCGGACACCAGCAATGGCGGCAGGCCCGCCGCAATCGCTTCGGCTTCGTCGCGCAGGTGCGGTTCGGTCAAAGAATACTCCGGCACAACCGGTCGATCACATCGCTGATCGTGGTGCCCTCCGCGCGGGCGGAGAAATTCAGCGCCATGCGATGACGCAGGATCGGATGTGCCAACGCCACCACATCATCAACGCTGGGTGCAAAGCGGCCTTCGAGCAATGCCTTGGCGCGTACCGCGAGCATGAACGCCTGAGACGCACGCGGGCCAGGACCCCAGGAGATGAACTGGCGAATGTCGCTGGCGCCGCCGTCGTCGGGGCGCGCGGCGCGCACCAGATGCAAAATCGCATCGACGACCTTCTCGCCAACCGGCAGACGCCGCACGATGCTTTGCGCTTCCATCAAGACGTTTGGCGTGCAGACGGGTTTGAGCGCTTCCTCATCGCCGAAGGTCGTCGCCATCATCATCTTCCGCTCGGAGTCGGGATCGGGATAGCCGACGTCGATCTGCAACAGAAACCGGTCGAGCTGTGCTTCTGGCAGCGGATAGGTGCCTTCCTGCTCCAGCGGGTTCTGTGTCGCCAGAACATGAAACGGCTTGGGCAAGTCGTAGCGCTGGCCTGCCACCGTCACGAACTTCTCCTGCATGGACTGCAACAGCGCGCTTTGTGTGCGTGGGCTAGCGCGGTTGATTTCATCCGCCATGAGAAGTTGGGTGAACACCGGGCCCTTGATGAAGCGGAAGCCGCGCTTGCCGCTGTCTTCTTCCAGAACTTCGGAGCCGGTGATGTCGGCAGGCATCAGGTCGGGCGTGAACTGGATGCGCTTGGTGTCCATGCCCAAGACCGTGCCCAGCGTTTCCACCAGTCTTGTTTTGGCCAAACCCGGCACGCCGATCAGAAGCCCATGTCCGCCCGCCAGCAACGTCACCAGTGTCTGGTCGATCACGGCGCGCTGGCCGAAGATCACCTTGCCGACGGTCTCGCGCACATGGCCGAAGATCGCGCCAGCTTTTTCGGCCTGCGCCACGGCGGCGGTGTCGGTTTCGGAAAGGGTGTCGGTCATGGATTCCATCCGCCAATCGCGCCCGGTTGCCGGGTGTGGCCCGCCTGCCTATCCTGAAAATATGGCGGTGTTCTTTGCCCTATGTTGCATCGCGCACGGGCCCGCGCAACCGGGCCCGCGCACTATGGCTAAGACGTTGATTGCACAACGCCGTGAGGCCATTAAAGGGCATTAACAAAGAGAAGTCATGGCGGATAATTTCACCCTCGGTCTGGCCAGCCTGCAGCGCGAATCGGCTGCGGGCCGCAAGCTGCCGCCGGTCGAGAAATGGAACCCCGCCCATTGCGGCGACATCGACATCCGCATCGCCCGCGACGGAACCTGGTTCCATGAAGGCTCGCCCGTCGGGCGGCGCGAGCTGGTGCGGCTGTTCTCCACCATCCTGCGCAAGGACGGCGGCGACTACGTGCTGGTCACGCCCGCCGAGAAGATGCGCATCGTGGTCGAGGATGCGCCGTTCCTCGCCGTGCTTCTGAAAGTGGAAGGCGAAGGCCGCGATCAGCGCCTGATCTTCACCACCAATGTCGGCGACGAGACAGTGGCCGGACCGGACAATCCCATTCGCGTGGAGATCGATCCCAAGACGCGCGAGCCGTCGCCTTATGTGCATGTGCGGCGCGGGCTGGAAGCGAAGATTTCGCGGCCGGTCTATTACCAGCTTGCCGACATCGCCGTGCCGGGCGACGGCGCGCAGGAAGGCAAGCTCGGCCTGTGGAGTGAAGGCAAATTCTTCGCGCTGGGCGACCCGCAATGAGCGAGGTTGGCGAAATCGAGATCGACAGGCTCGTCGCGCGTATCGCCGATCAGGACTTCGCGCTGCTGCGCGCGCGCTTGATGCAAAGCCCGCCGCCCGTGCCGATCGTGCCGACGCGCGGCGATTACGATTTCAATCCGGAGTTCAGACCGCCGCCGGGTCCGCGCACGCTTACGCCCGCTGCGGTGCTGTTGCCGATCGTCGCGCGGCAGACGCCGACCGTGCTGTTCACGCGCCGCACCGCGACGTTGAGCAAACATGCCGGGCAGGTGAGTTTCCCCGGCGGCCGTGTGGAAGCGGACGATCTGTCGCCGCTGGAAGCGGCGCTGCGCGAAACACATGAGGAAGTCGGCATCACATCCGATTTCATCAGCGTCGCCGGTTTCATGGAGGGTTATGAGACGGGCACCGGCTTCGCGATCTTGCCCGTCGTCGGCGTGCTGCATGAAGGTTTTGCACTGAAGCCGGAGCCGAGCGAAGTGGCGGAGATTTTCGAAGTGCCGCTGGCCTTTCTCCTCGATCCCACGAACTGCGAACGCCGGAGCGGCGAGTGGCAGGGCCGCAAGCGCGAGTTCTACGCCTTCAATTACGGCTCCCATTATATATGGGGCGCGACGGCGGCCAT
>DASXFK010000139.1:0-31139 GCA_036489635.1 Rhizomicrobium sp. | reverse complement strand
TGTATTTTGTGCGTCAGAGCATGTTCGCGATAACGATGACGGCGTGCTGTCTATGTGGCGTGGATATGGCGGCAATGGAAAGGGCGTTGCCATTGTTTTTGATACTGGACAGATCAATGTGGCTCCCGGACTTACTCCTCTAGTCATCGCTGCTGTTAGATATGCAAGTTCTGATCAGCGTCAGCAGCATTTGACGAAATACTGTGAAAACGCGGCCAATGTGTTGAAGGCAAATGCGATCGCCGACGATAAAATATATCTAGCGGCCTATGCTTTGTTTGAGCGGATTAAACTGTTCGCGCTATTCACAAAGCATAAGGGTTTTGACGAGGAGCATGAGTGGCGGATTGTATACAGGCACGAATTTGATCAATCGAAGCTTTATGAACAGATGTTCGGATATAACATTGGCGCGCGCGGGGTTGAGCCGAAGTTGAAATTCAAAGTATCTCCCATTCCGGGAGCCACTGCAGATGATCTCTCGCTAGAGAAGATAGTCTGTCGAATTATTCTTGGCCCAACGACGTCGTCCGTTTTAGCTCGAATGTCAGTGCAGCGGATGCTCAATTTGCTCAAGAGACCACTGCTTGCAGAGAGAGTTGCTGTCTCGTCAATTCCTTTGCGGTCAGAGTAGTTATTTTTGTATACTCATCCAGAATATTGCCTGCAATCCGTATTCGGTAGAGAATCTCGTGTCCCAAACCACCGCCCAGCAATTCCAGCGCAAGTTCGGCGACTTCCAGTATCAGGCGCGGCGGGAGCCGGTGGAGATTACGCGGCAGGGGCGGCGCGAGTTCGTGCTGATGTCGGCGGAGCGGTATGACTGGCTGATGGCGGCGGCGAATCGCAGCCATGCGGCGCAAGATTTGCCCGACGCCATCGTGGAAGCCGTGCGCGGCGCGAAGATGGACAAGCGCCACGCGCCGCTGAACAAGTTGCTGAAATAATCCATGCCGCTTCCGCGGCCCGAACCCGGCCTTGTCATCGGCTACGATTATCTGTGGCTGGGCGAAACCAAATCCGCGCGCACATCCTGCAAGGAAGGCTCGCCCTAACTTCGCCAACGCCCGCCTCTGGGACGGCGGCATCATCGCGCCCAGCGACACGCGGCATGTGCTGTCGCTGGAGCTGAGCGCCTGCCCGAACGCGCCGGTGGGCGAGACGAAGTTCGGTGTGTTCAGGATGATTGGGTGCGAAACCGTGCGCCATCGCGGCGCGGTGGCAACCCAATAGACGCCCGAAAGATTTTCACTCTTCCGATAACAGACCGATCGAAAACAACGTTCATTCCCCGATCTGGCAGTCGCGTGACTTGCGAAGCCGCCGTTAATCCGGCTATCCCTAGCCGACATCTCAGGTGGGGCATATCCATGTCTAGCGATCTGCGCATCAACAGCTGCAAACGAGCCGTCGTTCTTTTGGCCGAAGTACTGGCCGCGGTGGCGATCCCCGGATTAGCCACGGCGAATCCGATCACCGTTTTCGACGCCAAAAATGCTGGCACCGGTTATCAGCAAGGCACCGTAGGGTATTCCCTCAACGATGGAGGAGACATAACGGGAGTCGTTCTGAATTCCGGATCGGTTGCGCACGGGTTCGTGCGCAAGGCGAACGGCAACATAACCGTTTTCAACGCGAAGGGCGCGGGTACGGGAATCCGGCAGGGAACAGCGGGTCAGGACATCAATGCGTCGGGGGAGATCACAGGCTATCTGATCGATGCAAACGGCGCGAACCACGGCTTCGTTCGGGACAGTGGCAAGAACGGAAATATCACCGTTTTCGATGTGAAGCGCGCCGGTACGGGTAACGCGCAAGGAACCATCGGCTCGGCCATAAACGATTCCGGCGATGTCGTCGGCACTTATCTGGATTCAGGAACGGTGAGCCACGGTTTCATCCGTGCGGCCACGACGGGCAAGTTCACCACGTTCGATGTCAAAGGTGCGGGCACGAGCTTCGGCCAGGGGACAACGGCGAAAGACATCAACGCAAGTGGCGAAACTGTTGGCCAGGAACTCGATTCCGGCAGCGTCAGCCACGCTTTCATACGCGGGAGCGGCAAGAAGGGCGCGGTGACGATTTTCGATGTCAAAGGCGCGGGGACATTCGGCAGCCAAGGCACTTTCGCCAACAGCATCAATGCGAGCGGCGAAATTGCAGGCCAGATCCTCGACTCCGGAGGCGTGTATCACGCGTTCTTGAGAGATGCTTCGGGCAACGTCACCAAATTCAACGCGCCCGGTGCAGGGACAAAAGAGGGGCAGGGCACTGCGGCCTACAGCATCAACGATGCGGGCATCATTTGCGGTGCCTTTTTCGATTCCGGAACGGTGGGGCATGGTTTCGTCCGGGCCGCGAACGGCAAGATCACTGTGTTCGATGCCCCGGGCGCGGGCACCGGCAAAGACCAAGGGACGGATGCGCTCGCTATCAACACATCTGGCGCGATCGCAGGCTATCTAAGGGACGCCAATAGCATCTTTCATGGTTATATTCGTACGCCTTGAGAACGAGTGGCTCATATATCCATGAGGCGAGCGAGGTCGCGCTTTAGAGACGCGTATCTCACGCGTGATAGAAGACGCCCACAAGAACCCAGGTCTCTTTCGCATCGATCGATCCCACCGGTAGCATGACCAGCTCCGGCCTTCGCACTGCCTCGAACAGGCCTTGGACATGGATGCGCTCGAAAACCGGGCCGTCGGTTTCGATCACTTTGCGCGCTGCGCCGATCAAGCCCTCGGCGGGCTTTGTGTCGAACACGTCGGAAATCAACATGCCGGTCACGTCGCGCCCGATCCGCTCGATCATCACCGTGCCGGCCACGCGGTAGCGGAAATCGGCAAAGTCCGGCAGCGGCTCCAGCACCACCAGATGCTTTGTCAGGCGCGCGATTGGCTTTGCCGGCACATCTCGCAGCATGGCGAAGTGGCCCGCTCGCCGGCAGCCGTGCCAATAGTCGAGCAGCGCGATCGCATCCACATGCGCCAGCGCCGCGATCTCCTCGAATTCGATACGAAGATTCTGGCCCGTAATCGGGTCGGTGCGCGTCACGGGCGTTTTGTCGTCGGTCACGCACAGGCTCCGAAGACGGGGTGCCATTGGGCTTGACGAAAGGGGCGGCTCGAAAACTAAGCAGGCGGTAGAAGCAAAATACGTAGCGACGCATCCTCATTTTGAGGAATCAGGAACCTGTTGCGATCAGCGTGGCCAAACATCGCCGGTACGTCAACATTCATTCACAGTAGAATGAATTTCAGAATAGAGAAGTCGGCAGCGGGCAACGGTCCACGGCGTCGCGTGAGCGTAACCGAAAGGAGGCCCGGACATCTCCGGACCTCCTTTCCAACTACGCTATTCACCGGCGCCGACCAGCGCGAGTTTGGGATTAGCGCGGCGGGGGCGTCGAAGCTGCGCCGGCGACAGCGCCGGTTCCGCCGCCGATGGCCGCACCCACTCCGGCGCCCGGTGCGCAGCCGATCGGAAGTGTCACAACACAGCCGATCGCCGCACCGAGGGCGGCTCCGGTTACGCCGCCCTGGACGGCGCGCGCGCCCGGATCGTCGTGCCAGCGTCCATCCATATAATATCCGCGGTCGTCGGCCGGATCGGCCATCCAGTGATAATGCGCGTCATGCTCGTGGGCGGCATACCAATCGTCGTTGTAGTAGGTGATCGGCTCGTCTGCCCCGTAGGCGTACATCTTGTGGACGCGCCAGCAATCGCCGCTGGCGTTGCAGGCCACATAGGTTTTCTCGACGGTTTGGGCGCTTGAAATCGTAGGCGCCATCAAAATTGCGCCTGCAATCGCCAGCGCCGAACTCAGTCCAAGTGCAGTGTGAAGACTTCTCATGATTCACCTTTCTGTGCGTCCACCCGACAGATACCCGTCCCTACTAAACGAGGGGGAATGGCGATGGTTCCGAGCGTCAAGCGCGCAAGTCAGCCGTCCGCTCGTCGGGTGCGCCGATTTATGAAATAGTTCGCAGGACAAGGGGCCGGCCATGAAATATCTCGCAATTTTCGCCGCTGTGTTCGGGCTGTCGGTCTGCGCCCGCGCGCAGGATGCTTCGCTCAGCGATGCGGCGAACCGTGCGTTTCTCGCGGCGAACGCGCACAAGGCCGGGACGGTCGTGCGCGGCGATGGGCTGCAATACACGGTGATACAGGCCGGTGCGGGCAATACTCCCGCGCCGACGGATCAGGTGGATGTCGTCTATTCCGGCGCGCTCATCAACGGCAAGGTGTTCGATCATTCCGATCCAGGCTCGCCCGCCAGCTTCCGCGTCTATGAACTCATCCCCGGCTGGACCGAAGCGCTGACGCTGATGCGGCCCGGCGCAGTGTGGCAAGTCGTGATCCCGGCCGATCTTGCTTATGGCGCGAAAGGCACGCCCGATGGCGCCGTCCCGCCGGGTCAGACGCTGGTGTTCGCCCTGAAACTCGTCGCCATCCACCGCGCGGCTGATTAGCGGCGGCGCCTTCCATCACCAGGTGAAGGTGACGATCACCGTCTGCGGCCCGGGGGATTTGTTGCGGATTTGAATCGTGCGCTGGTTTTGCACCTCGATGTCGACGGACGCGTCGTAATTCGCCCAAAGCATATGCGTCCCTGGGCCTTGCGAACCGCCATATTCCCTCTTGCCCTGTTCCGCCGCCCAGGTGTCGTTGCCGATCCATTGCATGGTTGTTCCGGCAGTCGCCATGATGGTGGCTTCGCCCACGCCCGGATCGTAGGGCGTGATATCGGTCACCATCATATGCACCGGGCTGTTGACCACCGGCACGGCGATATTCTTCAGCAAGTGGCCCTTCTTGATTGAGTATTGGGTGCTTTTGTAGCCGATCTTTGCGGCGACGACCGTGCTCGCGAATGGAGCGGCCATTGCGGTGGAAGCTGTGAGCACAGCCAGGGTCAATGTGAGAAAGCCAAATTTCATGCGAACCTCCCTCGAAAAGACACGTGAAAAGCCGGACGAAGGCCCGCAGTGTGATTCAGCCGCAGTGGGAACGCAACACGCCGCGGTTTCCGCCCATGAACCTGGCGCGGTGCCTGTCGCCCGCGCCGCGGGTGTCTGCTAGGCTGGCGCCGGGTTTGGCCGATTTGCCGGTGGAGACGCGACATGAACCTCAAAGCAGTTGGCATAGGCGCCGGGGTGTTGCTGTTCTCGGCAGCAATGGCGGCCGCGGACGTGGCGCCCGACACAAGCGCGATCCAAAACGGCATCTATCAACAGATGTCGGCGGGCGCGCACGGCATATCCATCACCGTCCGGCATTTGCATTTGAAAGGCCCGAACGTGGTGGGCGATGCGGTGGTCCATTGGGAAGAGAACATCTTCGGCAACCGCGTGGTGCTGATCGACGGCGATTATCCTTTTCATACGGCCTCAAGCCAGGTGCTTTTCGCCCAACGCGTGAAGTTGGGTTTCGGCACAAGCATAAAGATTCATCTCGACGCCGCGTACCAGCCGGTGCGCAACGCCTGCATCGACCTGCATGCAGAATTTCTCGGCGGCCACATTCTCGAACAACGCTGCCTGACCGTTCCGTAGGACTGGCGCGACGTATCGTTCGTCGCCGCCGCGTGTCACGGCTTGAACGAAAACGCGTAGCCAAATTCGTGCGCGCCGCCGGCCTCGATCAGTCCGTAGAGTACTCCGCTTGGGCTCAACGCCAGGTTACCTTGCGGCGTGCCCCAATCCTGACCGTTCTTCTGCGGAAATTTGTAAACCACCGCTTCCTTGCCGCTGGCGACATTGAACGCGTAGATCGCGCCGTCGGAATAGGCGTGGCCGCCATAGACAGTCAGCCCATAGAGAATGCCGTTGTTGCCGACCACCGGCGCGGTGATAGGACCGTAGCCATCGCCGGCCGAACCGCCCTTGAACTGATGCAGTGCCGTGAACGTCCAGGACGCGCCCTTCTTCGCGGGGGGCGTGAGTTTGAACAGGACGCCGCCGCCATATTGTCCGTCGTCGCGCGCGGTGCCGTAGAGGCTGCCCTTATAGAGCGTGAGCGCGGCCAGCGACGCGCCGCCGTCGTTCTTGCCGGTGAAGGCGTGGATGAGGCTATAGGTCCACTTGCCGTTCTTTCCCGGCACCAGTTCATAGACGGTGCCTTCGCCGGACTTGCCCCCGGCGGATGTCGTGCCATAAACGGCGCCGTTGAACACGGTCGGCGCACCCCGCGGATAATTCCCGCCGTTCCCCGTGTCGAATTTGTGCAGGATCTTGTAAGTGTAATTCCCGCTCTTCTTGTTCAACACCATCTCGTACACCATGCCGCAGCCCGCATCGCCACAGGCGAAGCTGCCCTCCAGTGCCACGCCGAACAGATTGCCGCTCCCGGCCAGCGCCAACCCCGCGGTCGGACTTCCACCGTCCGGCGCATCCTGGAAGGAATGCAGCACCTCGATTTTGCCGGTCTTCACGCCATAGCGGAACGCGCTGCCGTTTTCGTTGGCACCGCCGTCGAAGCTCGTGTTGTAGATATAGTTTCCGATAACGATCGGCGTGCCCTGCACATTGTTGGGATCGCCATCCAGCTTGAACGGATAGACTGTCTTGTAAGTCGCTTTGCTGCCTTTGGGCGTGAGCGAGAAAATGCAGCCGATATCCTCGCTCTGGTCCAGGTTCATGAAGCCGTAGAGCACTTTGCCCACGAATACGGGCGTGGCGATGGGGTAATAGCAAGGCGTGGAGGAGAAGTCGTAGATATCGGTGAACTTCGAACCGGCATTCTGTTGCGCGAACGGAGTCCAATCGTAGCCTGCGCTGTTGCTGGCGGGTTGGGCGCCGGCGGCGGTTGTCAGCACGAAGAACGCGAGCGCCGCGAGTATCCTGGCCATCATGATCCCCTCCGATGAACACGGTCACACCATAGCGCCAACCGCTTGAAAACGATAAGGAAAATAATCGCTGCTTCCGGTTGACTTCCTGTAAAGAGTTCGTTATATGTTCTTTCTGGAGGACGGCTGATGAAGTAGATTTGCCGCGAGATCATACAGGTAAGGGCATGCACTCGCGTGTGCCCGCGTGAGAAACAGAAGAAGGCAAGGACACGTAAAGCACTTGCGACCTTGCCGGGCGATGCTTTTCGCAAAGCAAACCGGGGCGGTGAAAGTGGCAGGTGTGCGTCGTTGGCTGGATGTCAGCCTTGGGCCTCGGCCATGCGCTTTCAGTCCGGGGCGGAGATGTAAGTTTGTGGGGCTCCGCCTTTTTTTTTATGGCGGGATAGCAACTGCTTGCCGCGCGCTTGCAGCAGAGTATCCTAGGAGACTTTCGGGGAGCCATTACATGCAACTGTTCAAGCTTGGGGCCATGGCCGCGTGTCTTTTTGCTGCGTCGGGTTCAATGGCCGCGCCGTTTCCCAGTTCAGGCAGCACGACCGTGACAACGCGCGCCGCCACCGGCAGCGGCATTGTCCCGTATCAGGCATATTCCGACAAGGCGAAATGCCCCGCACCGCAAGCCTGCACCGTCACGTTCCCTGCGATTACGGGCACCGGGGTGTTTATCCAGCACGTGTCTTGTGTGTTCGAGATCAAGACGGGCGCCGATGTTGCCTACGCAGAAATCGAGAGCGATGGCCAGTCCGGATTCAATATGCTGTCCACGAACAAGCTGACGGCCGCGGGCGGAGGTTTCCTCTATGCTGCAAATGCGCAAACGGACTTGTTCATTGACGCGGGGGCAGCCGCCCAAATCGTCATCGTCGCGACCGGCAAAAAGATGACCGGCATGGTTTGCACGATTTCGGGGTTCCACGTCTGAGCGCGCTGTCCATCCGCGACGCCGGAAGATCGGATTGGCCGACGATCCTCGCGCTGAACGAAGAGGCGGTGCATTTCCTCTCGCCGATGGACGAAGCGCTGCTGGCGAAGTTCGCAGAGGCCGCGCGCTATCTGCGCGTGATCGACGAGGATGGCGCGCTCGCCGCATTCCTTCTGGCGTTCCGCAAGGGCGACGACTACGCGGGCACCAACTTTGCGTGGTTCGCCGCGCGCTTCGATGACTTCCTCTATGTCGATCGCGTGGTCGTGGCGCCGGCATTTCGCGGCCGCAAGCTGGCCGACGTTCTTTACGACGATCTCGAAACCTTCGCGCGAGGCACGGGCGTGTCGCGCCTCACTTGCGAGGTGAATATCGCGCCGCCCAATCCCGTCTCCTTGCGCTTCCACGCGCGGCGCGGGTTTCGCGAAGTGGGGCAGGTGCCTTATGCCGCAAAGACCGTCGCGATGCTGGCGTGCGAGGCGCTTGGACGTGGCGCCATCCGGCGGCTATAAGCGCCCATGTTCTCGAAGCTTCTCATTGCCAATCGTGGCGAGATCGCGTGCCGCGTCATCCGCACCGCCCGCCGCATGGGCATCGCCACCGTCGCCGTTTATTCCGACGCCGACGCCCACGCGATGCATGTCGCGATGGCGGACGAGGCCGTGCACATTGGCGCCGCACCCGCGCGCGAGTCCTATCTGAAAGGCGACATCATCCTCGCCGCCGCCAAGAAGACCGGCGCGCAGGCAATTCATCCGGGCTACGGGTTTCTCTCTGAGAACGCGCAGTTCGCGGAAGCCTGCGCTAGCGCCGGCATCGTGTTTGTAGGTCCGCCCGCCAGCGCGATCACCGCGATGGGTTTGAAAGATCGCGCCAAGGCGTTGATGCAGAAAGCCGGCGTCGCCGTGGTGCCGGGCTATCTCGGCGAAGACCAGGCGCCGAAGCATCTGGCCAGTGAAGCCGCGAAGATCGGTTATCCGGTTCTGATCAAGGCCGTCGCCGGCGGCGGCGGTAAAGGCATGCGCCGCGTCGATGCGCCCGCGGAATTCGACGCCGCGCTGGAAAGCGCCAAGCGCGAATCCAAATCCTCCTTCGGCGACGACCGCGTGCTGATCGAGAAATATGTCACCCGCCCGCGCCACATCGAGATGCAAGTGTTCGCGGATAGCCACGGCAACGCGGTGCATCTGTTCGAACGCGATTGCTCTTTGCAGCGTCGCCACCAGAAGGTGATCGAAGAAGCCACCGCGCCCGGCATGCCCGAGGCCATGCGCAAAGCGATGGGCGAGGCGGCCGTGAAGGCTGCGAAGGCGGTTGGCTATGTCGGCGCCGGCACCATCGAGTTCATCGCCGATGCGTCGGAAGGCCTGAAGGCGGATCGCTTCTGGTTCATGGAGATGAATACGCGCCTGCAGGTGGAGCATCCGGTGACGGAAGCGATCACAGGCTTCGATCTCGTCGAATGGCAGTTGCGTGTAGCATCCGGCGAGAAACTGCCCGCGCTGCAAAAGGATATCCGCGCCAACGGCCACGCCGTCGAGACGCGGCTCTACGCGGAGGATCCAGACAAGGGCTTCCTGCCGTCCATCGGCAAGCTGGAACGCCTGCGCTTTCCCGAGGACGCGCGCATAGATACCGGCGTGCGCGAAGGCGATACGGTCTCGCCATTCTACGATCCGATGATCGCCAAGGTGATCGTGTGGGACGAAACCCGCGAAGGCGCCATCGCCAGGCTCGCCGACGCGCTGGCGCATACGCAAGTCGCGGGCGTCCACACCAACAACGCATTCCTCATCCGCTGCCTGCGTCAGCCGGATTTCATCGCCGGCAATATCGACACCGGTTTCATCGCCCGCCACGAAGGCGCTCTGCTGCCGCACGCCCCGCTCCCGCAAGATGTTCTGAACGCGGCAGCCGGTCAGGTGATGCGCGAGTTCGCGCGCAACGAAGATCCGTGGAGCGCGCAGGACGGTTTTCGTCTCGCGGGCCAATCGGAGCAGACCACCAGCTTCATGGTCGATGGCAAGCGTGTGTTCGTCTCGCTGCCGCCACCGCATAGCCACGCGCATACGTTGCGCCTAGCCAATGGCGACATCGCCGTGATGGAGAACGGCGAAACCTGGACGGTGAAGCCTTACGACCCATTCGAAGCGGCCGATGCATTCGGTTCGGCCTCGGACCGCGTCACCGCGCCGATGCCGGGCAAAGTGATCCAGCTTCTCGCCCGCGCCGGTGAGAAAGTGAAGAAGGGTCAGCCGCTCGCTGTGCTCGAAGCGATGAAGATGGAACACACGCTTGCGGCCCCCGCCGACGCCACGGTCGATGCTGTCGACGTCGCCCAAGGCGATCAGGTGAACGAGGGCGCGATCATCGTGCGTTTCGCCCAAAGTTCATCGAAGAGCGCGGCCAAGTCGGCGGCATGACGGTTCATCTCATCAAGCTGTGCGTGGGCGCGGAGTCCATCGAGGACCTGGCGCAATGGCAGGCCAGGCGCCTCAAAGAACAGAAAAAGCGCGGCGTGAAGAAGCCCACGCTCATGCACGTCACGCGCGCTACCCCCAAACGTGCCGAGGATGTGCTGGACGGCGGCTCGCTCTATTGGGTGATCAAAGGCCAGATCGCGGTGCGCCAACGCCTGCTCGCTCTTAAGCCCGTCACCAAGAACGGCGGTCCGCATTGCGGGCTGGTGTACGACAAGGCGCTGGTGCCGGTGCTGCGCCGCTCGCATCGGCCCTTCCAGGGCTGGCGCTATCTGGAACCGGCGGACGCGCCCGCCGACCTGCGCATTCCCAAAGGCGGCAAGGGCTTGCCGGAGGCGCTTCACGCCGAATTGGTGTCGCTGGGCCTGCTTTAAGCCTCCCGCAAGGGATGTGCGGCTAGCCTTGCGGCCCATGTCCGACAAGTCGAACCCCGTCCTGATCACGGTTCTGCTGTGGCTGTTGCTGTCGACGGCGCTGGTCGTGAACGCGCTGCAGACGGGCGGCATCTCGCTCTCCACCGACGATGCCATGCGCCTCGCCGAAGTGCGCGATCTGCTCGCCGGGCAATCCTGGTTCGACACCACGCAATGGCGCATGAACGCGCCTTACGGCTTGCCGATGCACTGGTCGCATCTGATCGACGCCGGGATCGGTGGAGCGATCCTGCTGTTTCGCCAGTTCGCGACTCCCAAAACCGCCGAGACGCTCGCGCTTTATGTCTGGCCGCTTCTGTGGCTGCTGCCGTCGCTGCTGGCGATTGCGCGCATGGGCACGCGGCTGGCGGGACGTGTCGGCGGATTGTTTGCGCTGCTGCTGGGGGCAAGTTGCAGCGCCGCGGTGGAACCGTTCCGTCCCGGCAGCATCGACCACGACAACGTGCAGCTCGCGCTGACCTTGTGGATGATGGCGTCACTGGTTGAATTCGACCGCGCGCGCTGGGCGCCGATCGCCGCCGCGCTTCTCGCCTGCCTCAGTCTCGCCATCGGGATGCAGACGCTGCCTTATGTCGTGGTCGCGGTGCTGGTCGTCGCGGCGTGGTGGATTATCGACGGCGCGGCGGATGCGGCGCGCATTCGCGCGTTCGGCCTGACGTTCGCCGCCGCGAGCGTGGTGCTGCTCGGCGGTGCAACGGCATCGGCCTACCGCTTCGCCGCAACCTGCGACACGTTCTCGGGCTTCTATGCGCTGCTCGGTCTTGCGGGCGGCTGCGGACTGGCGGCCATCTGCTCCGTGCCCGCGCTGAACCAATCCAAAGCGCGACGGATCGCTGCGTTCGTTGGGCTGGGCGCGGCGCTCGTCGCACTGGCCGCGATCACGGCTCCGCTGTGTCTGAAGGGTCCCTATGCCGCCGTCGATCCGCGCTTGGGGCCGATCTGGTTCTCGCGCATCGCCGAAGTCCAGTCGCCCTTCACGCTGGCGCCGCAAGCGCCGGGAGATTTCCTCGCCGGCTATTGCTACGCCGTGCTCGCGACCCTGGGCGCCATCGCCGCCGTCTTCCTTGTCGAGCGTCAGGAGCGCCGCGCGGCGGCCGCCATCGCGGCCATCGCGTTGGCCGCGCTGGCGGTCTGCAGCGTGGAAATCCGCGGCCTCGAATACGCCCAGATGTACGCCTTGCCGGGGCTGGCGGGGTGTGTGTTCCTCTGCATCTCGCGCTTTCGGCTGTCGAAGGCGGTTGGCGCGGTCACGACCATCGTCGCGCTTTTCGCGGCGAGCGATGCCTCTTTCGCGCTTGCCGGTCATTCGATCCAGACTTCGCTGCCCAAGAGCAAACAGTTCGACCTTTTGCAGGAGTCCTGGCAATCGGATTGTCTCGCGAAGGCCGACTTCAGGACGCTGGCCTCCTTGCCGAAGGGACGCGTGCTAGGCCTCGTCGATCAGGGGCCATACATTCTCACCTACACGCATCACGCCGCGGTCAGCGGCCCGTACCATCGCGATGCCTCCGGCATCATCGATACCTACGACGTCTTCACGGGCGCGCCGGCGAAAAGCGCGGGCATCCTGGCGCGCCGGGGCATCGACTATGTTGCCGTGTGCAAGCCCGCGCCCGACTATGCGTTCTATCGCGCCCACGATCGCGGTCGCGGCATCCTCTCCTTGCTGGCGAGGAAACAGAAGATCGCGTGGCTGGAGCCGATCCCGTCGCACGATCCGGGAAAGATCGAGCTCTATCGCGTCCGTCTGCCTTAGACGGCGCATCCGGGCGCTGGAATTGCGTGCCGCTTTCCGCCATACAGCCGTTCATGGATTCCACCCCGCTTCGCAAGGCCATCTCCGCCGCGTTCCTCGCCGATGAAGAGGCGACCGTCGATGGCCTGATCGGTCGCGCGCGTCTTTCGCCTGCCGAACGCGCTGCCACCGAGAAGCTGGCGCGCTATCTGGTGCAACGCATCCGCGATACCCGCTCCGAGCACGGCAGCGTCGATGCCCTGATGCAGGAATACGCGCTGTCCAGCCAGGAAGGCGTGGTGCTGATGTGTCTGGCCGAAGCGTTGCTGCGCGTGCCCGACGCCGCCACCGCCGATCGGCTCATTAGGGACAAGATCGGCAGCGCCGACTGGAGTCGGCACAAAGGCAAATCGGATTCCGCCTTCGTCAATGCCTCGACCTTCGCGCTGATGCTCACGGGGCGCATCGTCAAGCTGGACGACACCGCCAAATGGGATTTCGACGGCATCTGGAAGAAGCTCGTCGCGCGCACCGGCGAGCCGGTGATCCGCCAGGCGGTGACTTATGCCATGCGCATTCTGGGACGCCAGTTCGTGCTCGGCCGCAACATCGACGAAGCCTTCAAGGAGGCGAAGGATTATATCGCGCAAGGCTATCGTTTCTCCTTCGATATGCTGGGCGAGGCCGCCTATACCGCAAAGGACGCGGCGCGCTATTACGAATCCTACCGCGATGCGCTGCACAAGATCGCGCGGCTTTGGCCGGAGACGCGCGGCGCGATCTTCGAGCGCCCCAGCATCTCCGTGAAGCTCTCCGCGCTGCATCCGCGCTACGAATGGGTCAAGCGCGAGCGGGTGATGGCGGAGCTGCTGCCGCGGCTTGTTGCGCTGGCAGCGGAAGCGCGGCAAGCCAATCTCGGCTTCACCATCGACGCCGAGGAAGCCGAACGCCTCGACATCATGCTCGACGTTCTGGAGGCGATGGGGGAGGCGGCGCCGTTGCGCCATTGGGACGGTCTCGGACTGGCGGTGCAGGCCTATTCCAAGCGCGCTCTGCCGGTGATCGCGTGGCTGGCCGATCTGGCGCGCCGCCAAAGCCGCCGCATCCCCGTGCGTCTGGTCAAGGGGGCGTATTGGGATACCGAGATCAAGCGGGCGCAGGAACTGGGACTGATCGAATATCCCACCTTCACGCGAAAGGCGGCGACGGACACGTCGTACCTCGCCGCGGCACGCGCGATGCTGGCGGAGCGCGATGCGATCTATCCGCAATTTGCCTCGCACAACGCGCACACTATCGCCGCCATTCACACCTTCGCCGCCGGCCGCGCCGATTTCGAATTCCAGCGGCTGCACGGCATGGGCGAGGCGCTGCACGCGCTTTATCGCCAGAGCAATCCCGGCGCCGGCACGCGCATCTACGCGCCGGTCGGCACGCATGAGGATCTGCTGGCCTATCTTGTGCGCCGCCTGCTGGAGAACGGTGCGAACACATCGTTCGTGAACCGGCTGGCCGACGACGAGGCGCCGATCGATGCCATCGTTGCCGATCCCGTGGAGGCGATTGCCGCGCTTCATCCGCATCGCAATCCGAACATTCCACTGCCGGTGGATTTGCTGCCGGATCGCAAAAATTCCGGCGGCTTCTACTGGAACGATCCGGCGGTTACCGATCCGGTGATGGCGCAGATGCAAGCCGCGTTGCGCGCGCCGCAGATCGCAGAGCCGCTGATCGGCGGCGAAGGGCGAAAAGGTGCCGCGTCCAACATGCGCGATCCGTCCGATCGCACGCGGATTGTCGGGCAGGCGATCGAGGCGAGTACCGCCGATGCGACGGATGCGCTCGGGCGTGCGCACCGCGCCTATCGCGGGTGGAACGATCTTCGCGGCAACGCGCGCGCCGCGATACTCGAACGCGCCGCCGATCTGTTCGAGCAAAACCGTACGCACCTGATGGCGCTGGCCGTGCGCGAAGCCGGCAAGACTCTGCCCAACGCGCTGGGCGAGGTGCGCGAGGCGGTGGATTTCCTGCGCTATTATGCGAACCGCGCGCGCGCCGAGTTCGAGACTGCTGTGCGCCTGCCTGGACCGACGGGCGAAGAGAACGAGCTGTCGCTGCACGGGCGCGGGGTGTTCGCCTGCATTTCGCCGTGGAATTTTCCGCTCGCGATCTTCACCGGGCAGGTTGCCGGCGCATTGGCTGCCGGCAATGCGGTGCTCGCGAAGCCTGCCGAACAGACGCCGTTGATGGCCGCTGCCGCCGTGCGCCTGTTGCATCAGGCCGGCGTGCCGGGCGACGTCCTGCACCTGTTGCCCGGCGACGGTCCGCGCATCGGCAACGTGTTGTTCCACGATGCGCGGCTGGCGGGCGTCGCCTTCACCGGATCGACGGATGCGGCCAACGCCATCAACCGCGCGCTGGCCAATCGCAACGGCCCCATCGCCACGCTGATCGCGGAAACCGGCGGACAGAATGCGATGATCGTGGATTCCACGGCGCTGCCCGAGCAGGTCTGCCGCGACGTGCTGTCCTCGGCCTTCGACAGCGCCGGCCAGCGTTGCTCCGCTTGCCGCGTGCTGTTCGTGCAGGAGGATGTCGCGCCGAAGATGCTGGAATTGATCCTGGGCGGCATGGAGGAATTGAAGCTCGGCGACCCGATGAATCTGGACACCGATATCGGGCCGGTGATCGACGAGGAGGCGCGCAAGAATCTCGAAGCCCACGCCGCGAAGATGACCCGCGAGGCGAAATTGCTGCGCAAGCTGCCGCTTCGGCCCGAGCTGGCGAACGGCGTCTTTTTCCCACCGCATGTGTTTGAGCTGAAATCCCTGAGCGAACTTACGCATGAAGTGTTCGGGCCTGTGCTGCATATCGTCCGCTATTCCGCCGACAGGCTCGGCGAGGTGTGCGACGCCATCAACGCCACCGGCTTCGGCCTTACACTCGGAATCCACAGCCGCATCGAGGAGACGGCCGCATTCGTGCGCGCCCGCGCCAATGTCGGCAACATGTATGTGAACCGCAACCAGATCGGCGCTGTGGTCGGCGTGCAGCCGTTCGGCGGCGAAGGCCTCTCGGGCACGGGTCCGAAAGCCGGCGGCCCGCATTACCTCGCGCGTTTTGCGCTGGAACGCACTTACAGCGTCAACACCACCGCGGCCGGCGGCAACGCGTCGCTGCTCGCCGGCGGCATCGACGACGGGATATGACGGCGATGACGGGGGCGCATGTCATTGTGTTCGGCAACGAGAAAGGCGGCTCGGGCAAAACCACCGCCGCGATGCATGTCGCCGTCGCACTCACCCGGCTCGGCCTGAGGGTCGCCGCGATCGACCTCGACAGCCGTCAGCGCAGCTTTCATCGCCAGCTTGAGAATCGCGAAGCCTTCCGCGTCAAGTCTGGCGCCGACATCGTTGTCCCGCACGCTTTCGTGGTGGCGCGGTCGGCGAACAAGTCGCTCGACGCTGGTGCCGAGGAAGAAACAAGGCAGCTCGCCGACATCCTGGCTGACGCGGAAAGCCGCTTCGACTTCGTGGTGATCGACACGCCGGGCGCGGACACCTTGCTGTCCCGCGCCGGCCACGCCGCGGCAAATACGCTGGTCACGCCGATGAACGATTCGTTTGTCGATTTCGATCTGCTGGCGCGCATCGACCCGGCCAATTTCGAGATCAAGGGGCCAAGCCTCTACAGCGATTTCGTCTGGGATTGCCGCAAGAAGCGGCTGCTGGCGCGCAAGCCCGCATTGGATTGGGTGGTGATGCGCAATCGGGTGCCGAGCACCGAGGCCCGCAACAAGCGCCGGGTCGGCGCGGCACTGGAGAATCTGGCCGAGCGCATCGGTTTCCGTCTGGCGCCGGGTTTTGGCGAGCGCGTCATTTTCCGCGAGCTGTTCCCGATGGGATTGACCATGCTCGATCTGCCGCAGCCTGCGCTGGGGATTCCGATGTCGATGTCCCATGTCGCGGCGCGGCAGGAGGTGCGCGCCCTGATCGCCAGCCTCAAACTGCCAGCCTTCGCGGACAGAGCTGGCACGGCCTGACCCTTGGAATTCCAACGCCGAAGGACAACATTGGGCGCGGGAGGCAGCCTTGGCCGATAAGACAAATCTTCCGTCCAACCGTTCGCCGTCGGCCCAGATCGACGCCTTCCTGGCGCGCGCCGCCAAAACGCCGGCTCTGACGCAGGTGAAAGGACGCTTGATCTTCGCCATCGATGCCACCATGAGCCGGCAACCCACTTGGGACCGTGCCGTCGAGATCCAGGCCGACATGTTCGATGTCGCGCAAACGATCGGCGGGCTGGGCGTGCAGCTTGTCTATTTTCGCGGTCGCAGCGAATTCGAGGTCAGCGAGTGGACGACGACGCCGTCGGCGCTCGCCGGCCGGATGCGCGATGTGCGCACCCGCAGCGGCTTCACGCAGCTGACGCGCGTCCTCAAGCATGCCTGCGACGAGGCCAAGCGCACGCGTGTCGGCACGCTCGTCTATGTCGGCGACGCGCTTGAGGAAAACCCCGAGGCGGTGGCCAAGCAGGCCGCGGAGCTCGCGCTGCTCGGCGTGCCTTGCTTCATGTTCCACGAAGGCGACGATCCGAACGCAGCGGCGAGCTTCAAGGAAGTCGCGCGCCTCACCAAAGGCGTTTACGCCCGCTTCGATGCCGGCGCCGCCAAGCAATTGCGCGATTTGCTGCGTGCCGCCGCGGTCTATGCGACAGGCGGCAAGACTGCGCTGCGCGATTACGGCGACCGCCATGGCGGGGAAGTCCTGCGGCTGGCGCGCGCGATGGATGGCAAATAGTGGAGTTCGTCCTTCTCGGCGCATTGGTGCTGGTTGTCGTCATCGGGTTGCTCTGGCTGTTCATCACGGCCGACCCCAAGATGTTGGCAAAAGTCTTTCGCTACATCGGCGCTGGATTGCTGCTGGCGGCGGCCATCGCGCTTGCTTATGGCGACAGGGTTGGCGTCGCGATGCTGCTGGGGAGCATGGCTTGGGGCCTGTTCACCGGCGGCCGTGTGTGGCCCGGCGGCTGGCCGCACTACAATTTTCCCGGCGGTCGCCGTGCCAAAACCGCTGGCGGCCAATCCACGCGCGTGGCGACCGATTGGATCGAGATCGAACTCGATCACGACACCGGCGCGATGCGCGGGCGCGTGCTCAAAGGCGCGCATGCGGGGGCCGATTTCGGCGCGCTGTCGAAAACGCAATTGCTGGCGCTTTTTCGCGAAGCTTCTGCGGACGAGGAGACGGTGCGGCTGCTCGAAGCCTATTTCGACCGTACCTTTGGCGCGGACTGGCGATCCGCGGAGCAAGAGGCGCCGCGCGCGCGAAGCTCGGCGATGTCGCGCGCCGAAGCGTTGAAGGTGCTGGGGCTGCAAGATGGCGCGAGCGAGGACCAAATCCGCGCCGCGCACAAGAAATTGATGATGCAAAACCATCCCGATCGCGGCGGGTCGGATTATCTCGCTTCGAAAATCAACGAAGCCAAGGACGTCTTGCTCGGCGATTAGAGCGCGATCGGGCGAAGTGGACACCGGCTCGGCGCCAGCTAGCGCGACAGTCGAAGAATCTGGAGCACGATCCGATTCAATCGAATCGGATCATGCTCTAGCGATACATCGCCGCAAAGCAGGTCTGGCCGCGCTGGGTGAGGCGCTGGCAGACTTCACGCGCCTCTTTCTCCACAAACGGCCCGAAACGCGCGCGATAGAGCGTATGGCCGTCCACGCCCTCGAATGGCACGACGATGCGCTGCGCCTGTCCCAGCACATCCATGGAATGCTCGGCATAGGCGGCGAGCTGCGCCTTGGCGGAGGCAACATCGGCGAATGCGCCGATCTGGATCGTCCACTGGTTCGCTGCGGCGACGCTCGACGGCACGATTGCGCCGCCGGATTTGGTGACGGCAGCCTGCATGGTCGTGGGCGCGCGCTCCACATCGTGCGCCCTGCCGGCATCGCGTGCGGTCGGCACGATTACATTCACGGTCGTGAGCGCGCGTTGTTCATCGTGTGCCGTGCCGGCATCGCGCGCCGTCGGCACGATCACATTGCGCAGCTGCGGCGGCTCATACGACGCCAGCACCAGTGCTTTGCCGGTCGCCGGTTCCGGCCGTGCCGTCGGCGCGATCACGTTCACCATGCGCAGCCCGGTCGCCACCGGCGGAGGCGATTGCCGTGGTGTTGGCGTGATCACGTTGAAGGTGCGCAGCGCAGTTGCCGCTGGCGCTTGGCGCGGCGCGACCACGTTGACGGCACGCGGGGCGGTCTCCATCGGCGGGAGCGCTTGTCGCGGCGTAGCTTCCGGCAGGTTGGAAACCGGCAGGGAATGGTCGTCGTCGGGATCTGTGCGCGATTCCGCGGTGTCCTCGTCGATCTCGCCATTGGGCGTGATGCGCAAAGTGCCGCTGGGCGCCGCCGGCGATTCGTGGATTGTGGGAAGCGCCAGACTGGCGACCACGGCCGGGTTGCGCGAATTGTCCGCCAACGCCTGCCACGGCAAGGTTGCGCGGGCCACCAGCGTCGGATTCTGATCGATCTGCGCGAAGGTGTCGTCGAGCAAGCGCACCATCTCCATGTCGCGCTTGTGGGCGCTGCGGCCGCCCATCACGACGCCGATGATGTGCACATTGCCGCGCACGACCGAGGATACGAGGTTGAATCCCGAACCGTTGGTGTAGCCGGTCTTCATGCCGTCGGCGCCGTCATAATGGCCGAGCAGATTGTCATGGCCGGGATAAAGCTGGCCGCGGAAGGTGAAAGATGTGGTCGAAAAATAGTGGAAATATTGCGGGAAATCGTAAGCCAGATGACGCGCCAACACGGCCAGGTCGCGCGCCGAGGTGATCTGCAACTGATCCGGCAGCCCTGATGCGTTGTGGTAGAACGTGTGGCTCATGCCGAACGCGCGGGCCTTGTCGTTCATCATCTCGGCGAAATGCGATTCGGTGCCACCGACCGCTTCGGCGATGGCCACCGCAACGTCGTTGGCGGATTTCACCACCACGGCGCGGATAGCGGTGTCGACGGGAATCTCGCTTCCCGGCCGCAAGTACAATTTGGTGGGCGCTTGCACGGATGCGTGCTCGGAGATGGGAATCGGCGTGGAAAGAGTCATCGCGCCGCTGCGCAGCCGCTCGAACAGCAGGTAGAGCGTCATCATCTTCGTCAGGGAGGCGGGATGACGTTCCGCATCGGCATTGCGGGCATAAAGCACTTTGCCGGTTTCGCCATCGATGATGAGGGCAGCGTCTTTCAGAGGGTCGGTGGCGGACAGGGCGTTCCAGGCGGCGATTCTGGACGCCCTGGCATGGCGGACATGAGCCTCGCTCGGACCGGCCAGGGCGCAGGCGAGCGTCAAAGCCAGGGCGGCGGCCACGGCCGTCCTCGCGATCGCGCCAAACCCGGCACGCGGTCGTTCCGACATCCCTAACACCTCAAAGCGGTGGTTGGCCCGTCCCCATTGCAAAGAACCAAAAAGCCGAACCGACCGCAAGCCAAAATTCGAAATCGACCATCACTTACCGGCATTTACGAAGGGTTAACGAATTGTGAGATCGTTCGTTAAAAACTCTCCGGAACGACAAAATGACATTTATGTTGCAGTGCACAATTTGCCCTTGACATCGGCCATGCTGCAACGCATATAGATCATGTTGCACCGCAGCAAGGCCGCTGGCCCCGGGCGGTGCGCCATGAAAACCAAGAGGAACAATAAAATGGCAAAGACCAAGACGGCCGGCGAAAAGATCAACGGTTCGGCCCAGACGGCGGAAGCCGCCTTCAAGAACGGCGCAGACGCTTTCAAGACCGGCTTCGAGAAGGCCGTGAAGAACTACGATCATTTCCTCGGCTACGGCAAGGAAACGGTGGAAGCCTATGTGAAAGCCGCCAACGCAGCCGGCAAGGGCGCAGAGACGATCAACGGCGAGATCTACGCACTCTCCAAGCAGTCGATCGAAGAGTCGATCGCCGTGACCAAAGCGGTTCTCGGCTCCAAGTCGGTGCATGAGGCCATCGAAGTCCAGACCGACTTCGCGAAGACCGCTTTCGACGCGTATGTCGGCCAGGTGACCAAACTCGGCCAGCTGTTCTCGGAAACCTCCAAGCAAACCTTCGCGCCGCTCCAGGGCCGCGTGCAGGCCTGGGTGGACGCCGTGCAGCATCGCGCCGGCTAACAGACGGATAAATCGTTCCGCGGCTCCTCCCCCCAATGCGGAACGGCTTCAGAAAGGGCTCGGCACTTCGGTGCTGGGCCCTTTCGTTTTCAATACAAGGCTGATCGCGCAAAATAATCCCGTTGCGCCGGTGCCCCCCCTATCCGTTAAACTATGAGCCGTAGCATGGATGCAGCGGACCGACTGACCGCACGGATGAGCGACAAGAAGGGCAACAACGATCTGCGCAACGGCGACGGCAGCGGCGTCGTCACCAAGACGCGCGCCAAGACCAAGAAGCCCAGCCTGTACAAGGTTCTGATCCTGAACGACGACTACACGCCGATGGAGTTCGTGGTTCACATCCTGGAACGGTTCTTCAACAAGGGGCGCGAGGACGCGGTGACCATCATGCTGCATGTCCATCGTCACGGCGTGGGTATTTGCGGCGTCTTCACCTATGAGGTCGCGGAGACGAAAGTGGCGCAGGTCATTGAATTCGCGCGCCGCCATCAACATCCTCTACAATGCACCATGGAGAAGGAGTGACGATGCCCTCACTGTCGCGGAGTTTGGAACAGGCGCTGCATCGCGCGATCAAGCTCGCGACCGACAGGCATCATGAATACGCCACGCTAGAGCATCTTCTGCTCGCGCTGGTGGACGACGCCGATGCGCAGCAGGTGATGAAGGCCTGCAACGCCGATATCGAGGCGCTGAAGAAATCCCTGCAGAAATATGTCGATGAAGAGCTGATCACGCTGGTGATCGAGGATGGCGAGGACGCCAAGCCGACCACCGGCTTCCAGCGCGTGGTGTCGCGCGCCGTTCTTCACGTCCAGAATTCCGGCCGCGATGAAGTGACCGGCGCCAACGTGCTGGTCGCGCTGTTCACCGAGCGCGAAAGCCACGCCGTCTATTTCCTGCAAGAGCAGAACATGAGCCGGCTCGATGCGGTGAGCTATATCAGCCACGGCATCGCCCGGCGCCCTGGCATGAGCCAGCAGAAAACGGCGCGCGGTGCGGAGGAAGAAGAAGAGGGCGCGGAGAAGCAGAACAAGCAGGGCACCGAGGCGCTGGAAGCCTATTGCGTGAACCTGAACGAGAAAGCCAAACAGGGCCGCGTCGATCCGCTGATCGGCCGCGAAAGCGAAGTCGAGCGCACGATGCAGATCCTCTGCCGCCGGCAGAAGAACAATCCGCTGTTCGTGGGCGACCCCGGCGTCGGCAAGACGGTCATCGCCGAGGGCCTTGCGCGCAAGATCGTGAAGAAGGAAGTGCCGGAAGTTCTGCTGAATTCCACGATCTATTCGCTCGACATGGGCGCGCTGATCGCCGGCACGCGCTATCGCGGCGATTTTGAGGAACGTCTGAAATCCGTGGTGAAGGAGCTCGAAGCCATCAAGGGCGCGATCCTGTTCATCGATGAAATTCACACGGTCATCGGCGCCGGTGCCACGTCGGGCGGCGCGATGGATGCATCGAATCTGCTCAAGCCGGCGCTGGCGCAAGGTATCCTGCGCTGCATCGGCTCGACGACCTACAAGGAGTATCGCCAGCACTTCGAGAAGGATCGCGCGCTGGTGCGCCGCTTTCAGAAGATCGACATCGTGGAGCCCACGATCCCCGAAGCGATCAAGATCATGAAGGGCATCAAGCCTTATTACGAAGAGTTCCACAAAGTCCGCTACACGGCTGACGCCATCAAGGCGGCGGTGGAGCTTTCGGCGAAATACATCAACGACCGCAAGCTGCCCGACAAAGCCATCGACGTGATCGACGAAGTCGGCGCCGCGCAGATGCTGTTGCCGGAGTCCCGCCGCAAGAAGGTCATCGGCGTGAAGGAAGTGGAAGAGATCATCGCCAAGATCGCCCGCATCCCTCCAAAGTCCGTGTCCAAAACCGATGCCGAGCAGTTGCGCGTTCTGGAAAGCGATTTGAAGCGCGTGGTGTTCGGCCAGGACGCGGCAATCCATCAACTGTCGTCGGCGATCAAGCTGGCGCGCGCCGGGTTGCGGCAGGCGGACAAGCCGATCGGCTGCTATCTGTTCAGCGGACCCACGGGCGTGGGCAAGACCGAAGTCGCCAAGCAACTCGCCGCCATCATGGGCGTGGAACTGCTGCGCTTCGACATGAGCGAATACATGGAGCGCCACACCGTGAGCCGCCTGATCGGCGCGCCCCCGGGCTATGTCGGCTTCGATCAGGGCGGCTTGCTCACCGACGGCGTGGACCAGCATCCGCATTGCGTGCTGCTGCTCGACGAGATCGAGAAGGCGCATCCCGATCTGTTCAACATCCTTCTGCAGGTGATGGATCACGGCAAGCTGACCGATCACAACGGCAAGAAGATCGACTTCCGCAACGTGGTGCTCATCATGACCACCAATGCGGGCGCCTCGGACGCGGCGAAGGACGCCATCGGTTTCGGCCGCGGCAAGCGCACGGGTGAGGACGAAGAAGCGATCAAGAAAATGTTCACGCCGGAATTCCGCAACCGCCTGGATTCGGTGATCGCCTTCGCGCCGCTGGGCCGCGACACCATCGACCGCGTGGTGGAGAAGTTCGTGCTGGAACTCGAGGCACAGCTCACCGACCGCGACATCGTGTTCGATCTCACGCCGGAAGCGGCGCGCTGGCTGGGCGAGAAGGGCTACGACGACACCTTCGGCGCAAGGCCGCTGGCGCGCGTCATCCAGGACAACATCAAGAAGCCGCTGGCCGACGAAATCCTGTTCGGCAAACTCAAGAACGGCGGCACGGTGCGCATTCTGCACGACAAGGATGCCGACAAGCTGACGTTCGAATTCCTCACCGACGAGGATCTGAAACCGAAAGCCCTCCCGCCGCCGAAGGCCGAAGAGAACGTCTAATGATCATCGGCGGCTGCCTCTGCGGCGCGCTGCGTTATGAAGCGAGCGGCGAGGGCGCGGTTATGGGCTATTGCTGCTGCGATGACTGTCAGAAGGTTTCGGGCTCGGGGTTTATTCCGTTCATTCGCACGACGCCCGGCGCGTTAAACGTCACCGGCCCGTATGCGCTGTATCAGATGACGCACAAGGATGGCCGCACATCGGAGCGCTATTCCTGCGCCAAATGCGCGAGCCTTGTGTTCGGTGGCGAGCCGGGACATCCGCACGGCAACACGATCTATGCCGGCACGCTGGACGACACATCGCAGTTCAAGCCCGCGATGGCGATCATGACGAAGTTCAAGCCGGACTGGGTGATCCTCCCGCCCGGCTTGACGCTCTTCGAAGGCATGCCGCGCTGATCACTGCGCGTCGGGAAACATCTCGACATGGGTTTCGCCGGTGCGGCCGTAATAGACGGCGCGTCGTCCCGCCATGCTGACGATGTAGCCGACGCATCCCGCCGCCGCGATGCGCGCGCAGAACTCGCTATACCGGATATCCTGCCGCTGGATCGCGCGCACGGCCGCATCGACTCCCACCGCCGAAAACGCCTTCGCCGGCTCCGACTTGATCGCGTGGCCGATCACGCGCTCGGACTCGCCGCTCGGCATGTAAAAGGTGTTCTCGCCGCGAAGCAGATCGGCATGATAGCGCTCCACGCCCGCTTCCATCAGCGCCTTCACCACTTCGGGAAAGGTGATGCGCTCTTCGTGCGAAGCCTTCGTGCATTCGATCACAATGTCTTTCACATGCTTGTCCATCGTCTTCTCCTGTTGGTTATTCCGTTGGCACGGCTTTCAGACCCTGCCGGTGCACAATCTCTTTCATCGCGGTCTCTATCGTGGCGCGTTCGCCCGGCTTCAGGTGGCCGAAGAATTCCGCGTCGTTCTGGTCGGCGAGGGCGGCGAGCTTGGGCACCAGCGCGCGCGCCGCCGCCGTCAAGCGCAGCACCTGATAACGCCGATCGCCCTTGCCGGGCGCCTGCGTGACGAATTCCTTCTGCACCAGCCGGTCGGTCAGCTTGGAGATAGCACCGCGCGTCATGCCCATCCGCGCTGCGATTTCGCTCGGCGCCACGGTGTCGCCTTCGAACATCTCGCGCAGCATGACCCATTCGGCCACCGTCACGCCGCGCAGTTCGAGCTTGCGCGCGAATGCGTGGGACACATGGTTGGACACGAAGCGCAGCCAGTAGCCCAGATGCGTCTGCAACCCGCTGATACCCGTTTTCGGCATGATCGCTCCAGTGGTTGACTAGGAAACTATCACATTTGGTTTCCTTGTCAACTGTATCGAAAAGGCTGGAATTCCGGGGGCTAAACAGCGATGATCCGGAGATGACGGATCACAAGGATGCCATTGCCGGCGCGATGCAATGCCTCGATGACTTCATGGTGGCGTTCAACGCGCGCGACGCGAAGGCGTTCGACGCCACGTTCAATTTCCCGTCAGTGCGTTCGGCGTCGAACAAACTCGTCATCATCAATCCGGGCGATCACACGGCGGACATGTTCACGCGCGGCGCGCTGAAGGAATGGGATCATTCCGGATGGGAGCGGCGCGAGGTGATCCACGCGGCCGAAGAGAAGGTGCATTTCGACACGCGTTTCGTGCGCTACCGTGCCGACGGCAGCGTCATCGGCCACTTCGATTCCATCTATGTGGTGACGAAGGAAAACGGCCACTGGGGCGTGAAGATCCGCTCCAGCTTCGCACCCTGATCCGCGCGCAATTTGCGCGGATCAGGAACGCTTTCGCTTATTGGAATGGGAACCCGTTGTTCTTGTGCGGAATGAACGAGCGCACTGTCTTGTGCGGGTTCGCGTATTTGAGAACGCCTGAGAGATTCTTGCCGCGAATGATCCCAGCTGAATGGTAGGTCAGGCCCCAGGAGTCGATCGAGGACTGGTCCGGGAACATGCACGTCTCCAGCACATCGGTCGGATCGGATTTCAGCACCCAGCCGCCGCCATCCAGATTGGCGCCGCCGAACAGATCGGTCCCGCCCAGAAGCGTGCAATAGCACGATCCCGGATTGCCCTCGCAACTGCCGATCTTGACCTTGGCATAGTAAGCCAACGCAGCAAGCGTGGGTTTCGTCGTGCCCAGCGTGCTCAACAGGACATTGATCTGGCTGCCGCCCTTCTTTTGCGTGAACTGACAGAAATACGCGCTGCCGGAAAGTTTCAGCGGGTTGGAGTTGTTCGTGCCGAACTCCGGAATGCGCTCTTGCACGACGCCGCCTTCGGCAATGCAGTAGGTCGCGTTGTCTATGCCGCTGCGCGCCGCGGCCTGTTGTTGCGTGTCCGCGGATGCAGACGCTGTCAGCGCGATGGCGCAAGCGGCCAGCGCGGCAAATACCGATATAAATTTCATGTGATCCCCAGGGTCTAACCCCAGGCAGCGTAACGAGCGCCTTCAGGCGCCGCAAGCGCCGAACTACTCCGGCCGCGCGGCCGCGATAATGCGCCGCGCGCGGCGGTCTGCCCGGGCATCGTGGATCGCGAATACGGCGTGCGCCACGCCGATGGCCCACAGCAGGAAGCCCACATGGAAGAAAATGATCGTCACCCAGCAGACGATCGACAGGATGTAGAGGACGAAGTTGAAGATCGCTGAAATAGGCTTTCCCGCCAGCAAAAGCGCCAGCGGCGAGCAGAAAAAGGCGATCAGGTACAGCATCGTGAACCCGCATGTAGGGCGCGTGGGGCGCCGGTTAAAGGGCGGCGCGGATTTTGGCGGCAATGGGTTCCAGCACGTCCGGCTTCTGCATGGTGCGGCCGTGGAGCTTTAGTTCCAGGCCCTTATGGCGCGGTAGCACATGAAAATGGATGTGCGGAATGCTCTGGCCCGCCGCCACCCCGTTTAGCTGCACCAGCATCACGCCGGGCGGCGCCAGCGCCTTCTTCACCGCCTTCGCCACCTTCTGCGTCGTGCGGATCAGCGCCGCCGCGCCCTCCGGCGACAGATCGAGAATGCCTTCCGCCGGTTCCCTGGTGATGACCAGCACATGACCTTCGATGGAGGGCATGATGTCCATCAACGCCAGCGTCAGATCGTCCTCATAAATGGCGATCTTCGGCAATTCACCGCGCAGAATTTTGGCGAAGATGTTGTTGTTGTCATAAGCCATCACTCGTCTCCTTCGGCGGAAGTCTTGCGGAACGGTCCGTGCTCGGCAAGTTCTTCGATGTGTTCGGCCACAGCCTCGCGTTCACGCTCGAGATAGTCGGCGATGGCGCGGCGCAAGCCCGGATGGGCGATGAAATGCGCGCTGTAAGTGGGCTTGGGCAGGTAGCCGCGCAGCAGCTTGTGTTCGCCCTGCGCGCCGGCCTCGACGCGCTGAAGTTTGTGCGCGATGGCGTAGTCGATGGCCTGGTAGTAGCAGGTCTCGAAGTGCAGGAACGGGATGTATTCGGTGCAGCCCCAGTTGCGTCCGAACAACGCGCCGCCGCCTGCGAAATTCAGCGCGCCCGCGATATAGCGTCCGAGAAGCCGCGCGAGGATCAGCACAATCTGCTCGCCCATGCTGGCGCCGACACGGCTGAAGAACTCGCGCGTCAGATAAGGCCGCCCCCATTTGCGGCCCCCGGTGTCCATGTAGAATGTGAAAAAGATATCCCAATGCGCTTCGGTGATGTCGCGCCCGGTGAGCCATTCGAACTCTACACCAGCTTCGCGAACGCTGGCGCGCTCCTTGCGCAAATTCTTGCGCTTGGAAGATGAAAGATCGCCGAGAAACTGATCGAAGCTGTCATAGCCGCGATTTTCCCAGTGGAATTGCTGGTCGGTGCGCTGCAGGTATCCGAGCTCGCCTGCGAACTTCCATTCGTCTTCGGTGAGGAAGGTGACGTGCAGCGAAGAAGCATCCAGTTCCTTCACTGCCGCCGCGCCCGCCGCCAAAAGCGCGCTGCGGGTTTCATCGCGCGGTGCATCGGCGGCGATGAGCAAGCGCGGCCCTGTCACTGGCGTGAACGGAACGCTCGCCTGGAGCTTGGGATAGTACGATCCACCCGCGCGCTCGAACGCATCGGCCCAGCCGTGATCGAAGACATATTCGCCCTGGCTGTGGGTCTTGAGATAAAGCGGCATCAACCCGCGGATCGCGCCGCCATCCTCGATGGCGAGATGGCATGCGCGCCAACCTGTGCGCGCCGTGGCCGAACCGCTATCCTCGCAAGCCGCGAAGAATTCATAGCGTGTGAAAGGGTGCGGGTCCGGCGAGTTCTGCGGATTGGCGCAGGCGTTCCATTTTTCCGCGCCGATCTGTGCGGCGGAACCGACAACACGCGCCGTGATATCCGCTTTCTTCACGCGATCTCGAACACCGCCTCGACTTCGACGGCGACGTTGCGGGGTAGCGAGCCTGCGCCCACCGCCGCGCGCGCATGCTTGCCCGCATCGCCGAACACTTCGACCATGAGATTCGAGGCGCCATTCGCGACTTCCGGATGCTTGTCGTAACCGGGGACGGCGTTCACGAACGCGCCGAGCCTTATGCAGCGCTTCACCTTGTCGAGGTCGCCGTCGCACGCCGCCTTCAGCTGTGCGATGAGGTTGATCGCGCACAACTTCGCCGCCGCCTGGCCGTCTTCCAGCGAAATGTCCTTGCCGACGATGCCGATATATTTCAGCCCGCCATCGGCCATCGTCACCTGACCGGAGATGAACACCTGCTTGCCGCTGATGACGTAAGGCACATAGCTCGCCACCGGCGCCGGCGGCGTGGGCAGCGTGATGCCGAGTTCTGCGAGGCGGGCGTCGATCTTTCCGGTCATATCTGTCTCCGTGTTACGCGCCCAAGCCTAGACTTTTCATGCGCGCGCGCAAACGGCTATACAGCCGCATGACCTCTTCGTCCGCCAATCCTCTGCACGACGGTTTTGCGATGCCCGCCGAATGGGCAGAGCACGCGCGCACATGGATGTGCTGGCCTTGCCGCACGCAAGTGTGGGGAGGACCGGAAGGCTTGCTGCGCGCCAAGCAGGCCTTCGCACGCGTGGCGCGTGCAATCTCGACCTTCGAGCCGGTGACCATGGCGGTGCGTCCTGAAGATGCGCCCGAAGTGAAGCTGGCCACTGCGGGCAAAGCGGACATCTTCGACGTGCCGCTCGACGACTCCTGGGCGCGCGATATGGGGCCGACATTTCTGAAAGCTCCTGATGGCAAGCGGGCCGGCGTCGCGTGGCAGTTCAATGCCTGGGGCAACAAATATCATTCCTATGCGGAGGACGCGCAGCTTGGCGGGCGTATTCTCGCGCACTGTGGGGTGCCAGTGTATCGCGCGCCGATGGTGTGCGAAGGCGGCGCCATCCATGTGGACGGCGAGGGCACGCTGCTCACCGTCGAGCAGACGCTGCTCAACTCCAACCGCAATCCGAACCTGACGCGGCAGGAGATCGAAGAGTGTCTGGCGCTCTATACCGGCGCGCGGCGCATCATCTGGCTGGGCGATGGCTTCTCGGACGACGAAACCGACGGCCATATCGACAACATCGCCTGCTTCGTCGCGCCAGGTCGCGTGCTGATCGGCATTCCACCCAAAGCGCACCCGGATTTCGAGCCGGTGCAGGATGCGCTGAGCCGCCTGCGCGCCGCGCGCGATGCGAACGGGCGCGCGCTGGAGGTCATCGAGATCGCGCAACCCGAGAAGCCGCGCGAGGATTGGCAGGGGCGGGTGCTGGCCTCCAGCTATATCAATTTCTATCTGCCGAATGGCGGCGTGGTCATGCCGTCCTTCGACGATCTACAGGATGAGAAGGCTCGCGCGGTGATCGCCTCGTGCTTCCCCGATCGCGATATCCTGCAGATCGATGCGCTCGATATTGTACAAGGCGGCGGCGGCATCCACTGCATCACCCAACAGGAGCCTGCATGAGAGGCGCGAATGGCGAGTGGCGAATAGCGAATAGGTGGATTTTCCATTCGCTATTCGCTATTCGCTATTCACCCTTGCAGCGGATTTTCTCATGCGCAACGTAACTTTTGCAGGCACCCAGTTTGCCTGTTCGTGGGACACGAAGGCGAATATCGCCAAGGCGAAGGAACTGGTACGCGCGGCGGCGGCGAAGGGCGCGAATGTGATCCTGCCGCAGGAATTGTTCGAGACGCCCTATTTCTGTCAGGACCAGCTCGCCGATCATTTCGCGCTCGCCGCGCCCGCCGAAGGCAACCCGTTGATCGCGGAGATGAGTGCGCTCGCGAAGGAGCTTGGCGTCGTCATCCCCACCAGCTTCTTCGAGAAGGCGGGCTACGCGCATTTCAATTCGCTGGCGATGATCGATGCGGATGGGCGCGTGCTGGGCATCTATCGCAAGTCGCACATCCCCGACGGGCCAGGCTATCAGGAGAAGTATTATTTCACGCCCGGCGATACCGGCTTCAAGGTTTGGCAGACGCGTTTCGGCAAATTCGGCGTCGGCATCTGCTGGGATCAATGGTTCCCGGAGAGCGCGCGCGCGATGGCGCTGATGGGCGCGGAGGCGCTGTTCTATCCCACGGCCATCGGCAGCGAACCGCCGCCCGCGCCGCCGGTGGATAGCCGCGACCACTGGCGCCGCGTCATGCAGGGCCACGCCGGCGCGAACTTCATGCCGCTGGTCGCCAGCAACCGCATCGGCAAGGAAGACGGCGCCGCGGGTGACATGACGTTCTACGGCTCATCCTTCATCGCTGGCCCGACAGGCGAACTCGTCACCGAACTGGGCCGCGCCGAAGAAGGCATCATCACCGCGACCTTCGATCTCGACGAGATTGCCCGCATGCGCGCTTCTTGGGGTCTATTCCGCGACCGCAGGCCGGAGCTTTATGGCGCACTTTCGGGACATGACGGACATTAAATACAATCGTCATGGCCGGGCTTGTCCCGGCCACCCATGAACGCGAGGCTTGGGCGTGGTCTCACATGATCGCTTCAACGTCTTCATCGCTGTTTATATGATGGCGAGCAGGCGTCACGGAACGATCTACACGGGCGTCACAAGTAAGCTTCCGGGAAGGGTATCTGAACATCGGGAAGGATTGGTTCCTGGCTTTACGAAAACTTACGGTGTTCACAGGCTCGTCTGGTACGAGCCATACGAAAGCATGACTGCTGCCATTCGGCGTGAAAAATCGATCAAGAAGTACAAGAGGGAATGGAAAATCAACCTGATTGAGCGCGAAAATCCATATTGGGAAGACTTATATCCAGCGCTGATCGGAATGAATCGATACAATAAAGCGATATCGGAGTTCATGGGTCGCCGGGACAAGCCCGGCGATGACGAAGGTTAGGTATCTATCGTTTTCGCCCTTAGTGCTCGGCCTTTCGCAACAGCTTCGCCGCCGAACTTGCTACGCACCTTATCCATCGCACGCTCGGCCGCCGCGCGCTTGGAGGCGGAGCGGTCCACGAGATCGGACGGGTCGCATTCGTGGGCGCCGCAGATGTTGCTGAGGCCGACGCCGAGCAGGCGATAGGCCGTGCCGTCGGCTTCGCGTTTGAGCGCCTCGCGCGCGGTGCGGAAGATGCGGTCGGCGAGTTGCGTGGGGTCTTCCAGCGAAATGCTGCGTGTCTTGATGCGGAATTTGGCGCTCTTGAGTTTCAGCACCACCGTGCGCCCACCAAGCTCCGCCGCCTTGGCGCGGGCAGAGACGCGCTC
>DASXFK010000049.1:0-27988 GCA_036489635.1 Rhizomicrobium sp. | reverse complement strand
TTCCTGCAAGCCTTCAAGAGCTTCATCGAAGAACCGGCGGCAATGCTGCTATAGTGGCGGTGCGATGGGCGATTTCGAAGGCATCCTGGAAACCGGAAGCGTGGCGGCCGCGGAACTTGCGGCGTCTGCCGCGATGGCGCGCAATCACAAACCTTGCCCAAACTGCGACGCACAGATGACCGGCGCCTACTGCGCGCAGTGCGGGCAGGAGCGTGACACGCACCGCCGCACGGTTTGGGGTCTGATCAAGGATTACACCGAAGACCTCATCAGTTTCGACAGCCGCGTGCTGCGTACGTTGCGGGCGCTGCTGTTCATGCCCGGAGAATTGCCGCTGGCGTTCCGCGAAGGCCGCACGCAGCGTTATGTGCCCGCGATCCGGCTCTATCTTTTCGTCTCGCTGCTGTTCTTCCTGTTTCTCTCGGCCACCGGCATCGCGCTGATGCAGTTCAGCATCAAGATGGAGTCCTACAAGCTCACGCACGACGCGCAGGGGCACGTTTTCCGCACGGAGAACGGCAAGATGAAGCCGGACAAAGGGTTGTGGGCCGATGCCAAAGGTAATGTCTATGCGGTGGAAAGCAAAGACGCCGAAAAAGTGACCGGCCCCATCGCCATTCCGGAGATGAAGGCGGATGGATCGGTCAACAACAATATCTCGAATACTCCCGTCTTTTTTCAGCGCATCGGCAGCGTCCATCCCAATCTCACGCCGCAGCAGCGCGCCAGCCTCGCCAGCGCCGCGAAGGGCGAGCAGGAAGAGATCGACAAGCAGAGCAACAATTGGTTCGAGAAGGGCATCTATGGCGCCACGCAGAAGCTGCAGAACAATCCCGCGGCGCTGAACGGGCCACTGATGACGTGGATCCCGCGCATCCTGTTTCTGCTGCTGCCGCTCTACGCGATCGTGCTGTTCCTGTTCTATGTGCGCAAGCGAAAATCGTTTTACTTCGTCGATCATCTGGTGTTTTCGCTCAGCGTCCACACCGCAGCGTTCGCCATTTTGATCGTGGCGGCTGTTGCGGCGCAATTGATAGACGGCTTGTGGGTAGGCGCGTTCGTATTCGTGTCGCTCGCGGTTTATGTGTTGCTGGCAATGAAGCGCTTTTATGCGCAACGCTGGCCGATCACGGTGGTGAAATACCTGGCGGTCGGATTCATATATTCTACGTTTTTGCTCGCGCCGGCACTGGCGGCGGCCATCATCGCCAGCATGATCTGGGCATAAGGGAATTCCATGGCGGATAGTTACGACGTTGTTGTGATCGGCTCGGGCCCCGCGGGCTATGTCTGCGCCATCCGTGCCTCGCAGCTTGGGCTGAAGACTGCCATCGTGGAGCGCGACCGGCTGGGCGGCATCTGCCTGAACTGGGGCTGCATCCCGACCAAGGCGCTGCTGCGCTCCAGCGAAATCTGGCATCTGATGCACCGGCTGGATGAATTCGGATTCAGCGCCGACAATTTCAAGTTCGACATCGCCAAGATCGTGCAGCGCTCGCGCAAGGTGTCCGAGCAGCTTTCGAACGGCGTCGCGTTCCTGATGAAGAAGCACAAGATCGCCGTGATCTATGGCGAGGCGAAACTCGCGGGCAACGGCAAGATCGCCGTCACCAAGGACGGCAAGACCGCGGATGTCGAGGCGAAGAACATCGTGCTCGCCACCGGCGCGCGGGCACGCACATTTTCCGGCATGGAGCCGGATGGCAAACTGATCTGGACTTACAAGGACGCGATGGTGCCGCCGTCTTTCCCGAAATCGTTGCTCGTGGTCGGTTCCGGCGCCATCGGCATCGAGTTCGCCAGTTTCTACCGCACGCTCGGCAGCGAAGTGACGGTGGTGGAAGTGCTGGATCGCGTGTTGCCGGTGGAAGACGAGGAAATCTCCGCCTTCGCCGCCAAGGCTTTCGCCAAGCAGGGCATGAAGCTGAAGACCGCCACAACTGTCGAGAAGCTGGAGAAGGGCAAGGACAACGTCACCGCGACGTTGAAGAGCAAAGACGGCAAGACCGAAACGCTAACGGTGGATCGCGTGATCCTCGCGGTGGGCATCGTCGGCAATGTCGAGAACAACGGCTACGAACAGGCCGGCATCAGGATCGAGAAGACGCATGTCGTGATCGACCAGTGGGGCGCGACGGGCGTTCCCGGCATCTGGGCCATCGGCGATCTCGTCGGCCCGCCATGGCTTGCGCACAAGGGCATGCACGAAGGCGTGATCGTGGCGGAGAAGATCGCGGGCCACAAAGGCGTGCATCCGCTCGACACATCGAAAGTGCCGGGTTGCACCTATTGCTGGCCGCAGGTCGCCAGCATCGGCATGACCGAAGCGAAAGCGAAGGCGAGTGGGCGCAAGATCAAGGTCGGCAAGTTCCCGTTCATCGGAAACGGCAAAGCCATCGCGCTGGGCGAGGCGGAGGGTTTCATCAAGACGGTGTTCGATGCCGACACCGGCGAGATGCTTGGCGCGCATATGATCGGCGCCGAAGTGACCGAACTGATCCAGGGCTACAGCGTCGCCATGACCGGCGAACTCACCGATGCCGATCTCGCCCACATCATCTTCCCGCATCCCACGCTGAGCGAAATGCTGCACGAAGCGGTGCTCGCGGCGGATGGGGAGGCGTTGCATATATGAGGGAGCAGGGAATAGTGAGTAGTGAGTAGCGAATAAAAAAATACGAACTTCTATTTTCCACTCACTACTCACTACTCACTACTCACTACTCACTATTCGCTTAATACCCTGCGCGATCCCGCTCGTATCGTCCGTCTCTGTCGTGACAAACCTCGCATGGCCTTTTCCGTCGAAGAAGAACACCGCGCTGGAATGCATGACCTCGTAGTCGCCGGCGTTCGGCGTGACGCTGTAAATGACGCGATAGCGCCGCGCCAGGCGTGCGAGCTGGTCCGGCGTTCCGCGCAGGCCGTCGATCTGTGGCGCAAAGGCGCTCACATAGGACTTCAGCAAGGCGGGCGTGTCGCGGTTGGGATCGACGCTCACGAACAGCATCCGCACGCCGTTCGCGCGCGGGCCGAGCTGCTTGAAGACATTGGCCATATTGGCGAGCGTGGCAGGGCAGATGTCCGGGCAATGGGTGTAGCCGAAATAAAGGATGACGACCTTGCCGCGATAGCTCTGCGCCGTCACCGCCGCGCCATCGTTCGCCCGCGTCATCGAAAATTGCAGGTCGGGCATGACGCCGGTGATGTCCGTGACGCCCGGCGCGCCGCGGCCGCAACCGGCGAGCAGCAGGAATAGAGCAAAAATGCCGGCGCGTTTCATGGCCGTTGCTTTAGCACGGCGGGCACGCGGCACCGGGCTGTGACCAAACGCCTCTGGAGCGGGGCGCGACGCTTCGCCATGTTTCGCGCCATCCATGACCAGCATCGCCACCACGCCGCACGCCGCAGATTTGAGCGATTGGTTCTGGTTCGCAGCGCTGCTCGCGCTCGGCGGCGTTTTGTATTTTCTGTGCGCGGCGTTCCCGGCCGAGATGCCGTTCTGGATGCCGTGGGAATTCTCATGGCCGACGTTCCTTGCCTGCGCGCTAGGGCTGGCGTGGTTCTTTCGCGGGCTTCGCGCGCTGCCGAAGGCGGATCATCCGCCAGTTTGGCGCAGCATCGGTTTCGTTGTCGGTGTCGTCTCGGTCTATATCGTGCTGCAAACCCATGTCGATTATTACGCGCAGCACATGTTCTTCGTGCATGGCTGGGCGCAGTTCGTGTTGCGCCATGCCGGCGCGTTCCTGATCGCACTGGGATGTTCCGCGCCGGTTCTGCGCGCCGGAATGCCGGCGTTTCTCAAACCGGTCGTCGATGCGCGCGTCACGCAACGCACGATCAACACCCTTCAGCACCCCGCCATCGCGCCGGTGCTGTTCGTGGGGCTTCTTTATCTGTGGTCGATTCCGCAGGTTCACACCCGCGCGATGCTCGACCGCAATCTCTATGACGTGATGAACTGGACGACGGTGCTCGATGGCATCCTGTTCTGGTCGCTGATCGTCGATCCCAGGCCCACGCCACCGGCGCGGCTGACGCCGTTGATCCGCGGGCTGTTGATCCTCATCACCGAATTGCCGCAGATGCTGCTGGGCGCGATCCTGACCCTGTCGCGCACCGACTATTATCCGGTCTACAAGATTTGCGGGCGCGTGCTGCCGTTCTCGGCGCTCAGCGACCAGCATTTCGGCGGACTGATCGTGTGGCTGCCGAGCGTGATGATGAGCCTGCTCGCCATGTTCATCGTGCTCATCAATCTGCGTTTGAACGAGGAGAAAGCCGAACATGCGCAAACTGCTTCCTAATATGATCGCGGCCTTGTTGCTGGCGACGCCCGCCTTGGCCGCGAACATGACCGTCACCGGCGGCTGGTTTCGTGCGCTGCCGGCGAAGCTTCCGGCCGGGGGCTATTTCACGCTGCACAATGGCGGCGCGATGCCGGTCTCGCTGATCGGCGCGGCGTCGCCGGCTTGCGGCTCGTTGATGCTGCACAAGAGCATGACCATGAACGGCATGGCGAGCATGGAAAGCATCGAGAGCATTCCCGTCCCGCCCGGAACCGACGTGACCTTCGCGCCGGGCGGCTATCATCTGATGTGCATGCAGCCGACGCCGGCAATGAAGCCGGGCGCAAGCGTTCCCGTTACGCTGCAATTCGCGGACGGCGCGAAATTGACCTCGAACTTCGCGGTGAAAACGGCAACCGGAAAATGAAAGCGGGCGGCGCAATGGCCGCCCGCTCCCCTATACTCTTTTATGAGCCTATCTTTTCAGAAGGCGCATCATGTTGCTGGTGACAACGGTGCCGCTGATAAGGATGGACGCACCCAGCACCAGAAGGCCGATCAGCGCGTACATCCCTTCGGGGCCTGTCGTGGAGGTTCCGGTTCCGGTCAGCGCCAGGATGCCCAGAACCACTGCGGCCAGTCCGCACAGGACCTGGAACCCAGCCGCGCCCGATCCGGCAGCCTGGATGAGCTGCTGGCCGCTTTCCGGAATTTCGAACGTCGATATGCGCACTTCATTCATGCGCTGGACGCTGGGCGCCGAGACGAGCAGCAATCCGCCGCCCGCGATCACTGCGACCGGCACCAGTGTCGCGCCGGAGACGCCCAGAAGGCTCAGTACGCCCAGAACGAGAATGCCGGCGCCGATGACGACCTCCGAAAGCATCCCGCCGCCCATTTCGGCGCCGTTCAGCGTCGATGCGCCGGTGAGCGAGAGCAGGCGGGAGAACTCCGTCGCGATGGAGCTGCCCTCCGCCAGCATTGCGGCGCCAAGAATGATCACCGCGATCGAGGTCAGCGATCCGGCATCGACGCGGGTGAGGCCGATGATGGAAAGCACGATGACGGCGATGCCGCCAGCAGCTTCCACGATCGAGCCCGTCGTCTCGACTCGTGCGAGGCCTTTGTCTGTGTATGAAGTAATTGTTGCCATGGCTTGGCTCCTTGCCTGTTCTTGTTCTTCCGTTTGCGGAAGGAGCACGGGCAAGCCAGCCCTCACTTGGAAACGAGCGCATTCCGCACGCTTAACAAGCCAACGGAGTCGCTCTCGCATCGGTTCCTGCGACGTTTCGTCGAGAATTAGCTTTTGAGCGTAACAAAAGCTGTAGCGGCTCCAGGAAAGGTGCGCAGGGTTTTCCGTCCAAAACCGCGACAAAGCAAAGAGATAGAGCGTGTTCGCGATTGAAACGCGAACATGCTCTAGGAACGCAGCGGGTCACTGGTCTCGTCTTCTTCGGGGCCTGTGATGACGCGCAGCCGGCCGGAGCGCACATACACGCGCAGGTTCTCGTGCTTGCTGAGGTAATAGAGCCCGACGGCGGTCGCAGCGACACCCGAGAGCGCGGCGACCCCCAGCGAATAGCGCGGCCCGAAATGGTCGGCGACCCAGCCCACGATGGGTGCGCCGATGGGCGTGCCGCCCAGCATGATCGCGAGCCTGATCGCCATCACGCGGCCGCGCATCGCAGGATCGGTGGTGAGCTGCATGACAGTGTTGCTGGTGTTTGCGAAGGTCATCGCGGCGATGCCGGTGACCACCAGGCTGGCGGCGAACAGCTCGTAATCCGGCATCAGCGCCGCAAGCGCGCAGGAGACCCCGAACAGCGCGACGCCGCCAACAAGCAGTCCGAAAGTGGGCCGCTCGCGTCCCGCCGCCAGCAACGCGCCCGATAACGTACCCAGCGCCATCGCCGAACTCAGCAAGCCGTATTTGCCCGCACCGACATGGAACACCGAGACAGCCATGGTGGCGATGAAGATCGCGAAATTGAAGCCGAACGTGCCGATGAACGCGACCATCACCAGCATGGCGACGAGATCGGGGCGCTTGGCGACATAGCGGAACCCATCGGCCAGTCCGCCCGCTTTCGGCTTGGTATGCTGGTGATGCTGCAATTCGTGCACGCGCAGGAACAACAGCGACGCAACGACGGCGATGAACGAGAGCCCGTTCAGCAGGAAGGCCCAGCCGGTGCCGAAGGCGGCAATGGTGAGGCCGGCCGCCGCGGGGCCGATCATGCGCCCGGCATTGAACGAAGTGGAGTTGAGGCCCACCGCGTTGGGCACATCCTTTTCTTGGACCAGATCGTTGACGAAGATCTGCCGCGCCGGAGCATCGAACGCCGAAGTGCATCCGAAGAGGAAGGCGAAGATATAGACCTGCCATAGCTGGACCACATGCGTGACGGTGAGCACGCCCAGCCCCAGCGCCAGCACACCCATGATGCCTTGCGTCGCCAGCATCAGTTTGCGGCGGTCCAAATGATCGGCGACGTAGCCCGTCCACGGCAGCATCAGAAGCTGCGGGCCGAATTGCAGCGCCATCACGATGCCGACCGCCGTGGCGTTGTGATGCGTGAGTTGCGTCAGCACCAGCCAGTCCTGGGCGGTACGCTGCATCCAGGTGCCGATGTTGGAGACGATCGCGCCCGCGGACCAGACGCGGAAATTGTGTGTGCGCAGCGAGCGGAACGTGCCTGAGAAAAGTGCGCTCACGATGCCTTCGCGGCATTGCCGCCATTGAATTTGCCGAAGTGGTGCCCCAGGAGCAATGCGATCAGCAGCGTGCCGAGATCTGCCGCACCGACGTGCGCAAGATTGTGAATGTGGAAATCGCCGACGCCCACGAGCAACGCGTACGCGATAACGAGGTTGAGGAAACCCCACAGCACGTTCGTCAGCGACGTTGAGAGTCCTTCGCCTGCCGGCCTGGCGAAAGGCGATTGAAAGGCGCGGCCCATCAGGCCGCTGATATAATGGGGCAGGGCATTGGCAAGGAACACGCCGCCGAAGAAATACGCGATCTCATGCCCCCAGTTCATCGTCTGCCTCCATCGGCGAGGCGCTCGAGCAGTTGCATGGCCTGGGCGAGATCGTCCTGTTCGGATTGCGAGAATTTCTTCTGAATGGTGGTCACCAGCCAATCCTGCTTCGCCGCGCGCGCAGCCTGCACCAGTGCGCGGCATTTGGGCGTCACCGACCATAGGGTCTGCCGGCCATCTTTTGGATCGGGCGAGGCCTGAACATGGCCAAGTTCTTCCAGCGCGGAGATGCTGGCGCCCATGGATTGCGGCCGCATGCCCTCCGCGCGGGCCAGCGTGGTGACGGTCGAAGGCCCCTCGCGCTCCAGCCGGCTCAGCATCGAAAACTGCGCCCAGCTCAGCTCGCCAATACACGATTGTTCGCGGAAACGACGCCTGAGGCCGCCGGTGACGCGGCGCAGACCTTCGGCGACAGTGGCAGCACGCGCGTTCGAAGCCATGCGCAGGATATAGGATTATAGGAAGGTAACTTCAAAGGTATCTTCATACCTGCGACAAACGGTCCAAACCAACAACCGTCATGGCCGGGCTTGTCCCGGCCATGACGATGGGAGGAATTGGCCTCAATCCGCTTTCGCGAAATGCGCCATCTGGTCGGCGTGGGCTTTCTGGAACGCCCGACGCGATGTCGCGCGCTGCACGTAGACGCGGCAGGCGGGGAAATCCTTGAGGCCGCCGAAGCGATCGACGAGGCGCAGCACATCGGCCATCAGGATGTCGGCGACGGAGAAGGTTCCGGCCAGACATTCGCGATCGGCCAGCACTGGCTCCATGCGCTGCAGGCGCAGCTTCACGAAGTCAGCGATCCATTTCTGTTCCGGTGAGTCATCTGGCATCCCCATGAAGTGGAAGATCGCCCAAGGCAGCACTGCCATCTCGACAGAATTGAGTGCCGCGAAGATCCATTCGATGACTTCGGTGCGACGGCGCGGCGGCATCAGCTTTTCGCTCTTCTCGCCGAGATGCAGCAGGATCGCGCCGCTTTCGAAGATGGAGACGTCGCCATCCGTCAGCCAAGGCACCTGTCCGAACGGCTGGTGCGCGAAATGTTCGGCGCCGCGTTCCTTGAACGGCGTGCTCTCGATGCGATAGGGCAGCCCCGCTTCCTCCAGCGCCCAGCGAATGCGCAAATCGCGCACAAACCCGCGCGGCGGTTCCGGCACCCAGTCGTAAGTGACGAGAACGATGTCGGACATTCGGCTTCTCCAATCTCACCCCATTATGTCATGGCCCGATTTAATCGGGCCATGACAAATAGGAAGTGGTTGCAAAGCAGCGGCTAATACCCCACCGCTTCCCCATCTTTGCGCATCTCGCTGGCGCCCCAATAGACGTGCTGCTTGGGATCGAACATGATCGCCTGGTAGCCGCCGAAGCTGCCTGTCCCCGGCACGACCTTGTAGCCGCGTTTTACAAGCTCAGCCTTCACGGCAGGATCGAAGCCGGACTCCATTTCCACCGTACCGATTCCGGTCGATGGTTCGCCCGTCGGTTCCGCGCCGCCATAATGGCGCCAGCGCGCGGCATCGCCGGCTTCCTGCACGTTCATGCCGAAGTCGATGATGTCGGTCAGCACCTGCACGTGGCCTTGCGGCTGCATGTCGCCGCCCATCAGGCCGAACGACATGAACGGCTGGCCGTCCTTCATCACGAAGGCTGGGATGATGGTCTGGAAGGGGCGCTTGCGCGGCGCATAGACATTCGCGTCCTTGGGATTGAGCGAATAAAGCTCGCCGCGATCCTGAAACATGAAGCCCAGATGATCGGCGACCAATCCGGAACCCATGCCGCGATAGTTCGACTGGATCAGCGACACCATCATGCCGTCCTTGTCGGCGGTGGTGAGGTAGATCGTGTCGCCGTCGAACAGCCGCGGGTCGCCGGGGCCGAAATCCGGATTGGCATGCGCGAGGTCGATCAGCTTGGCGCGCTGTGCGCCATAGGCATCCGAGATCAGGCCCTTCACGGGCGCATGATAGAAGCGCGGATCGGCGTACCACTTCGCCAAATCTTCGTACGCAAGGCGTTTGGCCTCCAATAGCGCGGTCAGCGTGTCGGCGGAACCCGCGCCCATCTTCTTCAGATCGAAGTGCTTGAGGATCTGCAGCATCTCGAGCGCCGCAAGGCCTTGGCCATTGGGCGGCAACTCGTAGACGTCATAGCCGCGATAATTCACGGACAATGGCTCAACCCATTCGCCGTGGAAATCGGCGAAGTCTTCGTAGCGCAGGTCGCCGCCGATGCGCTTGAAATAGGCGTCGATGGTGTGCGCGATCGGGCCTTTGTAGTAAACGTCGCGGCCGCCTTTCGCGATCATCGAAAGCGTGTTGGCAAGGTCGGGGTTCTTGAAGATTTCGCCTTCCGCTGGCGTGTGCCCGCCATTCGCGTCGGGGATGAGATAGGTGTGGCGCGCGTTATCGAGTTCTTCGATCAACCCCTTGCTGCGCTCGAAGGCATGCATGTTGCCTTTCCAGTAGAGCGAGATGAGTTGCGTCACCGGAAAGCCGATGGTCGCGTAATGGATGGCGGGCGCGAGATCGGCCGTCATCGGCAGCTTGCCGAATCGGTCGTGCAGCGCGAACCAGCCATCCACCGCGCCGGGCACAGTGATCGGCAGCGAGCCCACCGGTGGGATGTGCGCCTTCGGCTCCATGCCCGCCTTCTTGTACGCGGCTTCGACCTCGGCGGTCATCTTCGCCAGATCGCGCCCCTTCGGCGACCAGCCAGAGCCGTTGTAGCCGTAAAGCTTGTGCGTCTTGGGATCGTAGACGATGGCGAACATGTCGCCGCCGATGCCGTTCAAGACCGGCTGCATCAAACCAATCATCGCGTTGGCGGCGATGGCGGCATCCACCGCGCTGCCGCCATTCTTCAGAACCTGCACGGCCGCTTCGGACGCCAAGGGCTGTTCGCTCGCCACCATGCCGTGCTGGGCGAGTACGGGCGACCGTGTCGCCCAGGGCGCGCCGGAATAACGGTCGCCGCGGCTGACCTGTCCATAGGCTGTGCTTGCTGTGAAACCGATCGCCATGATGACTCCCCCAAGAATTCCCCCCAGCTTCTTCATTTCCTCGCGACCTCCATAAAATTGACGGAACAAGCTTCGGCGGTCTCCGCGACCGCCTTGCGGAGGAACTTCTCCACGCTCCATCCTGCATCGAATATGGTCTCGTCCATTGCGCGAATCCTCCGCCTGCGCTGCGGAAATATAGGCAGGCCGCAGGGCTGGGTCACGCCCGCAGCCAACCGGGAATTCTACAAGGCGGCTTGCCAAATCGGCCATCCCGCAGCAAGGAATGCGCATGTTTCAGGCCCAGCTTCGCAAGATGAGCGCGCCGGCGTTGCGGTTGCCGGCGGCGCATATGTCGCGGCTCGGCGCGCACGCAAATTTGATCACGGTCGTCGGCTTCGTTGTCGGCCTCGGTGCGATCCCCGCAATTGCGACGCATCACTATTGGCTTGGTCTTGCGCTGATCGTGCTCAACCGGGTGTGCGACGCGCTCGACGGCGCGGTGGCGCGTCAGAACCGGGCAAGCCCGCTCGGGCAGTTCCTCGACATGACGCTGGATCTGATTTTCTTCGCCGGATTGCCGTTCGCCTTCGCGCTGGCCGATCCTGCGCGCGGATTGGCCGCGACGTTCTTCATGTTCGGGATTCTGGCATCCGGCGCTTCGGGGCTGGCGTTCACGGTGGTCGCGCAAGAGCAGGGCGCCAAGGTGGTTGCCCGCGGCTACACCGCGCTCGGCGGTCTGGCACGCTTGATGGAAGATGAGGAGTTGTTCGTCGCGTTCATTCTGGCGTGCATCGCGCCGCAATGGTTCAGCGTCGTGGCCTATATCGTGGGTGTATTGTGTTTCATGACGGCGGGCGCGCGCATTGCGGTTGCCGCGGCGAGGTTTAGTCCATGAAAGTTGTGGTGATCGGCGGCGGCATCGCCGGGCTTTCCATCGGCTGGCGACTTGTGCAGCAGGGCGCCGAGGTGACGGTGCTGGAACGCGCGCAACCTGGCATGGGCGCCACATGGTCGTCCGCCGGCATGATCGCGCCGACAGCGGAAGGCGGGCACGAGAATTCGCCCGATGTCGCGCTCGGCCATGCATCTGCCGCGCTGTGGCCTCAGTTCGCGGCGGAGATCGAAGAGCAATCCGGCCACAAGATCGGCTACGAAAAGCCGGGGACGCTAATCGTCGCGAATAGTTCCGACGAACTGGCCGCGCTTTCGGCGCGCGCGAAAGGCTCCGCGAAAATCCTTTCGGCGCAAGACGCCTGCGTGCTCGAGCCCATGCTGAAGCCGGGCATCGCCGGCGCGTTGTCCGATAGCGATGAGGCCATGGTCGACAACCGCGCCATCGGGCTGGCGCTGGCGCGCGCCTTTGTCCGTGCTGGTGGTGTGCTGTCATCGAATGAGGCGGTGGTTCGCATCGAAGTCGCGCAGGACAAGGCCATCGGCGCGCTTACGCCGTTCTCGCATCATCACGCCGACGCGTTCGTGCTCGCGGCGGGCGCCTGGAGTTCGCAGATCGAAGGCTTGCCGCCGCAGGTCATGCCGCCGGTCATTCCGGTGAAAGGCGAGATGATCGCGCTGTCGCCGCCGCAAGGCGTGGGTGTGCCAGGCCATATCGTCTGGGGCAACGGAATCTACATCGTGCCGCGCATCCGCCGCCTGTTCATCGGTGCAACGCTCACCCGCAGCGGTTTCGACACCACGCCGACCGCCGCCGCCGAGGAATGGCTGTTCGAGCGTGCACGCGATCTTCTGCCGCAACTGGACGGCTGGGAGATTTCCGAGCATTGGACGGGCTTGCGCCCCGGCACGCCGGACGATCTGCCGCTTCTCGGCGCGACGGCGGTGAGCAACCTGTTCGTCGCCAGTGGCCAATATCGCAACGGCATCCTCTTTGCGCCCGCCATAGCCGAGGCGATGTGCGGTCTGGTGCTTGGGCGCGCGCCATCGTTGGACATCGACGCTTTCAATCCTCGCAGGTTTGGCGAGCGGCAAAGCTGAAAGCCATGGAAATCTTCACGCTGCATCCGCAACTTGCCGCCGACGCCGTGCCGGTGAGCGATTGGGCGCTGTCGCGCGTGTTGTTGATGAACGATGCGCGTTTCCCGTGGCTCATTCTCGTGCCGCGGCGCGCGGGCTTAAGCGAATTGTTCGATCTCAAACATGCCGAACGCATGGTACTGGCCGAAGAACTCAATCGCGCCAGCGTCGGGCTCAAGACGATGTTCAAAGCGAAGAAGATCAACGTCGGCGCGCTGGGCAACATTGTGCCGCAGCTTCACATTCACGTCGTCGCGCGAATGGAATCCGACGCCGCGTGGCCGGGTCCGGTGTGGGGCAGCGGAAAAGCGATCGAATATGCTCCCGCCGAACGAGATGCGTTGATCGCGCTGCTTAGAGCTGAGCTCTAAACAATTTGCCATGGCCCGATTTAATCGGGCCATGACAGTTGATGGGGTTGGCACGAGGGTTGCGATGGGGGGATTGGAAGAACCCAACGAGAGTGCGCGTCATGCTGGCAGAAGCCGCAACCGCCGCAAGCAGCAAGTCCGATGTGATCGCCGCCATTCGGCAGGCGTCCGCCCAGACAGGCTCGGATTTCAGCTACATGCTCGGCACCGCCATGCGCGAGAGTGGGCTGAAAACACAAGCAAAATCAGCCAGTTCCAGCGCCACGGGCCTCTACCAGTTCGTCGATCAGACGTGGCTGGGGCTCGTCAAGCAGCACGGCGCTCAGTTCGGTCTGGGCTCCTATGCGGCGCAGATCAGTCGGGGTTCGGACGGTCATTTCCATGTGGCCGACAGCGCCGACCGCCAGGCAATTCTTGCCCTGCGCACGGACCCCAAAACTGCCGCCCTGATGGAAGGCGAATACTGCAACAGCGCGAAATGCACGATGGAAAGCGCGCTCGGCCATAGCGTCAGCAATGGGGATCTTTATGCCGCGCACTTCCTTGGCGCGGAATCGGCGACAAGGCTGATCCAGCTCAACGCGCGCAACCCGGGCGCGAGCGCCGCGGCGGCATTTCCGGCGGCGGCCGGCGCCAATCGCAGCGTATTCTATCACGCCGACGGTTCCGCGAAGTCGGTGCATGAAGTCTATGCCTGGGCGACGAAGCAGACGGGCGACGAAGTGGTCCCGACCAGTGACGTCGCGCCCACGAAACCCGCGTCCTACAACACGGCCTATGCAGGCGACGACGCCGTCTCCAGCGATTGGGCCGCGATGCGGATGTATTCCGGCGGCAGTTCGCCGCTGGTACCGATGACGGACCTTCCGCAAGCGCCGTTCGTGCTGACGCCGGGCGTGATGGACATCCTCTCCAGCTTGACGCCGGACAACGACGACGCAAACAAATCGCAGTCGCTGTTCAACTAATCTCACCTTCCCTTTGGGAGGGGGCGAATTGCGCGAGAAAATTCGCAGACCCGATGGCTCGGTCCCGGCGCGTGAATCCCCCGCATGAGATTGCACTGCGCACGCGCGCGCCTTAATCACACATAAGAGATTCTGTTGGGCGGCGGATGCGTGTTGCACTTGCCGCCGTTTGGGCAGTGCTGCTGGCAGCGGGCATCGTACAGACGGCGAATGGACTTCAGACGGATCTGCTGAGCCTGCGCGCGGGATTGGAAGCGTTTCCTGCGTGGAGCATCGGCGTGGTCATGGCCGGCTATTACGTCGGCTATTCCTGCGGTCCGCTGTTCAGCCCCGCGATCATCCGCAAGCTCGGGCAGGTGAACACGATCGCGCTCGGCGGTGTCACTGCGGGCGTAGTCATCGCCATCCACGGTCTGTTTGTCACGCCCGTCGCATGGACATTGCTGCGCGCGATCTCCGGCTTCGCGCTGGCGAGCGTCTATGTCGGCTATGAGAGCTGGATCAACGACAAGGTGGTGAACCGCTATCGCGGCCGTGTCTTCAGCCTCTACATGGTGCTGCAGATGATCGGCATGACGCTGTCGCAAGTGCTGATTACGGTCGCCAGCCCGCGCTTGCTGACGCTGTTCCTGCTGGCGGCGATCCTGTTCTTCATCGGCACGCTTCCGGTGTTCGCCGCGCGCCACCACGCGCCCGCCCATGCGCCGCCGGAACCGTTCGGCCTGATCCACCTGTACCGCATCTCGCCGCTGGGCGTGATCGTGACGATGCTGTCGGGCGTGTCGTGGAGCGTCGTATTCACCTTCGGACCGATTTACGCGCAGCGTGAAGGCTTCGATCTGGCGGGCATCGGCTTTTACATGGGGCTCGCCATGGCGACGGGCGCCATCGTGCAGTTTCCGCTGGGCTGGCTTTCGGATGCGATCGGCAGGCGGCTGTCGATCGGCATCGTGACGGGCGTTGCCACATGCGCCGCGCTGTTCGGCTTGTGGGCCGCGCGTCACGGTACTCTCGCGCAGGACGTTGCCTCCGCGCTCATCGGGGGTTTCGCGTTTCCGATCTACAGTCTCACCGCGGCTCACACCAACGACTCCATCGCGTCGCAATCGCGCGTTCCCGCGGCCGCAGGTTTGGTGCTGCTGTTCGGATTGGGCTCGATTGTGGGGCCGCTGGCGACCGGGTGGGCGATCACCGCGATGGGCCTCCCGGGCTATTTCGTCGTGCTCGCCGCCTCGATGATCGCCGCCGTGGCGGTGGCCGCGGCGACACGCTAGGATTCGCGGCAAAGCTATTCGAGGGAAACGATGTCCGAATCAAAGCCCGTAGCCATGCCGGTTCCTGCCGCCACCATCCTGATCGTGCGCGAAGGCGCCGGGGGCATGGAGGTATTTATGGTCAAGCGTCATCACCAGATCGATTTTGTCGCCGGTGCGCTGGTGTTTCCCGGCGGCAAAGCGACAAAGAGCGATTTCGATCCCGATCTGGGCGACTTCTGCGACGGCATGGCCGCGCTGAGCAGCGACATGCACGCCGTCGTGGTGGCTGCGATCCGCGAGGCATTCGAGGAATCCGGAATCCTGTTTGCCCGCGCCAGGGGCGAGACGCATCTGATCGACGCCGCGCGATTGGCGACGCTTTCAGCTTACCGCCACAAGCTCGAAAAAGGCGAGATGTCTATGCTCGACATGCTGCGGGCGGAGGATCTGCGGCTGGCGGGCGATCTCTTGACGCATTTTGCGCATTGGGTGACGCCCAAGATGATGCCCAAGCGTTTCGACACGCATTTCTTCGTCGCTATCGCGCCGGAAGGCCACGCGGGCGCGCACGATGGACGGGAGTCGGTGGATTCGACCTGGATCAGGCCGGAAGATGCCATTGCCGACCGCAAACGCTGGAACGTGATCTTCCCGACCAAGCTCAACCTGATGAAACTGGCGCAATCCAAGACGCCGGACGAGGCGATCGCCGCGGCGAAGAAAGCGCCGCCCCTGACTGTCGAGCCATGGATGGAAACCGGTCCAGAGGGTCAGACGCTGCGCATCCGCAGCGATGCCGGCTACGAGCAGACGAGCGCCACCATGCGCGAAGCGCTTTAAGCCGCGCTCAGCATCTCTTTCACGCGATCTTCGAGTTCCTTCGCCAGCGCCACGGAAACCGGGTCGTTGGTATCCTTCATATTGCGCGCGACGATGACGCGGATGGCGTCGACATGCGCATCCACCAGTTTCAGCGGCGCGAGCGCATGGCTGTCCAGCATCTTGCACAGCGAGGAGGCAACGCGAGTCGCGAAGGGGAACTCGAAGGTGACCGCCTGGCCCTTCACATCGTGTGCGGCGCGATAGAGATCGCCTTTGGTTTCTTCATCCGGCCTGGCGGCATAGGCGTCGCGGCATTGTCCGAGCCGCTCGACGTCGGAATTCATCCAACTGGCGAACTCTGCCTTCAATTCTTCCATCGCCAGTTCGCCGCGCTTGATTGCGGCGAGATCCAGGCTTGAACCCGCGACCCCCATCTTCGCCTTTAACGTGTTCGGCGGCATGAAAATCTCGATAGGTGGTTGCTTTGCCATATATCCCTCTAACTACCTGACTGCTGCCTGCACACCGGCGCGGCGTTCTGGCCCCTGGTACTCATCCTTGCCGCGGCGTCGCCGGCAAGGCCCGAAGTAATGTCTGGTGCGCACGAACGGGCGCGGATGTTCGATCACCGCGCTCAGCCGCGTCATCACGGCGCGGGCGGAAACCGGCTTGGCGAGAAACTCGTTGACGCCGTAATCGCGCGCCTGGCGCACGCGCTCCGCGCTCGTATAGCCGCTGAGCATGATGATCGGCACGAACGGCGTTGGGCTGCCCACGCAGGTGCGGATCATCTTGGCGAGATCGACCCCGCTCATGCCTTCCATCATCCAGTCGAGGATCAGGACATCCGGGTTGAGCTTGGCCAGCATCTTCCAGGCAGTTTCCGCGTTGGGCGAGTCCGAAATCTGCACGACGCCGAACGCTTGCAGGATCGTGGCGACGATCTTCCGCATATGCGGATTGTCGTCCACGACGAGCACTTTCAGCCGGTCGAACCGATAACCACTCATGGTTAAAGAGACGCCTCCGCACCAGGCGCAAATCCGATTTCTAAACGGGAATTTACTTTATGCGGGCTTAAATCTTGATGAACTAATCGACGAATTGCTCGGCCAATATTCGCTCATCGAGGCTGTGGCCCGCGTCGAACAGCATCGTCATGGCGACGGAACGGTCCTCGGCGACATCGACGCTGCGCACGTTGCGGACCTCCAGATCGTCGGCCACGGCGCTGACGGGGCGCTTTTCCGCTTCCAGGATCTCAAAGCGCGTGCGGGCGCGATGGGAGAGGAGCGCACCGTGCCAGCGCCGCGGCCGGAAGGCGCTGATCGGGGTCAGCGCCAGAAGGGCCGCATCGATCGGCAGGATCGGTCCGTGTGCGGACAGGTTGTAGGCGGTGCTACCTGCGGGTGTGGAGATCAGCACGCCGTCGCAGATCAGTTCGGAAATCCGGGCGCGCTCGTCCACCAGAATGCGAATCTTGGCGGCCTGGCGCGTCTCGCGCAGCAGCGAAACTTCATTGAAGGCGAGGGCGTCGGTGGTCTTGCCGTGCACGTCCATCGCTTTCATGCGCAGGGGATGGACTTTCGCCGGCTCGGCCGCTGCCAGCCGCTTTTCCAGATCGTTTTCGCGAAATTCGTTCATCAGGAATCCGACGGAGCCCAGATTCATGCCGTAGATGGGTTTGCCGAAGTTTAGGAACTTGTGAAGTGCCTGCAGCATGAAGCCGTCGCCGCCGAGTGCGATCACCACATCGGCGGCGTCCGCCTCCGTTTGCGCATAGCGGGTGTGTAATGTCGCGAGGGCATCTTGCGCGTCCGGCGCGTCGGAAGCGACGAAATGGAGCTTCTTCATCGCTCAGCCGCCCGTGACCGACATCGTCCGCGCCACCGCAGGTGCGCGATGGGAACGATCGATGATGAAATCGTGGCCCTTCGGCTTGCGCGCAATGGCGCGGTCGATGGCGGCATGAAGAAGCGCATCGTCGCCCGAAGCGCGCAGGGCAGCGCGCAAATCCGCCTCGTCGTTCTGACCCAGACACATGAACAGCGCGCCGGTGCAGGTCACGCGCACGCGGTTGCAGCTTTCGCAGAAATTGTGCGTTAGCGGCGTGATGAAGCCCAGCCGTCCTCCCGTCTCGCGCACATGCGCATAACGCGCCGGGCCGCCGGTGCGATAGCCGGAGTCTTCCAGCGTGAATTGTTCCGCCAGGCGCGCGCGCGCGATGGACAGCGGCAGATATTGGTTCACCCGGTCGGCCTCGACATCGCCCATCGGCATGACTTCGATCAGGGTCATATCCATGCCGCGCCCATGCGCCCATTGCATCATCGGCGCAATCTCGTCCTCGTTGACGCCTTTGAGCGCAACCATATTGATCTTGACCGCGAGGCCCGCGTCCTGCGCCGCGTCGATTCCGGCGAGAACCTTCGACAGATCGCCGGTGCGGGTGATGGCGCGGAACGTGTCCGGCTTGCGCGTGTCGAGCGACACATTGGCCCGCCGTACGCCGCACGCGAACAGGGGCCGCGCGAATCGCGCCAGCTGGCTGCCATTGGTCGTGAGCGTCAGTTCCTTGAGTCCGTCGCCCAGGCGCGCGCCCAGACGCCCGAACAGGCCCAGCACGTCGCGGCGCACCAGCGGTTCGCCGCCGGTGATGCGAATGCGTTCGACGCCTTTGGCGATGAACGCGCCGCAAAGCCGCGCGATCTCCTCGAGCGTGAGCAATTCCGACCTCGGCAGGAACGCGGGATGCTCCGCCATGCAGTACACGCAGCGCAAATCGCAACGGTCCGTCACCGAGACGCGCAGATAGCTGATGTGGCGGCCAAAGGGGTCGATCATCCCCCTTAGATAGCAGGCCGCAGGGCAGGTTTCACCCCGCCGGGACGGGCGTGTAGAAAAGTTCGACGCTTTTCAGTCTGGTCAGCGCATCGTCCTTGGAGATCGTCGTAAAGACGTTATCGATCTCCTGCCGCTCGATGATGCTCAAGGCGGGCCGGTAGCCGCGCGCCTGATGCGAGAGGTTGAAAACGGTCGGGAAGACGCATTTGTCGATTCCCACGGCGCGGCAGGCAAGCGCCACCGGGCGGGCGCCGTTTGCATAGAGCAGGTGCCGCATGGCCGGCAGATCGACGTCGAGAAGCTTTGCGAAGGCCGTCTCGAACATGTCCATCTGGCCCTGATGAAGAACACGCAGGAGGAAACCAGTCTTGAGTTGGCCTCCCGCCGCCAGCTTGTCCACCAGCTTGCGGGCGCTCTCGCTAAAGTCGGCTTTGGGCAGAGGCTCCATGACCACCTGTGAGGCACGCCCCACGGCTTTCGCGACGGCTTCAGGGGTCAGGCGATGGTTTTGCACGATGTAAGTCTTGAGCGCATCCGAAACCCAGCCGCACATCTGTGTCGCCAGCAACGAGGGCAGGTCGTCGCGTCTGGCCAGGGGCTCCTGGATGCTGGCGACTTTTCGGGATTTCTCGACCAGCGTTTCGAACGTTCCGGCCGTGATGCGCGCCGTGGCATTGCGCACCAACGCGATCAGCACCGGCTCGGCGTCGAGCCGCGCCAGCGCCGCGGTGATGGGCTCGCCGATATTCTGGCGTTCGGCACAGGCGGTTTGATGGGCGATGCCCGCGTCGGAAACGAATTTCAGGATGTCGTTGTCGCTCAGCTTGCGGCAACGCAAGATGATGGGCCGCGCCACCTCGATCCTGTCGTCGCATAGCAAAAGAATGAGGTCGATCGGCGCGTCGTGATCGTCAGCGAGTTTTTCCGCCAGATTGATGCGGATCGCCATTTCCACGTCGTGCGTCAGGCGGACCAGGATTTCGCGCATCAGCATGCGCTCGCGCGGCGACAGCATGTCGCCCTGCGAGCGATAGAGCGAGGCGACGGCCATGTAGATGTCGTCGCGGCCGGTGGCTTGCGGATTCATCGCAAGTTGGGCCAGCCGATGCATCTCGCTCAAATCTTGTGCCGATAACCCCACAACCGCCCCAATTCAGCCTGCCGCGCCGCGGCCGCAAGCCCGGGATACTAAAGAAATGGCATTAACAGCATGTTAAGGTAACGCGCTGTCAGCCATTCCGATTCCCGAAATGACCGCCGAACCGCCATTCCTTCTTGCCATAGACCAGGGAACCACATCGACCCGCGCGATTTTATTCGACGCAGCGGCGCGGCCAGTGGCGTCACATTCCATCGAGCTGCGACAGATCTATCCAGCAAACGGATGGGTGGAGCACGACGCCGCGGAAATCTGGCAAGCGACGAAGACCTGTTGCCGGGTTGCGGCGAAGGGCGTAGCCGCGAAAGACATCGCCGCGATCGGCATCACCAACCAGCGCGAGACGACGGTGCTGTGGGAGCGCGAGACCGGCGCGCCATTGCACAACGCGATCGTCTGGCAGGATCGCCGCACGGCGGAGCGTTGCCGTTCGCTGAAAGACCGTGAGAGAGAAGTTGCGGCGACAACGGGTCTGCTCATCGACTCGTATTTCTCCGCGACCAAAGTGGAGTGGTTGCTCGATCGTGTTCCCGGCGCGCGGGCGAGGGCAGAGAAGGGCGAACTCGCTTTCGGAACCATCGACAGCTGGCTGATCTGGAAGCTGACGGGCGGCAAGGTTCACGCGACGGACGTCACCAACGCCTCGCGCACGATGCTGCTTAATCTCAAGACGCTGGCGTGGGACGAGGCGATGCTGGAACTCTTCCGCGTGCCGCGTGCTTTGTTGCCGGAGGTGCGCGACAGCGCGGGCGATTTCGGCATCGCGACGGAAGACATACTGGGCGCGCCGGTGGCCATTCGCGGCGTCGCCGGCGATCAGCAGGCGGCGATGTTCGGGCAAGCCTGCTTCGTGCCGGGCGATGTGAAATCCACTTACGGCACCGGCTGCTTTGCGCTGGTGCACACCGGCGCCGCCGTGCCTCGCTCGGCGAACCGCTTGCTCGCAACTTGCGGCTATCAAGCCAACGGCAAGACGGCCTATGCCATCGAAGGTAGCATATTCATCGCCGGCGCGGTGGTGCAGTGGCTGCGCGATGCGCTGGGCGTGATCCGCAACGCGGACGAGATCGAAACACTGGCGCAAACCGCCAAGTCGGCCGACGGGCTCTATTTCGTGCCGGCGTTCACCGGGCTTGGCGCGCCGTATTGGGATCCCGATGCGCGCGGCGCAATCCTCGGCCTCAGGCGCGACACGGGTGTGGCGGAAATCGCGCGCGCGGCGCTGGACGCGGTGTGCTTCCAGACGCGCGATCTTCTCGATGCGATGGCGCGCGACATGGCCGACGCAAAGCTCGGCGCGCCACGCGCGCTCAAGGTCGATGGCGGCATGGTCGCCAACAACTGGTTCTGCCAACGCCTCGCCGATCTCACCGGATTGCCCGTCGAGCGGCCAAAGGTGACGCAGACGACGGCGCTGGGCGCGGCCTATCTCGCGGGCCTTAGCGCGGGATTGTTCGACGACTTCTCCGCGATTTCGAAAGCCTGGGCGCTGGATCGCCGCTTCGCGCCGGACATGCCGGCCGCGACACGCGATGCTTTGTATGAGGGTTGGAACAAGGCGGTCGCGCGGATACGATCCAGCTAGTTCTTCAAAAAGGGTGGGTATGATCAAATTTGTAGGTGTTGCGATATTGGCCGTTGGGTTTGGCGCACAGGCGCAGGCCGCGAGTTTCGATTGCCAGAAAGGCGCCGCGAAGCCGGCGACGAAGATCGGCGCGTATTCGATCAAGCAGGTTTGCCACAACACAGGTCGCGGCGAAAATGAAGCGTCGGTGTCTTATCCGCAGATCGCGTCCCCAGATGCCGCAGCGGCGAAATGGAATGCGCTGGTCATGAAGACCGCGAACACCGTGTTCGACGATCAGGGCGTGGACGATTTCGACACCTCGGACATCAGCTACGCCATCGGCACCGCGTCGGCGAAGCTGATCAGCGTGCATTTCGACCTCTACGAAAACACCGCAGGCACTGCGCATCCCACCATTGCGCTAGCGGACATGAACACGATAATGCCGCAGGGCGTTCCCCTGAAGGCATCCGATCTGTTCAAGGTCACGCCACAGTGGAAGGCGTTCATGGCGAAGCAGCTTGGCGCCGCCTTCACCAAGATGGCCGAGATGTCGCTGAGCGATGCCGGAATCACGAATGACACGGTGACCAGCCAGGCGACAAATCCGAAATACTGGTTCATCGACACCAAGGGGCTGACCATCCAAACCGGCGATCTCGTTCAGGCCCCGAACTCCGACATCGAGGCGGCGATTTCGTGGGCCGCGCTGAAACCCTATCTTGTCGCCAATTCGCCAGCTCCATGATGGTTTGACAGGCTAGGCGCGGTGGGACCACTCTCGCGCGAACAGATATTGACGGGAGTTCCCCATGATGCAGTCCGAGACATCGTTGCGCGAAAAGATGGCGGTGCGCGTTCCGCCCGCCAGCACCATTCCCTCATTGGAGGGCAAAGTGTCGCCGGAGGAATGGCAGTTGCGCGTCGATCTGGCGGCGACCTACCGGCTGGTGGCGCTTTACGGTTGGGACGACATGATCTTCACGCATATCTCCGCGCGCATTCCGGGGCCGGAGCATCACTTCCTCATTAATCCCTACGGCCTGCTGTTCGATGAGATCACCGCATCGAGCCTGGTGAAGATCGACATGGACGGCAAGAAGGTCGAGGAGACGCCGTATCCGGTAAATCCCGCGGGCTTCACCATCCATAGCGCCATACACATGAACCGCGACGATGCGCATTGTGTCATCCACCTGCATTCGACCGATGGCGTGGCGGTGTCGGCGCAGGCGGACGGTCTTCTGCCGCTCGATCAGCACGCGATGATGCTACTGGGCGATATCGCCTACCACGATTACGAGGGCGTCGCGCTCGATCTGGATGAGCGCGAGAGGCTGGTGCACGACATCGGCCAGAAGCATGTGATGATGTTGCGCAACCACGGCACGCTGACCGTGGGCCAAACCTGCGCCGATGCGTTCCTGCGCATGTTCTTTCTGGAGCGCGCCTGCTCGATGCAGACGCGCGCCATCGGCGGCGGCGCCAAACCTAATTGGCCCAATCAGGGCGTGCCGGAAAAGACGGCGCAGCAGGGCGCGATGGGGCTGGACGGCGTTATCAGCGCGCTGGCGTGGCCGGCGCTGCTGCGCAAACTCGACCGTACCGATCCGAGCTACAAGAACTGACCGGCGGAAGCGGGTCGATGTGCTCCGATTTTATTTTTTTGCGCGGCCGAAAACCCAGGTTTTCCTAGGAAAATAACTGCCGAAGTCCCTTGACACCGTCACGGTGGGCAAGTATATTCACACCATCTCAGGAATTGCGTCTGCAGCATCGCTCGGGGGATTTACAGCGTCCGCGCGAATTTGCGGATATCCGCGACGAGGTCGTCCGGGCGTTCCAGCGCCGCGAAATGTCCGCCTTCGGTGAAATCGGTCCACTGCGTGACGTTGACGTGGCGCTCGACCATGCTGCGCGGCGGCCAGGGAATGAGATCGACCGGAAAGTTCGCGATGGCGACGGGCTTTTCGATCCGCGCATTTTCCGGCACCGGCGCCCCGGCAAAATCCTCGAACAGGCCGCGATACATCCAGGTCGCGGTGTTGAAGGTGCGGGTGACCAGATAGATCATCACATTGGTGAGAAGCTGATCTTTCGAATAGACCGCCTCGAAGCCTTTGCGCGTATCGGACCAGCCGTGGAACTTCTCGACAATCCATGCGCAGGCGCCCACCGGTGAATCCATCATCGCGTAGGACAACGTCTGCGGCTTGGTCATCTGCTCCTGGAAGTAGGCACCTTCGGCCTGGAACAGCGCGGCGGCCTGGGCGGCGTATTGCTTCTCCGCGTCGCTCTGCGGATGAACGCCGGGCGAACGCCAGCCGAACATATTGAGATGCGCGCCGCGGCACGCGGCGCTGTCATAGGCCATCCAGCCGGAAACGGCGCTGCCCCAGTCGCCGCCTTGTGCGATGTAGCCGGGCAGGTTCAGCACCTTGGTCATCAGCGCATCGAAATGTCTGGCGGTGGTGCGCGGCCCGATCGGGCGTTTGGGCTTGCCCGACCATCCATAGCCGGGCAGCGAAGGAACGACGACGGTGAAGGCATCCTTCACGTCGCCGCCGTGGTTTTCCGGATGCGCCAGTTTGTCGATGATATGGAGGAATTCGAACACCGATCCGGGCCAGCCATGACTCAAGATCAGCGGCTTGGGCGATGGGCCCGATCCGACCTCGTGGTAGAAATGGATGTCGAGGCCATCGGCATCGGCGATGAATTGCGCAAAACGGTTCAGCTCCGCTTCCCATTTGCGCCAGTCATATTCGTCCGCCCAATAGACGCACAGCGCGCGCAGGAAATCGAGATTGGCGCCGTAGGCCCAGGTGCCATCGAGGCTTTGGTCGCCTTGGGCGCCGCGCGGCATCTCATGCCATTCATATTCCTTGATGCGGGCGCGGATGGCGTCGAGCCGGGCCTGCGGAACGTCGATCGTGATGGGACGCATGATAGTCTCCTCGCCGGATGCGCTACCACCAGCCGCGCCATTTGAACCAGATGATGGGCACCAACGTCGACACGATGATGACAAGCAGGCCGAATTCGTAGCCGAAAGACCAGCTGTATTCCGGCATGTCGTGGAAATTCATGCCCCACATGCTGGCGAAGAACGTGGGCGGGATGCCTACCACGGTCACGATGGTGAGCACTTTGAAGATGTCGTTCTGCTCGGTGTTGATGAAGCCCAGCGTGGCGTCCAGCAGGAACTGGATCTTGTTCGAGAGGTGGACTTCGAAATCCGCAAGCGAGACGAGATCGCCGCTGACGGTTTTGAGGCGTGCCTGGACCTCGGGCTTCGCCCAGCCTTTCGCTTTCTCGGAGACGAACGGAATGATGCGCTGAAGCCCGAGCAACGCTTCGCGGATTTGCGACAGGCGATTGCCGCTACTGCCGATCTCGAGCAGCGCGCCTTTGAGTTCGCGATTCTTGCGGCGGATGCTGCGCGATTTTTGCGTGCGGTATTCGTGGAAGACGTTGCTCGAAAGCGTGTTCAGCGTGTTGCCGATCTGCTCCAGCATGTCGGCGCCGTAGTCGATCATGCCTTCGATCAACGAGGCGAACACCTCGGCGCTGCCGGTCAGCGGATGCTCGGACTTGTTGCAGGCTTTCGCGGTGGCATCGAACGCCTGCAATTCGGTGTAGCGGACGGTGACCAGGACCTTCGGCGAAAGAACAAACCCGACGGGCGTCGTGCCCTCATATTCGCCGTGAGCCGAAACGGGCGTGCTGACCCGAATCCAGGCGCCTTCACTCTGCAATCGGCTCGACGATTCGATGGCTTCCAGATCGGCGCGCGCCGGCACCTCGATATCCAGCGCCTTCGCAATCGATTGCGTCTCCGAATCCGTCGGGTTGAACAGATCGATCCAGAGCGGGTGTTCGCTGGACGGATAGAAATTCAGCATGCGCGGCCTTTCCGATGAATCGCATTGATAGCACAACAGCCACAGGTTCCGGCGCGAGCGGCTCACGGACGCGCATGGCGCCGCGCCGCGGGCTGTGGCATCGTCGAGGTTCCGGGGGGAGCAAGGGTGGTCGCCAACACGGATATCGCGAGCGCCGGGACGCGCGTGGCCGCGCCGGTGAACGCGCTGGTGACGCTGCTCGCGCTGGCGATCTTCATCAACTACATCGATCGCGGCAACCTGGCGACCGCGGCGCCGCTGATCCAAAGCCAACTGCACCTGAGCAATGTGCAGATCGGTCTGATGACGTCGGCGTTCTTCTGGACCTATACGCCGGCCCAGCTCGTTTCGGGCTGGCTTGCCGAGCGCCTCAACCCCTATCGAACGCTCACGCTGGGATTTGCCGCCTGGTCGCTCGCCACCGCTTTGACGGGCCTGGCCGGCGGTTTTTTGAGCCTGATCGCACTGCGCTTCCTGCTGGGTTTCGGCGAGAGCGTCGCCTTTCCCTGCGTCTCGAAGCTGTTCGCCAAGCATGTGCCTGCCTCCGCGCTCGGAATGGCCAATGGCTTTACTCAGGCAGGCATCGGCTTCGGGCCCGCCGTGGGGACCGTGGCGGGCGGTTTCCTGATGGTGCAATTCGGCTGGCGCACGATGTTCGTCGTATTTGGCGTGCTCGCGCTGTTCTGGCTATTGCCGTGGCTCAGGTTCACGCGGCGGATGCCGGCGCCGGCGCAGGAGCCGGCGGACCTGCAACCGCCACCGCCTCTCGCCGACATGCTGTCGCTGCGGGAGATGTGGGGCTGCATCATCGGGCATTTCACCGGAAACTATTATCTCTATTTCATTCTATCGTGGCTGCCGCTCTATCTGGTGCGGGAACGCGGGCTTGGCATTGGCGAGATGGCCGCGATCAGCGGGCTCTCTTACGCGCTGTTCGGCATTTGCTCGCTCGCCGCGGGATGGTTGGCGGACCGCTGGATCGCGGCCGGCGCGTCCGTCAATCGTGTGCGCAAGACCAATGCCGTTGTCGGCTATCTTGGCATCGCGGTGTGCCTGACGGGTGTGGCGCTGGGCACCCGGTCGCAGGCAATCGCCTGGTTGATGCTGAGCAATGTTTTTTCCGGCATGGGCGGCACATCGCTGTGGGCGATCACGCAAACTATCGCGGGACCTCGCGCGGCGGCGCGCTGGGTGGGCTTTCAGAACTGCCTGGCGAATTTCGCAGGGATCTTTGCGCCACTCATCACCGGTTTCATCGCGGACCGGACGGGATCGTTCGTGGATGCCTTCCTCGTCACCAGTGCGGTGGCCGTGGTAGGCGCGCTCGCCTGGGGGCTGATGATTCCCCGCGTTCAGCCGGTGGACTGGGACGCGGCTTAGACCAGCGCGCCGTGGCAGTGCTTGAATTTGCGCCCCGAGCCGCACGGGCAGGGCGCATTGCGCTGCACCTTGCCCCAGGTTTTCGGATCGTTGGGATTGACCGCCACATCCTGATCGCGGTCGAACGCGAGGGCGTTGGGCGGCGCCAGTTCATCCTCGCCGGTCAGCGGATTGGCGTGATGCTCCTGCATCTGCCGCGGCGCGGCCTGCACAGTCGGCGGCGGCTGGCCGATGTTGATCTGGATATGCATCAACTGGCGCACGACATCGGTGCGCAGCTTGACCAGCAGCGCTTGAAACAGATCGAAGGCTTCCTGCTTGTATTCGTTCAGCGGGTCGCGCTGGCCGTAACCGCGCAGACCCACATACTGGCGCAAATGATCGAGATTGATGATGTGCTCGCGCCAGTCGTGATCGAGCGTCTGAAGCAGTATCGCCTTCTCGACATAGCGGGTGACGTCGGTGCCGAAATTGGCGGCGCGCTCCGCTGCTTTGGTCTCGACAGCCTTGGTGATGCGCTCGCGCACCTCTTCGTCGGCGATGCCTTCCTCTTTCGTCCAGTCCACAACGGGAAGCGCGATGTCGAAGATCTTGTTGATCTCGTCCTGAAGCCCGATCGCGTCCCATTGCTCGGCATAGGCCTTTTCGGGGATGTGGCGGCCAACAAGCTCATCGACAACTTCCTCGCGGAAGTCGGCGATCTGATCGGCGACGTCGTCCGCGCCCATGATCTCCTTGCGCTGCTCGAATATCACCTTGCGCTGGTCGTTGAGGACGTCGTCGTATTTCAGGATGTTCTTGCGCATCTCGAAATTGCGCGCTTCGACTTTCTGTTGCGCCTTTTCGAGGGCCTTGTTCACCCAGGGATGCGCAATGGCCTCGCCTTGTTCGAGGCCGAGCCTGGAGAGGATGGAATCCATGCGCTCGGACCCAAAGATGCGCATCAGATCGTCCTGCAGGCTGAGGAAAAACTTCGAAGCGCCCGGATCGCCCTGGCGGCCCGAACGGCCGCGCAACTGGTTGTCGATGCGCCGGCTTTCGTGACGCTCGGTGCCCACGATGTAGAGACCGCCCGCCGCTTTCGCTTTCTCCTTGTCGGCTGCGACTTCGGCGCGGATTTGCGCCGTCAAACGCTCTTTCTCGGCGTCATCCTGAATGCCGGCGAGTTCGTTCTTGATGCGCATGTCGGCATTGCCGCCAAGCTGGATGTCGGTGCCGCGGCCGGCCATGTTGGTGGCGATCGTCACCGTCCCGGACACGCCGGCCTGCGCCACGATGGAGGCTTCCTGCTCATGGAAGCGGGCATTCAGCACGTTGTGCTTGATCTTGCGCTTCTTGAGCA
>DASXFK010000037.1:0-19250 GCA_036489635.1 Rhizomicrobium sp. | reverse complement strand
GTGATCTCGTTGTTCAGCAGCGGCCACAGATATTTCTTCTTCTGCTCTTCGCTGCCGTAATGGGCGATGATCTCCGCATTGCCGGTGTCGGGCGCCTGACAGCCGAACACGACCGGCGCCAAACCCACGCGGCCCAGCCGCTCGTTCATCAGCGCGAGCTTGATCTGGCCATAGCCCTGCCCGCCCAATTCGGGGCCGAGATGGCAGGCCCACAACCCCTGATCCTTCACCTTCTGCTGCAGCGGGCGAACATACTTTTGATAGGTCTTGGATTTGACGCCGCCGATGCCGACGCCAAGCTGGGTGAGCGGCTCGACCTCGGTGTCGATGAATTCGTCGATCCAGTCGAGTTTCTTCTGAAAATCAGGATCGGTCTCGAAATCCCAAGCCATCGCCCCACTCCTTCTATTTGTGCCGCGAGGTTAGCCACGCCGCGGCGCCTTTTCAAATTGTGGGTATGGCCGATGTATATACATGTATTGACATCGGGCCATTGTGCGCTTAAGCTCACGGAAAATCGAAAGGATCGGTTGTGCCGCGCACCCGTGCCTTCAAATCTGGAAACAGCCAGGCGGTCAGGCTTCCGTCGGAGATCGCCTACAAGAACCCGAACATCGAACTCGAGGTCTCGCGCGTGGGCGATGTCGTCACGATCTATCCGGCACGGCCGAGCCTGAAGGACGCCGTGGCGCAGCTCAAAAGGATGGCGAAGCCGCCCCGCGTTGAAAAGCGCCAGCCCATCGAGCTGCCCGCGCGCAAGCGCGACTGACGCGCGTGGCCTATCTTCTCGACACCAATATTGCCATTCATGCGCGCGACGGCACCGATGCCGTGCTGGACAAGCTCGCCGAACATGATGGGGCTATCTTGCTGTCCGCGCTCAGCCTCGCCGAATTGCAGCGCGGCCTCTACAAGGATACCGCGCACTCGGCGATCAGGAAAGCGCGGCTGGACGTGCTGCTGCGCCACATTCCGGTGCTGCCCTTCGACGCCATGGCTGCCGTCGCATATGGACAAATCATTGCGCAATGCGGGTGGTCGAAAGGCCGCGATTACGACCGCATGATCGCGGCCCATGCCATCGCGACATCTTCCGTCCTGGTCACCAACAACATGGCGGATTTCGCGGACATCCCGGACCTCTCGTTGGAAAACTGGACGACGCGATAGCCGCTGTTTACGCTCCGGGCGGACGGCAAAGGAGAGAACGATGGCGAAGCAACAGGTGGGCTTTTCGGCGGCGCGGCTCGCCAGGATCAACGAGGTGCTGAGCAAGCGCTATGTCGATGGCGGTATGTTCCCCGGCATCCTCACGCTCGTCCACCGCAAGGGCGAAACCATCTACACCGGCATGAGCGGGCAGATGGATATCGAGCGCGCCAAGCCGATGCGCGAGGATGCGATCTTCCGCATCTATTCCATGACCAAGCCGATCACCGCGGTGGCGCTGATGATGCTGGTCGAGGAAGGCAAGCTCGGCCTGGAAGACGAGGTGGCCACCCACATTCCTTCGTGGAAGGACCAGCGCGTCTATGCCAGCGGCATGCCGAGCCTGACCGCGAATACCGCGGGACAATTCATCACGGTGCCGCCCAAGCGGCGCATGAAGGTGGTCGATCTCGTCACGCACACGTCGGGCCTGACCTATGGCTTCATGACGCGCACCAGCGTCGATGCCGAATATCGCCGCCTGAAGGTCGGCGATTTCCAGACGCCGGGTGGGCTCGATGCGTTCATCGCGCAACTCGCGAACATTCCGCTGGATTTCTCGCCGGGCGAAAGCTGGAACTATTCGGGTTCCATCGATGTGATGGGTTATCTGGTGCAGAAACTTTCCGGGCAGACCTTCGGCGAATTCCTGCGCACCCGCATCTTCGAGCCGCTCGGCATGAAGGACACCGCGTTCAGCGTGCCCGCCGACAAGATGGACCGCTTCTGCTCCTGCTATGTGCCCAGGAAGGGCGGCGGGTTGCAGCTTCAGGACGATGCCGGCAAATCGACCTATGCCGAGCCGCCGAAGCTGGAGAGCGGCGGCGGCGGGCTCGTCTCCACCGCGCACGATTACATGCGCTTCTGCCGCATGATGCTGGGCGGCGGTTCGCTGGGCGATGTGCAAATCCTTTCGCCCAAGACGGTGGCGATGTTCTCCATGAACCTGCTGCCGGGCGGCAAGCTGCTGACCGACATGGTCGCCGGCGAAGGCTTGTTCAGCGAAGCCGGATACAAAGGCATCGGCTTCTCCATCGGCTGCGGCGTGACGATGGATCCGGCAAAGACATTGATCCCCGGCACGCCGGGCGAATTCTTCTGGGGCGGTGCGGCATCGACCGCGTTCTGGATCGATCCGAAGGAAGACCTCGCCGTCGTCTTCATGACGCAGGTGATGGACACGCCCGCGCGGCTCACCTTGCGCCGCGACCTTCGCACGCTGGTCTATTCCGCGATGGCGGAAAGCTTCGCGTAAACGCCGCCTATACGCTGCGGAAGGCTGTGCGGGCAACGCAATTTGCGTTTGCGCCCGCGCGCGGCTGCGCTAGAGAAATCGCAGCGCGAACCGTTGGGAGAACACCATGCCTGAAGCATTGATCATCGACGCCTGCCGCACGCCGCGCGGCATCGGCAAAGTCGGCAAGGGCGCGCTGGCCGATATTCATCCGCAACAACTCGCCGCCTCCGTGCTGAGCGCGCTGGCCAAGCGCAACGACCTCAACACCGCCGAGGTGGACGATATCATCTGGGGCACGTCGTCCCAGCGCGGCAAGCAAGGCGCCGATCTTGGCCGCATGGCCGCGCTCGATGCGGGCTACGACGTGAAGGCGAGCGGCATGACATTGGATCGCTTCTGCGGCTCGGGCATCACGGCGGTGAATATCGCCGCGGCGAATATCATGTCGGGCATGGAAGAGCTGGTTATTGCCGGCGGCACGGAGATGATGAGCTACACCTCGTCCAGCGCCGATCCGAAATCGCCGCCGTTCATGGACGCAGGAAATCTGCGCCTGCGCGCGCGCCACCCGCAGAGCCATCAAGGCGTGTGCGCCGATGCCATAGCGACGATGGAAGGTATTTCGCGCCAGGCCGTCGATGAACTGGCACTGGTCAGCCAGCAGCGCGCCGACGCCGCGATCAAGGGCGGACATTTCAACAAGAGCCTCGTGCCGGTCTACAAGGAAGACGGCACGCTCGCGTTGGACCGCGAGGAGTTTCCGCGCCCGCAAACGACGATGGAAGGCCTGTCGGCGCTCAAGCCGAGCTTTGCCGCGATGGCGGATTTTCCGCTCGATGATAAAGGCACGACCTATGGCGGTTTGATCCGTCAGGTCTATCCGGACCTGAAGATCGAGCACATGCACCACGCCGGCAATTCATCCGGCGTCGTGGACGGCGCCGCGGCTTTGCTTCTCGCCTCGCCGGATTACGCGAAGAGACACGGCATGAAACCACGCGCGCGCGTTGTCGCAATGGCGAATATGGGTGACAGCCCGACGCTGATGCTGAACGCGCCGGTGCCGGCCGCGCGCAAGGTGCTGGAAAAGGCGGGGCTGACGGTCGATGACATCGACCTTTGGGAAATCAATGAAGCTTTCGCGGTCGTGGCGGAGAAATTCATCCGCGACCTGAAGCTTGACCGCGCTAAGGTGAACGTGAACGGCGGCGCGATGGCGCTGGGTCACCCCATCGGCGCGACCGGCTCCATCCTGATCGGCACGATGCTCGACGAGCTGGAACGCCGCGACCTGAAGCGCGGGCTGATCACGATGTGCGCCGCCGGCGGCATGGCCCCGGCGATCATCATCGAGCGGATGAACTAAGCCGGGGCGCGCGCCGGCGGGATGACACGGGCCAGCCGGGCCCTGTATATCGCGCGCATGTTGCGCCTGACGGATATCAAGCTGCCGCTCGGCCATGCGCCGCAAGCGCTGGACGCTGCCATTCGCGAACGGCTGCGCGTTCCGGCGGCAGATATCCTGAGCCACACCGTCATCCGTAGCGGCCACGACGCGCGCAAGAAATCCGCTATCGCGCTCATCTATACGCTGGACGTAGACGTGCGCGACGAAGCGGCTGTGCTGACACGGCTGAAGGACGACAAGCGCGTCCGCATCGCGCCGGATACCGAGTACAAATTCGTGGCCCGCGCGCCGGCGGGACTGAAGGAACGCCCGCTGGTGATCGGCGCGGGGCCATGCGGATTGTTCGCCGGTTTGATCCTGGCGCAGATGGGATTTCGGCCGATCATTCTGGACCGCGGCAAGGTGGTGCGCGAGCGCACGAAGGACACGTGGGGTCTGTGGCGGCGCTCCGTTCTTAATCCTGAATCCAATGTGCAGTTCGGCGAAGGCGGCGCGGGGACGTTCTCCGACGGCAAACTCTATTCGCAGATCAAGGATCCGCGCTTTCTCGGCCGCAAGGTTCTGATGGAGTTCGTGAAGGCGGGAGCGCCGGAAGAAATCCTCACCGCCGCCAAGCCGCATATCGGCACGTTCCGGCTGGTGAAAATGGTGGAGAGCTTGCGCGCCACCATCGAAAGCCTCGGCGGCGAATACCGCTTCGAGCATCGCGTCGATGATATCGATATCGAAACGGCGTCGGACGGTACGCGGCACATGCGCGGGGTCGTGCTGGCGAACGGCGAGCACATCGCGGCGCGGCACGTCGTTCTGGCGGTGGGACACAGCGCGCGCGATACGTTCGCGATGCTGCACGAGCGCGGCGTGTTCATCGAAGCCAAGCCGTTCTCCATCGGCTTTCGCATCGAGCATCCGCAATCCTTGATCGACCGCGCGCGTTTCGGCACCAGCAACAAGGATCTGGGCGCGGCGGATTACAAGCTGGTGCACCACGCCTCGAACGGGCGCGACGTGTACAGCTTCTGCATGTGTCCCGGCGGCACGGTGGTCGCGGCCGCGTCGGAGCCGGGCCGCGTTGTCACCAACGGCATGAGCCAATATTCGCGCAACGAGCGCAACGCCAACGCCGGCATCGTCGTCGGCATCACGCCAGCGGATTATCCCGATGGGCCATTGGCCGGGATCGAATTCCAGCGCCAGTGGGAAGAACGCGCTTATGCTGCGGGCGGCGAAACGTACAAAGCGCCGGCACAACGCGTCGGCGATTTTATCGTGGGCCGCGCATCGACGGGATTGGGCGAAGTCGTTCCATCCTATCGCCCCGGTGTGACGCCGACCGATCTTTCGACATGCCTGCCCGAGTACGCGATCACGGCGATCCGTGAAGCGCTGCCCGCCTTCGGTCGGCGGATCAAAGGCTTCGACATGGACGACGCCGTGCTCACCGGCGTGGAGACGCGCACATCCTCTCCCATCCGCATCGGCCGCGGCGACGATTTTCAGAGCCTGAACACGCGCGGTCTTTTTCCCGCCGGCGAAGGCGCAGGCTTCGCAGGCGGCATCCTCTCGGCCGGCGTTGACGGCATCAAAGTCGCCGAAGCGGTCGCGCGGGACTTGCTTTTATGACGGCTTGAGCCGTTCGTCGCGCAGTTGCGAGCGGCGCACCTTGCCGGCGTCGTCGCGCAAGGGCGTGGTGACGAACTCGATGCTGCGCGGGCGCTTGTAGCGCACCAGCCGATCCGCGAGATGCGCTTCCAGATCGCTTTGCGTCAGCCCCTCGCGCGGCTGCACGATGGCGTGGACGCGATTGCCCAAATCTTCGTCCGGAATTCCGATCACGCAGGACGATTGCACCAGCGGATGCTCGTCGATCGCAGACTCCACCTCCGCCGGATAGACGTTCGCGCCGCCGACGAGAATCATGTCGGTGCGGCGGTCGGCGAGATAGAGATAGCCCTCCGCGTCCAGCCGGCCGATATCGCCGATGGATTCCCAGCCGCCGTCCAGCCCGCGCTTTTCCGCGCCGACATAGCGATACGTCGCGGGCATGTCAGGCTTCTTGCGCATGAATATCTCGCCGGTTTCTCCGCGCGGCAGCATCTCGCCTTCGGGCGAGAACGCCTCGATTTCGCCCCCCGTTGCGATGGTGCCGACCGAGCCGCGATGGGCGAGCCATTCGGCGCCATTCAGGATGGTGGCGGCGACGCCTTCGGTGCCGCCGTACAATTCCCACACCACATCGGCGCCGAGCCAGCCGATCCATTCCTCTTTCAGCCACGGCGGGCACGGCGCCGCCAGATGCCACAGCGTTTTGAGCGACGACACATCGTATTTGGCGCGCACCGCTTCCGGCAGCTTCCAGATACGGCTCATCATCGTGGGAACCAGATAGATCCACGTCGCCTTTTGCGTCTCGATGAGGCGCAGCGTCTCTTCCGCATCGAATTTCGGCATGATGACGAGTTGCGCGCCGGCCATCAGCGCGGGAAACGCGGTCACGAACGGGCCGTTGTGATAAAGCGGCCCCGGCATCAGCACGACATCGTCGCCGGTGATGCGCCACAGCACCAGGCCGCCCTCCGGAACCACGCCGGGCGCCCCCGAAACGATCAGCTTGGGACGCCCGGTCGAGCCGCCAGATGTCGGCGCCTTCCATGACGGCGAAATCGCATCGGGCAGATCGCTCGCGTCGCTGGACGCATCGTGCAATTGCGCAATGCCGATCACCGGACGACCGATATCGAGTGGCGTGTCGTTCACCACGATGGGCGATTGCGCCAGATCGGCAATCGCCTTCATCTCCGCCAGCGGCAAGCGCCACGACACCGGCTGCGGAATGGCGCCGACCTTCCACGCTGCGAAACAGGCTTCGACAAAACCGATGGAATTGGGCAGCGCGATGGTGAGAAAGTCGCCGTGCTTCACCCCTTTGGCCAGCAATCCGCGCGCGATGCGGTTGGTGCGCTCGTGCAGTTCTTTCCAACTACACTTATCCTGCGCGCACCTGACCGCCCATTGCTCGGGCTTGCGCGCGGCCACCGCCGCGAGCGCCGCTCCGATGGACGGCGGATGGGGATCGGGCGCGAGCGCCGCCAACGCCTCGAGAATGGAATTCGCCGCCATGGGAACCTCGTCAATATCGTTCCCAGGCATATTGAAGCCTAATTCGCGGCAGGCAAAGGCTACTGCGCCGCCACCGCTACGGGGCGCACCTTGGCGTTCAGGATGGCGAGGAATTCATTGGGCTTCGCGACAGGCGCCAGATGCGCCGCTCCCGGGATCGTATAGAACGCGTTCACCGGCGCGTGCAGCGTCGCGAAATAGCTTTTCGCCAGGCTCTCCGGCACCTGGATGTCGTCTGCGCCGTCGATGATGAACAGCGGCACAGCGAAATCCTTGCCCAGATGGTCCAGAGAGTAATTCGCGACCGTTGGCTCAAGCTTATCGAGACTGAAGTCCGGCGCCTTCATCAGTGCCTGATAGATTTCCCACAGGCTGTAGCCGGGCGTGAAGCCCATGATCTCGAGCGCATGGTCGTTGATCGCGTGATCCGCGGCGGGAACATACGCCTTCAACAGGTCGCGCTCCGTTCCGAATTTGTCGGATGAGTTGTAAGGCGGCGGCCCGATCTTGCGCAGGCCATCGATGGTCGCCTGATCGTGTTTGGCCTCGGCCAGCGCCATCAGCGAGCGATAGCCGATCATCTCGTTGTCCTTGCCGTCCACGAACTGGCCGGTGCCGACATAGGCGCTGAACAAATCGGGGCGCGCGTGGATCATCTCCATGCCCAGGATCGTGCCCCATGACCATCCGAACAGCACGATCTTCTTCTTGTGCAGCCGGGCGCGGGCATATTCGGCGACTTCGATTCCGTCCTGCACCATGCGCGGCAAGGTCAAGCCGGTCTCCGCGTCGCCGCCATCGTGGGTATAGGTGAGGCCGCTGCCGCGCTGGTCCCAGTCGACGACGGTGAAGGTCTTCTCCCAAGGCTGCAGCAAGTGATAGCGCAGCGGCCACATCGCGTTGCCGGGGCCACCCGAGAGCATGAGGATCGCGGGATTGCCGCGATCGTCGCCGCGGATTTGCACCCATTGATCGACGCCGCCGATCTTCCGGAACCCCACTTCGTCGATGCCGCGGGGCGTGTTTATCGCCAGCGGTACCGCGTTCTCGTGCTGACGCCATTTCCAGTAGCCATAGGCCCCGATCACTGCGATCAAAGCGAGCGCGGCGATACCGCCCGCGATCCAACCCAGAACACGCAATGCAAGACGCATGAAAAGTCCTTTCCGCGCGCCACTTTGCATGCGACCCCGCGCATTGTGAACAGCCCGAGAGCAACGCGCAGCCCCGCGCGAAATTCATCGGCGCAAACTAGCTGGGCTCCCGACTGCGCGGGGACAACGCTGCGACTAAGAAAAAGGCCACCGAACGGGGTGGCCTTTTTCAAGTCTCAGGTTGGTTGCGGGGACAGGATTTGAACCTGTGACCTTCAGGTTATGAGCCTGACGAGCTACCGGGCTGCTCCACCCCGCGTCATATCTTCGCGTTCGCGAAGGGTGGGCGGATATAGGCCATCGGCCCCTGCCCTGTCCACCCCCAACAAGGAGCGGAATCCGCGAGGTTTTTCGCGCCGCGCGCGCCAGGCAAACGCCCTCGGCGACCGGGCTGGAAGATCATAGAGCAACCGCTTGTGCCGCGCATTGCGGCGCTCCCGGCGCAGCGCCCGCCAGACAATCGCAAGCGCCAAGGTGTGGGTTTGACGCGCGCCAAATCCTGATTACGGTGGTCTTCCCGATGCTTAACTACCTGCGCCCATCGAAATGTCGGCACTTGGGGGATAGTGAACTTGCCTTTTCGCGCGTTATGATCGGGAACGTGTGGGGCACAACACGGCAAGGCAAAAATTTCGCATGGAGCCCCGTCTTCTTTCGGTGAAAACCGCTGTACCGCCTTACACTATAGATCAATCCGAGGCCGCGCCTCGCGCCCGCGCCCTGTTCGCAGGACGCCGCGACATCGACCGCATGATGCCGATCTTCGTCAATACCGGGATCGACCGGCGCTATTCCTGCGTGCCGCTTGACTGGTATCTGGAGCCGCATGGCTGGAAGGACCGTACCAAGCTCTATGTCGACAACGCGGTCAATCTTCTGGAGGAAGTGGCGAACAAGCTGCTGGCCGACCTGAAAATCGGCAAAGACGAGATCGACGCCATCGTCGTGGCCTCCACCACCGGAATCGCCACGCCCAGCCTCGACGCGCTGGTGATCGAGCGCATGCAGCTCAGGCGTGAAATCCGCCGGCTGCCGATCTTCGGCCTAGGCTGCGCCGGCGGCGTCATAGGAATCTCGCGCGCGGCCGACATGGCCCGCGCGCGGCCCGGCAGCAAAGTGATGTTCCTGACCGTGGAATTGTGCGCGCTGACGTTCCGCAAGGACGATCTGTCCAAAAGCAACGTGGTGGCGGCGGCGCTGTTCGGCGACGGTGCGGGGGGCGCGATCCTCTCCACCGAGGGCAACGGCCCGCGTTTCGGCGCCAGCGGCGAATACACCTGGGCCGATTCGCTCGCCATCATGGGCTGGGATGTCGAGGAGGACGGGCTAAAGGCGCTGTTCTCGCAGAGCATCCCCTCGCTCGTCTCCAACGAATACAAGACGGTGCTGAGCGAATTCCTGCATCGTAGCGATTTGAAGCTTTCGGACATCGAGGCCTTCGCCTGCCATCCCGGCGGCGCCAAGGTGCTGGACGCGCTGGAAATCGCGTTCGGCATCGAGGTGGGCGCGCTCGAGGAAAGCCGCAGCGTGCTGCGCGACTACGGCAACATGAGCGCCGTCACCGTCATGTTCGTGCTCGAACGCATGAACGCGGTGACGTCCCGCAAGCGCACCTTGATGACGGCGCTGGGACCGGGCTTCTCGTCCGTATTTCAGGTGCTGGAACCGGCGTGATGTTGTGGCCCTGGGTCATCGTCGGTCTCGTCGCGCTGCAGCGCCTGGCCGAGCTGATCTATGCCGAGCGCAACACGCGCGCCTTGCTGGCGCGCGGCGCCGTCGAGATCGGTCGCGCGCATTATCCGCTGATCGTGGTGCTGCATCTGGCGTGGCTGGTGGCCATCGTCATCGCCTGGCCGCATCCGCCGCCGATCGATCTTTTGGCGCTCGCCGTCTTCGTGGTGCTGCAGGGCTTGCGGGTGTGGGTGCTGGCGACGCTGGGCCCTTATTGGACGACGCGCATCATCACGCTGCCGAACGCCCCGCTGGTGAAGCGCGGACCTTATCGCTTCATCCGCCATCCCAATTACACGGTGGTGATCGGCGAGATCGCGGTGCTGCCTTTGGTGTTCGGCGAATGGAAGATCGCGCTTGCCTTTTCCATCCTGAACGCCGCGGTGCTGACCTTGCGCATTCGCGAGGAGGAGCGCGCGCTGACCGGCCGCCGCGCGCTGGCGGACAGATGATCCGCTATGTGGCCGCGTTCCTGTTCAGCGCCGCCATCCCGCTGCTCTATCGCTGGCACCCGGCCGCGCCGTTCCTGATCTTGCCGGCGATTCTCATTGTCCTGCTGGGGGCGGAGATGATTGCGACGGCCGGCCCCGTGCCGCATGCCGCGGGCGCGCCGCTCGCGTATCGCCGGCTGCCCATACTCTACATACCCGTACAGCTTGCACTGATTGTCTGGGCCGTCTTCACCGCGGCGCATGCCGGCGCGACCGGCATCGCGGCGCTGATCGTGTCCGTCGGGCTGACCACCGGCATCTTCGGCATGCTGACGGCGCATGAAATGATCCACAGCCACGACCGTTTCGAGCAGCTCTGGGGCGGCGCGATGCTGAGCGGCATGAGTTATCGGCATTTCCGCATCGCCCATGTTTACGGCCACCATCGTTATGCCGCGACCGCGCGCGACGCCGCCACGGCGCGGCTGGACGAAGGTTATTACCGCTTCCTCGCCCGCACGCTGCCCGCGCAGCTCGCCGATGCTTGGCAATTCGAGCAGGCGCGCTGCCGCAAGCGCGGGCAGGCGTGGCTTTACAATCGCATCAACCGCGACCTTGTGCTGGCCGTGCTGATCTTCGCGATCGTCTGCGGGTTCGCGGGCGCGCGCGGCGCGATCTTCTTCGCCGCGGAAAGCTTCGTTGCCATCGCGGTGCTGGAGATGTTCAATTATGTCGCCCATTATGGATTGCTGCGCGAACACAACGCGGCCGGCGGGCTCGAAACCTTCGCGCCGCATCACAGTTGGAACAGCGGCAATGTTATGGCCAATCCCGTTATCTTCAACATGGGCCGCCACAGCGATCATCACACGCGCCCGTCCTCACCTTACGAAACGCTCCGCTATATCGCGGATTCGCCCGAGCTTCCGGCGGGCTATGCCGGCAGCATCCTGCTGGCGCTGGTGCCGCCTTTGTGGCGGCGCGTAATGGCTCCGCGCGTGCGCGATGTGCGTGCGCGCCGCAAATTCGCGGCACAGAGCTAGCGCGTGACGATAACCCGGACATGGATCGGCTACATCGCCATGTGCCTGGGCATGTTCATGGCCATCCTCGACATTCAGGTCGTGGCGAGCTCGCTCACCAATATCCAGACAGCGCTGCATATCCCCACCGACGAATTGTCCTGGCTGCAGACCGCTTATCTGATGGCGGAAGTGATCGCGATTCCGCTGACCGGATGGCTCACCCGCTCCATCGGATTGCGGGCGCTGTTCACCTTGGCGACGCTCGGCTTCACCATCGGCAGCGTGCTGTGCGCCCTTTGCACCGGCGCCGAGCCTTTGATCGCGGTGCGCGTGTTGCAGGGCTTTTGCGGCGGTATGCTGATCCCGGCGGTGTTCACCTCCGTGTTCACCATCCTGCCGCGCCGTCACGAAGTCCTGGCCACGACGCTGGCGGGCGTCACCGCCATGATCGCGCCCACCATCGGACCCACTGTCGGCGGCTGGATCACACAGACCTATACCTGGCACTGGATATTCCTGATCAATGTCGTACCGGGATTGCTGGTGAGCGCCGTGGTGTGGAGCTGCATCCGCAGCGACGCGACGGACCGCACGCTGCTGCGGCGCATCAGCTACGCCACCATCATCCTGGCGTCGGTGTTCCTGGGCAGCCTCGAGCTGCTGCTGAAAGAAGCCCCTATCCATCACTGGAGCGGCGAATTGGTCACGGCGCTCGCGATCGTCTGCCCCACGTCCGGGATGCTGGCGCTTTACTTCTGCTTCACGGCGGAAAACCCTTTCATCGATCTCAGGCGATTCAAGAGCGGCGCGTTCTGCGTGAGCTGCGCGCTCAGCTTCATCCTCGGCATCGGGCTTTACGGCTCGACCTATATCATCGCGATTTTCCTCGGGCTTGTGCGCAAGCACGGACCGTTCGACATCGGCCTCATCATGATGGTGGCGGGCGTGGCGCAGCTCATCGCCGCGCCCATCGCTGCATTAGCCGAGACGCGGATCAACGGACGCTTGCTGACATTCGCGGGCTACGGGCTTTTCACCGTCGGCATCTTCATGAATGCCTTCATGACCTATCAGACCGATTATGCCGGGCTGTTCTGGCCGCAAATCATCCGCGGCGCGGCGATCATGCTGTGCATCCTGCCGACCACGCGTCTGGCGATGGAGCAATGGCCGCCGGACCAGGCGCCCGATGCGAGCGGCCTGTTCAACCTGATGCGCAATCTTGGCGGCGCCATCGGGCTGGCGCTGATCGACACGATCCTGGAGCAGCGCACACCTATCCATGCCCGGCATCTGATCGACAGGCTTCAGGCCGGCGACCCCAACGCTGCGCGTTTCGTGGGCCTGCCGGTCGAATATTTCCACAACCAGCCGATGGGGCCGATCGATCCGTCGATGCGCGCCTATGTCGAGCCCTTGATCCAGCGCGCCGCGTTCGTCACCTCGTTCAACGAAGCCTGGTTGCTGATCGGCGTACTGTTCCTGATCTCCATGCTGTTCGTGCCGTTCGTGCGCGGCAAATCCGCGGCACCCACAGAAACCATCTGACGACGGCGAGATTTAACGCAAGCACGGGTTTACGCTGTGATAGTCTCTTGCCATGCAATTCGTCTGCGACGCGCCGGGCAGCAAGACTTGGTTTCGGATGGACACCGAAGCCGAGGCGGTGCGCGAAAGCGAAGAGATGAAACACGCGGTGGAGAAATACTTCCGCCGCGAACGCGAGAAGGCGGCAGCGAACTACCGCCCGACCTCCCAACTCTATATCGAGCGCGACATCGGACTCTCGGCGCATCTTTCGCGCGAGATGCCGCTGTTCCTCACCTTGCGCGATCGCGAGGGCAATGCATTGGCCACCGCCATGCTGCCGCCGCAAGGGCGAAACGAACTGGGCTTTCGCGTCATCATCGTGGGGCCGGCGAATGCCGATCCTTATCGCGCGCATAGCGAGGCGATCGAAGCGCTTGGCAAATATTACGGCCTGACGCTGGATCGCGAGAACTGCTTTCCCTACGCGCGCGGAACCTGATCACATCTTGCGGCTGTCGTAAGCCCAATGCAGCAGCGCCTGGCGCTGGCGCGGGCGGCAATGCGGATCGCCCGGCTCGCAATGCTTCTTCAATTGCGCGATGTGGCGAGTCATTTGCTTCCAGCGCTTGATTTGGCGTGCGTCGTCTTCCATGCGCCGGCCCATGTAATAGCGGCAATACCATTGGAACCAGCCGCGCGGATCGTCCCTGTGAATCCAGCCTCTGCGCTTCCAGTAAGACAGCGATGTGGACGCATCGACGCCGAAATAATTGAGCGTGGGATCTTTCTTTTTGGGCAGGAGCTTCGCGCCTTTGAACCAGCTCTTCGGAAATTCGCGCTTGCAATCGTTCATGTATTTGCCGCCGAACACGCCCAGATGCAGCATCTGTTTCGGCGTCAGCCCGGGCTTGAATCCGGGATCGAAACCGCGGCCCTCCGGCTCGACAAGCGTGTAGCGGTAGTTCCGCTGCATCTTGTCGTGGACGGTGACGCTCTTTGGCTTGGTGCGCGCCATGACCTGACTACGCGCCAGCCGGGAAAACGGATCGGCTGTTACGTCCAGTCTTTGCCCTTGTGCGGCTTGCGCACGAGTTCGGGCTGAACATAAGACGGTGCAGCGGCCGTCTTGTTCTTCTCGTTCTTGTCGTTCTTGGGCTTCTTCTTTTCCTTGTTGCTGCGCTGTTCGCGATTGGCCATGGAATTCTCCTGCGGAGCGATTCGGTGCGATGAGCCTAAATCGGCTGTAAACCGGGAAAAAGGCCCGGAAATTAACTATTGGCCCGCGGGAACCTTGGGCCGGCTTTGGCGTTTGCCCGCCCCTCCCACATTTGCTAAACACTCAGCGGGCTGATTGCGGACCCTTCGCATCTTCCCTTCGCGTTGCGGGGCCTCAGGGGCGCGCAGCAAAGCTGAACCAAGACCAGGAACCCGTGATGACCCGATTGTCTCGAGCCATACGATTCCCGCGCGCTTCTTTCATCAGCCTCTGCCTTCTCGGCACTCTAATTGCGCTCCCCGCGCAGGCTTTTGTCGTGCCACAGGCGGCGCCGGATGCGCAGACCGTGACCCAGGCCGTCATGGGCGAGGAAACCTCCATCGACCGGACCACGCCGGTGGACCTGAACGCCGCGACGCCGGCGAATCTGGCGCCGGTCGCCGATGCCGATCCGCCGCCGTCGGTGGAAACGCCGCTGCACCGTCTTTATTGCGTGGAATATGCGCGCGTCCGCTCCGGCTTCCAGATCTTCGGAGACGCCAAGACCTGGTGGCATAAAGCCAAACATTTCTACGCCGAGATCGCGACCCCGGCGGCGCAAACCGTGATGGTATTCGCCGGCAGCCACCGCATCTCAAAAGGCCATGTCGCCGTGGTCACGAAGGTCGTGAGCCCGCGCGAAATCCGCGTCGATCAGGCCAATTGGGAGAACCGCGGCGAGATCGATCGCAACACGCCGATCATGGATGTAAGCCCGAACAACGACTGGTCGGAAGTTCGCGTGTGGGACATGCGCTCGGGCCAGTTCGGCACCCATATCTATGCGATCAAGGGCTTCATCGCGCGCCTGCTGCCCACCACCGTTTCGGACAGCGACGACCCCTAACCCCTGTTGGAGCCTGATCCGATTCCATTGAATCGGACCATGCCCCAGATTCCTCGATTGTCGCGCGATCTCGCGCCGAACCGGTGCCCACTTCGGCGGATCGCGCTTTAGCGAGCAGCGCGCGCGACGAGCAGTTGTTTTGCGGCCTCCAGGGCGCGATCGAGCGCGGCGCGCCGGTAATCCCAGATCGCATCTTCCGGCGGCGGATAGATGATCATCGTGGCATTGGCTTCGAAGAAGACCAGCTTGCCGTGGCGCGACAATCCGAAATCGATTCCGGCGTAATCAAGCGCCAGTTCTTTGCAGATCGCCGCCAACGCGGCCATCGCGGTCTTTCCGAGCGACGCCGGCATGTCGTTCAGGAACATCCCCTCCTCGCGCCGCAAATCCTCGCGGTTCTCCATCTCGGATGAGAAGTAATGGATGTTCCAGTCATGCGATCCGGCCATGTGCAGGGGATAAAGGACATCGTCGATCATCATCACGCGATATTTGCGGATGATGCCGTCGCGGCCGGCGGTATCGAGATATTCGATCGCGAAGACATCGCCATCGGGCATTTGCCCAGCGCATGCGGGCAATGCCTCGGCAGCCTCGACACGCACGAAATGAAGCCCTGTCTGGAATCCAGGCGGACGCAGCAAAAGCGGGAATGTGAACCCTGCCGCGATGAGCGCATCGGCGGCGCCATCGGCCAGGAGCTGCGCCTTGGCATAGGTCGCGATCTTGGGCGCGATGACGCCGGGCGTTCGCGAAAATCGCTGCGCGTTGTTCTGCCGCCCCGTGCGCAAGACGGCTTGCGGCGTGTTGACTACGGGCGCTCGGCTGTGTGCGGTGAGGGACACTGCGGCTTTCAGGGCCTCGATGCATAGGTCCGCATCGCCGATCGCATTGAACAGCAGATCGTGCGGCGGCAGCGGCGCGGCCGGATCGTGATATTCCGGGAACAGCGTGGTGATGGCGAAGACGCGGTCGTCCAGCATCAGCGTTGTGGGGACGTTGCCGTCGCGCGGAGACGCCAGAACCAGCAGGCGGATCGCGGCGCCCGCTCCGCGATAGGGACGCGTCACGATGCTGTGGCCGACAAACCCCTTGCGCCAATGACATTCGGCGGCTTCGCGATCGCCTTGTGAAAACAGGATTTGCCCAAGCCCACGATGCGCTTGCGGATGATCCGGATCGGCGTCCAGCGCGCGCCGGTAAAGCGCCAGCGCCTGCGCGGTGTCATCGCCTTCGGCCAGCAGATTGGCAAGATTGACGAGGCCTGTGGGATTTTCCGGATGACAGCCAACCGCCTGGCGATAGGCCGTGAGCGCGGCGGAGCGGTGTCCCGTCGCCAGTGAGAGACTCGCCAGATTGGTGAGTGCGCCGAAATGCGTGGGCGCGCGGCGCAGCAGATGGAGATAGGCCTGCGTTGCATCGTCATCGCGGTCCAGAAGCGTCAGCAGCCGCGCGCGCTCGAACAGAAGGCCGGAATTTTCCGGCTCGCGCTCAAGCTGCGTGCCGATGTCGCCAAGCGCCATTTCATAGGCGCTGCGTCTATCCGAATCGCTGACCGGGGCAGGCATGGCGCGGACTATAAGGCGCGGACAAAACAAAAGCGCCGCGATCGTGAGACCGCGGCGCCCGTATGCGTCAGTGTTTCGTCAAATCGGGACGCCACTCCGCCAGCCCCGCCCGCCAGAAGATGAAGGCGATCCAGTCCGCGGTCAGCGCGTCGGTCTGCGTCCGTGTCGAGCCGATGCCGTGGCCGGCTTGCGCATCGATGCGCAACAGCACGGGGTTGGTTGTACCCGATGCCTGCAGGGCAGCGGCGAACTTCGCGGGCTCCCAGGGCGAGACGCGCGGATCGTTCAGGCCCGTCGAGATCATCACCGCGGGATATTGCACGCCCTTCTTCACATGCTGGATCGAATCCATGGCGTAGAGGTTCTTGAACCCCTGTTCGTTGGTGATCGTGCCGAATTCGGGAATGTTCGGCGGCCCGTTGGGCGAGAACTCCGAACGCAGCGTGTTGGCGGCGGGAACCACATCGATCACGCCGGCGAACAGATCGGGCCGTTCGGTCATGGCGCGGCCCATGGTGATGCCGCCGGCCGAGCCGCCGATGATGAAGAGCTTGCTCTTGGTGGTGATGCCGCGTGCGATCAGGTCTTCGCCACAGGCGATGAGATCGTCCCAGGTATTGTGCTTGTTGGCATCCTTGCCGCCGAGGCGCCAGGCTTCGCCCAACTCGCCGCCGCCACGCACATGGCAAACACCATACGTGATACCCTCCTTCATCACCGCGGCGCGGCGCGAACTGAAATCGGCCAGTTCAGAGATACCGTAGGAACCATAGGCCTCGATCACCGTGATCTGCGGCGTTGGCTTGCCCTTCGGCTGGACCAGCGACAGCGGCACCATCACGCCGTCACGCGCCTTCGCCTGAAGATCGCTCACGACGTAATTGGCGGCGTCAATATCGCCGTTCACGCCGAGCTTCAGATCGGTGAACTTGCCGGTCGTGGGATCGTAGGAAAACGATTGCGGCGGGATGACCCAGCTCGACATTTGAATCTCCACCCCCGGCGTGCGCGGATCGGTGAACGCTTCGGCGATGTGGCCTTCGAAGGGCAGCTTGACCTCTTCAACCTTGGTCGTGCCGTTCGGCACGCGCAGCAATTGCGAATAGGAGCCCTTGCGCGCGAGCACATAAAGCGCGTCGGAGGCCGCGTGTATTTCGTCGATCACGCGATCGGGTGCGGCGGGCACCAGCACCTTCGCGGAGGAAAGCGGCGCGCCGGCCTTCACCGACAGAACCTGGAATGTCGGCGCATTCTTGTGCGACAGCACGAAGATGATGTCGCCGCCCATATCCATCTTGGTCACGCCATCGGCGCGGTCGACAAAGAGCTTCCACGGCGCGTTCGGATTGTTCGCCTGCGACACCGGCGCGAGCCATACCTTCATTTCATTCTGCACGCCGTTGACGGAGTCTAGCGTCGCCATTGGCGTGCCCGGCACGATCCCGATCGCGGGGGTTTCATCGGGCGCGAAAGATGTGCCCTTGCCGATTCCGGTGCCGGCGACGGGAATGGGATCGGATTTCAGATTCCATGCGTCCGCCATGGCGTTCTTGAACTTGTCGATGGCGTTCTCGCCGGGCGCGAGCTTCTTCAGGCGAATGAAATAGAGAGTCTTGGAATCGTCGCTCCATGCGGTGGCGCCGAATTGCGCGCGATCGACGGGGCCCGCGATCTGCTTGCCCGTCGCGGCGTCGTAAACGAAAATGGACGCCGCTTCCGAACCGCCCTCCGAAATGCCGACGGCGACTTTCGATCCGTCGGGCGACGCGAGGAAATAGTTCACCGCATAGGGCTTGCCGCCATGCGCGGCCATGACCGCGGCGATGTCGACGATCTTGCGCGTGCCTTTCGCGTCTTTCACCACGACGTCGAAATTGTCGGCACCCGGCGCACGCTCTTCGTAGAAGGCGCGGCCGCCATAGTTCACATAGCCTTGGATGAATCCGAAACTGCCGCTGAACGCAGAGACGCGTTTGCCCAGTGCTGCGCGCGGACCGATGGAATCGATGACAGCGCGCGTATAGACGCCTTCGGCTTTCATCCAGTCGATCGTCGCGGGATCGAGCTTCTCCATGTAGCGGTAATTGTCGGTAACCGCGTGGCCGTAGAGCGTTTCCGTCACGGGATTGATGGGTGCGGCCGCAGGCTTCGCGAGATCGCCCTTTGGCGCCAGCGGATCGGTCGCAGCCAAAGCGACGCCAGTTGCCAATAGTGTGACAGCCAAAAGCGGAAATAGCGGTTTCATGGAAGCCCCCTCGGTTATCGAGGCGCGAGCCTAGACAACCGCTCCACAGGCCGAAAGACACATTTCTGACAGCAAAACAAAAACGCCGCAGTCGTGAGACTGCGGCGTTGTTGCTTGAATTTGTGTTGGCGGGGTTTTGATTTTTACGTTGCTGTCCTTGGTAGGACTGGCAGCGACCTACTCTCCCGCGGCTTAGGCCGCAGTACCATGGGCGCTGGAGGCTTTGACGGCCGAGTTCGGAATGGGATCGGGTAGAATTCCTCCGCTAGGACCACCAGTCCAACGAAGGACAGCAAAATAATAAGAACACCTAGAAGCTGCTGATTTTATTGAAGTGTGCCTGGACTTGTTTCCAGACATGAAACGAGTGCTTGGCGATCAAGCCAATCGAGCGATTAGTACCAGTAAGCTCAACGCATTGCTGCGCTTACACACCTGGCCTATCGACGAGGTAGTCTTCCTCGGCTCTCAAGCGAAACCTGGTTTTGAG
>DASXFK010000009.1:0-14823 GCA_036489635.1 Rhizomicrobium sp. | reverse complement strand
GCCGGCTTGGAACATCGCTTATCTTGCGCTCACCATGGCCGGCTCGGTGCTTGCCGGAATCGCCTGCCATCTGTGGGTGGAAATGCCTTTGGTGCGCCTCGCCAATCGTCTTTCCGCCAAACGGCACGGGGTGGCGGCGCCCGCGCTGCAGCCGGTTTCCGTGTAATATCGCCTCCGGGGCAAATCGGGGCATTTCATGCCGGATGACGCAGCACCGCCGCGCGCGCTTTTCATCGCGCGGCTGACCATCGGATTGCTTCAGGGAGCGGTGCTTTATCTGCTCTATCGCGCGAGCGATGCGAATGCGTGGCCGGCGAACGATCCTTATGTCTTCGCGCCTCTGGTGCTGATCTGGCTTTATGTGCCGCTGCTGACGATGCAGGCCGCAAGCTCCATGCGGCTGACGACGCTGCTCGCCTGGACACTGACCGCCGCGGCTATCTGCGCCGGGCTCGCCTTCTACGATCGCTTCCGCGCGCATCCGCTCGTGATCCTGAGCCCCAACGACATCCTTCCCCATTTCGCGACCTTTTTCTTCGGCTTCGCGGCGTTGTTCATCGCCCAATCCCTGCTGGCTGCCGGCGACGGCGAACGGCGCGTGGTGGCGAGCTATGGCGGCTATTTCGACGCGGCGTGGAAGCTCGGCGTCCAGTTGGTGCTGGCCACCGTCTTTGTCGGCGTGTTCTGGGGCGTGCTGTGGCTGGGCGCGATGCTGTTCAATCTCATCAAGCTCGATTTCCTCGAGAAGCTGATCGAGCATGACTGGTTCGCCATTCCCGCCACCGCGCTGGCGACGGCGGCCGCGATTCATCTGACCGATGTGCGCGCGCGCCTGGTCGCCGGCATCCGCAATGTCGTGCTCACCATGCTGGCGTGGCTGTTGCCGCTGCTCACCCTCCTCGCGGCCGGTTTCCTGCTGACGCTGTTCGGCACCGGATTGGGGCCGCTGTGGCAAACCAAAGAAGCCGCGAGCGGAATGCTGGGGGCGTGCGCGGCGCTAGTGGTGCTGATCAACGCTGCCTATCAGAACGGCGAAGATGCGCGGCCCGCGGCGCTGCGTTATGGCGAAGCCGTCGCCGCCTTCGCGCTGGTGCCGCTGGTGGGCTTGAGCCTCTACGCCGTGAGCCTGCGCGTGAACGAATATGGCTGGACCGTGGACCGCATCGTTTCGGCCGCGTGCCTGCTGATTGCCGCGTGCGATGCCGGCGGATATTCGGCCGCCGCGATATTGTCGCTGCGCGGCGGAGTGTGGATGGACTTTGTCCGGCGTTGCAACATCGTCACTGCCTTCCTGGTGATCGCGGTGGTTCTGGCGCTGTTCTCGCCCATTGCCGATCCAGCGCGCCTTTCGGTGAACGATCAAATGGCGCGATTGCAAGCGGGCCAGGTGAAGGCCGCGCAGTTCGATTTCTATTATCTGCAAAATGAAGGTGGCCGTTATGGCGACGCGGCGCTAAAGGCGCTGGCGCGATCGGCCGACGCCGATATTCGCAAAGGCGCGCAATATCAACTCGACGCGGAAAAGCCCTCGCCGTCCCGGCCGAAGACCTACGGCATGGCGCAGAACCTTACGCTCTTCCCCGAAGGAACGACGCTGCCGCCGGGATTTTTCAAGCAGAACTGGGCTGATGCGAAGTCGGATTTTGGCGTGCCCGCCTGCCTGAGCGCAGCGGGGCTGAGATGCGATGCGATCGTCGCCGATCTCGACAATGACGGAACGAACGAAGTGATTGTCGTCAGCGGCGACGACGCCAGCTGGTGGGGCACCGTCATTCAGAAGAACCCGCGCGGAATTTGGGCATCCATTGGCTATATGCCGACACCGCATTGCCCCGGCGATCTCAAGGCGCTGGAAAGCGGCCATTACAAGCTGGTTGTTCCACCGCCGCCGGCCCTGCGCGCGATCCGGATCGGCGGCCATTTGCTGCCGGTAAAGAGGGCGGGGCCAGCATTGCCCGACTGCAAGCCCTGAGCTTATTGGGATTGCGCGCCTGTTGGGGTATGGGAGCCTCATGCCTCATGTCGCGCTCATCGATTACGGTTCCGGCAATCTGCGGTCTGCGGAGAAGGCGTTGGCGCGCGCAGCAGTCGAAAGCGGCGCGACGCAACAGATCGTCGTCAGCGCCGATCCTGCGATCGTCGCCAAGGCCGAGCGCATCGTGCTGCCCGGCGTCGGTGCGTTCGGCGATTGCATGGCGGGCGTGAGCGCGATCCCCGGCATGATCGATACATTGCGCGACACGGTGCTGAGCCGCGGCGTGCCGTTTCTCGGCATCTGCGTCGGCATGCAATTGCTCGCCGATGTCGGCCGCGAATTCGGCGAACACAACGGCCTCGGCTGGATCGGCGGCGAAGTCGTTCGCATCCAGCCCAGCGATCCCGCGCTCAAAATCCCGCATATGGGCTGGAATGAATTGCACATCGCGCGCGCCCATCCGCTGCTTGACGGCATCGAACCCGGCGCCAATGTCTATTTCGTGCATTCTTATGAGTTCCGCGCGCACGACGCGAAAGACGTAATCGCCACGACGGATTACGGCGGCGCGATCGCTGCTCTGGTCGGGTGCGACAACATCGCCGGCACGCAATTCCATCCCGAGAAGAGCCAAGCCGTGGGATTGCGGCTGCTCGCCAACTTCCTGGCGTGGAAACCGTGATCCTCTTTCCCGCCATCGATCTCAAAGACGGCAAATGTGTGCGGCTCAAGCGCGGCGCGATGGAGGACGCGACGATCTTCAATGATGATCCCGCCGATCAGGCGGCGCGCTTTGAAGCGATGGGTTTCGAGTGGCTGCATTGCGTCGATCTGAATGGCGCGTTCGAAGGCCGCTCGGCCAATGCGGATGCGATCAAGTCCATCCGTGCGCGGATCAAGCTGCCGATCCAATTGGGCGGCGGCATCCGCGATCGCGCTGGCATCGACGGCTGGCTCGCGGCAGGCATCAGTCGCGTGATCCTGGGCACGGCGGCGCTGCGCAATCCGGCGCTGGTGAAAGACGCGGCCAAGACGCATCCGGGGCGCATCGCGGTGGGGATCGATGCGCGCGGCGGCATGGTCGCGGTCGAAGGCTGGGCAAAGACCTCTGAGATTATCACGCTCGACGTCGCCCGCCGCTTCGAGGATGCGGGTGTGGCGGCAATCGTTTTCACCGATATTGCCCGCGATGGAATGCTTCAGGGCGTCAATGCTGAGGCCACCGCCGAATTGGCGAACAATGTTCGGATTCCTGTTATCGCATCCGGTGGCGTGGCCGGAATCCGCGACATCGAGACCCTCAAATCCACCCGTGAGCCTAACATTTTGGGGGTCGTGATCGGCCGGGCCTTGTATGACGGGCGTCTCGACCCGACTGTCGCGCTGGCTTTGGCGCGGACTGGCTAAGTATTTGAAATATATATAAGTTGGCTAAGCACACGCTTATCGACTGAGGCGGCGAATGACATCGTCGAGCTGTTCGAGCGTACGGTATTCGATTGTCAGCTCGCCGCCCTTCTTGCCCTTGTCCACAATGGCGACTTTGAGCCCGAGCGTGTCGGAAAGGCTCGTCTCCAGCGCCTTGGTGTCGGCGTCTTTTGCGCGCGGCTTGGGCGGCACACCGGGCTTTGCCTTCGCCCGCGCTTCCGCCTGGCGAACATTCAGCGCGCCTTCGACGATTTCGCGGGCTCGCGCCTCCGGGTCGGCGACGCCGATCAAGGTGCGGGCATGGCCTGCGGAGAGCCGCCCGTCGCGGATCATGGACTTCACCAGCTCGGGCAGCTTCAAAAGCCGAACGGTGTTCGCGATATGACTGCGGCTCTTGCCGACTTCTTCTGCCACCCGCTCCTGCGTGTAAGTGAAGCGATCCATCAGCTCGTGATAAGCGGCCGCTTCCTCGATGGCGTTGAGGTCTTCGCGCTGCACGTTCTCGACGATGGCCAGTTCGAGCGCCTCGCCGTCGCTCATCTCGCGCACCACCACCGGCACGTCGTGAACCTTGGCGAGTTGCGCCGCGCGCCAGCGCCGTTCGCCGGCGACGATCTCGAATGCATTGGCGTCGCCCGCCACCGGGCGCACCAGGATCGGTTGCAGCACGCCCTTTTCGCGGATCGAAGCCGCCAGGTCGCGCAACTCGTCCTGCTCGAACGTCTTGCGCGGCTGGAACGGGTTCGGGCGCAGGAACGCGGTCGGCAATGTGCGCTGCCCGCGAGACGGTTCGCTCTTCGCCGGCCCCGCTTCGTCGCCGATCAATGCGGAAAGTCCGCGGCCCAATCCTCTGCCTTCCGCGATCATGCCGCGATCCTCGCACGTTCGCGTTGAATGAGTTCGCCCGCGAGTCTGATGTAAGCCTGCGAGCCGGGGCAGCGCAGATCGTAGACCAGCGCTGGCAATCCGTGACTCGGCGCTTCGCTGATGCGCACATTGCGCGGGATAATCGTGTTGTAGACCTTGTCGCCCATATGCTCGCGCACATCTGCGGCGACCTGGTCGGACAATTTGTTGCGCTTGTCGAACATGGTGAGCACGATGCCCTGGATTTCGAGCCGGGGATTCAAATTCGCGCGCACCCGCTCGATGGTGTGGAGCAGTTGGCTCAACCCTTCCAGCGCGAAGAACTCACATTGCAGCGGCACCATCACGGCATCGGCCGCGACCATCGCGTTGACGGTGAGAAGCGTGAGCGATGGCGGACAATCGATCAGCACATAGGAAAACGCAGAATGTCCGTATACGGAGTATTCGTCGAGCGCATCCTTCAGCCGGTCGTTGCGGCGCGGCACGCCGACAAGCTCCAGCTCCGCGCCGGACAGATCGACGGTCGAAGGCACCAGCGACAGGTTGGGGATCTTCGTCGCCATGACGGCCTCGGCGATCGTGGCCTGCCCCATCAGCACGTCGTAAGTCGTGATCTTGCGGTCGGGCTTGTGGACGCCGAGCCCTGTGGAAGCGTTGCCTTGGGGATCGATGTCGAGGACGAGGGTGGGAGCCCCACACGCGGCCAGCGCCGTGCCGAGGTTAATGGCGGTGGTGGTCTTGCCGACGCCCCCCTTCTGGTTGGCGACGACAAGAACGCGCGGGCGGTTAGCTTCGGACATGTGCAAACTCCCGAACCTCCAGGATAACCCCTGACGGGTCCGACCGGCTTTGGTGCCGGATAGCCCTGATGTTCCAAGATTTACGGGCTTCGGTCAATTCGGCATCTACGGATTGGCCTTTGAGAAACAGGCAGATGGTGCCTCGGCTGCGGAAATGCTGTGCATACCCGAAAAGCTTCTCCAGCGGCGCGCAGGCGCGGGCGGTGACGACATCGAAGCGCGCGCGCGGATAGCCCTCAATCCGGCCATTGTGGACATCGACCTTTAACGCCATCCGCTTGGCGGCGGCTTCGAGAAAGCGGCATTTCTTGGCAATGGAATCCGTGACTACGACGCGGAAATCCAGCTTTTCACGGAACATCGCGGCCAGGACGAGTGCGGGAAAGCCGGCGCCGCTGCCCAGATCGATCAGGCTTTTCGCATTCGGCGGAATTAAAGGCGCCAGTTGAGCAGAATCCCAGATATGTCGCCTCCAGACATCCTGCAGGGAATTGTCTGACACGAGGTTCTGACGCGCATTCCATTCCGTCAGCAAGCTCACATAAGCCTTCAGGCGCTCCAGTGTTTCACGTGAAACACCGCTCAAACCGGCGAAGTCTTCGGGACTAAGAGGCAAGGGCGCGGACATGGGCCAGAACCAGCGTCAGCGCCGCCGGCGTCACGCCGTCGATCCGCGCCGCCTGACCCAGCGTGGCCGGGCGGATGCGGGCGAGCTTCAGCCGGGCTTCGGTCGAAAGGCCGTGAACCGCCGCATAATCGAGCGCATCGGGCAAGGCCAGGGATTCATCGCGACGGAACGCAATAATGTCAGCATCTTGCCGGCCCAGATAGCCGGAATAATGCGAATCGACCTCCAGCTGTTCGACAATATCCGGCGCAAAACACCGAATCTCCGGCCAGATCCCGGCGAGGGCCGCGAAATCCACGTCGGGGAAGGCGAGCAGTTCCGTGGCGTTGCGGCGGGCGCCATCCAGCCGGATATTCAGCCCATGCTTGCGGGCTTCATTGGGGGTGAGATTGAGTTCGGCCATCCGCGCCTTTGCCGCGTCCAGCCGCGCGCGCTTGTCCGCAAAGGCCGCGCTGCGCTCGGCGCCTACACATCGTGCCGCCTCGCCAACCGGAGTCAGGCGCTGGTCGGCATTGTCCGCCCGCAGCGAAAGCCGGTATTCGGCGCGGCTGGTGAACATGCGGTACGGCTCGCTGACGCCCTTGGTCACCAAATCGTCGATCATCACGCCGATATAGGCAGTGGCGCGGTCCAGAATGAGCGGATCGACCTGCCCGCGCGCCGCGTTGAGCCCTGCCAACAGGCCTTGCGCCGCGGCTTCTTCGTAGCCTGTCGTGCCATTGATCTGGCCTGCCAGATACAGGCCGCCCACCCGCTTGGTCTCCAGCGACGGTTTGAGCTCACGCGGGTCGATATAGTCATATTCGATGGCGTAGCCCGGCCGCACCATGCTGGTGGCCTCCAGGCCCGGAATGGTCTTGAGCAACGCCAACTGCACATCTTCCGGCAGCGAGGTCGAGATGCCGTTTGGATAGACCGTATCGTCGTCGAGACCCTCCGGTTCGAGGAATATCTGATGCGTATCGCGGGCGGCGAAGCGGACGACCTTGTCTTCAATCGACGGGCAATAGCGTGGGCCGGTGCTTTCGATCTGGCCGGAGTAAAGCGGGGCGCGATCCAGATTGGCCCGGATAACCGCGTGGGTTTCGGGCGTCGTCCGCGTCAGGCCGCACGCGATCTGCGGCGTGGTGATGGCGCGCCTGAGGAACGAGAATGGAGTCGGCGGATCGTCGCCCAGCTGGCTCTCGAGCTGGTCCCAGGCAATCGTTCTTCCATCGAGACGGGGCGGGGTGCCGGTCTTGAGCCGGCCCATCTGAAGCCCAAGCCCGTAGAGGGTTTTGGAAAGGCCAAGGGAGGGCTGCTCGCCCATCCGGCCGGCCGGGATCTTGGTCTCGCCGATATGGATCAATCCGCGCAGGAATGTGCCGGTGGTCAAAACCACGGCGGCGGTCGTGATGGTCTGGCCATCGGCAGTCGTCACGCCCACGATCCGGCCGTCCTTCAGCACCAAATCCTCGGCGGCGGCTTCGCGAATTTCCACATTGGGCTGAGCGGCCAGGAGGGCCTGCATCGCCTGGCGGTAGAGCTTGCGATCAGCCTGCGCGCGCGGCCCGCGCACGGCAGGGCCTTTGCGGCGGTTGAGCAGCCGGAACTGGATGCCCGCCGTATCGGCCGCGCGGCCCATAAGCCCATCCAGCGCATCAATCTCGCGCACCAGATGACCCTTGCCCAATCCGCCGATGGCCGGGTTGCAGGACATTTCGCCGATGGTGGCGATTTTGTGCGTCAGCAGGAGCGTACGCGCGCCGAAGCGAGCCGATGCCGCAGCCGCCTCACAGCCGGCATGGCCGCCCCCAATCACAATGACGTCGAAGCCGCTCATGGCCGGCTCAATAGGCGAGGGGGAGGACGAGCGCAATCTGTTTCACGTGAAACATAAAGTCTGCGGGTAAGTCGCCCGGGCAGAACACCTGTCCAGGAAAAACGACCCTCGAGGCAGAGCGGCAAAAGGGCACCGCACAAAAACAGACGCAACCACAAAGGACAATCTTCTTAGCTTGAACCGGTGGTCGGGGGTGTCGCAAGCTAGCCCGCGGTCCATTCATTTCCCGATACAGAAATCGCGGAAGATCACATCCAGCAGGTCTTCAATATCGACGCGGCCTGTGATCCGGCCGAGGGCGCGCATCGCCAGCCGCATATCCTCGGCGACAAGTTCCGGCTCCATTGCCACCGCTGCGCGCGACAGACACGCGGCTGCGATCTGCAGAGCATAACGATGGCGTAGCCGTGTGATCGGGGGCGCCTCGCGAGGGCGTTCCAGCCTATCGCGGACGAGCTGCGAAAGCGCCGTGATCAGCGCATCGACGCCTTCGCCGGACCGGGCGCAGATGCGCAGTCCCTCAGGCTGGGTGGGCCACGCCAGGTCGGATTTGTTCCAGACCGTGAGGTCGTGCTCCGGCCAGATTCCGTCGACCGGTTGCGAGCCGTCACACAGGAGCAGAACCAAATCCGCATCGCCCGCACTGGCGAGCGCCCGGCGCACCCCCTCCAGCTCGATGGCGTCCGTCGTGTCGCGCAAGCCGGCGGTGTCCGAGGCAACCACCGCATAGCCGCCGATGTCGAGCTTCACTTCGATCACATCGCGGGTCGTGCCTGGCAGCTCCGAGACAATGGCAACGTCGCGCCGCGCCAGAGCATTCAGCAGCGAACTCTTGCCGGCGTTGGGTGGCCCGATGATGGCGAGCCTGACGCCTTCGCGCACGAGTTCCCCACGCCGCGAATCGTCAAGGTGCCCGCGGATTTCCTGCTCGATATCCGCCGCTTGCGCCCGCGCCGTCACCAGAACATCTTCAGGAATTTCTTCCTCCGCAAAATCGATGGCCGCTTCTGCCCAGGCGCTGGCCTTGATCACGCGATCCCGCCAGCCGTCATAAAGCGCGGCCAACGCGCCGTCATACTGCCGCAAAGCCTGGCGGCGCTGGGCTTCGGTTTCGGCATCGACCAGATCGGCGATGGCTTCGGCGCGGGTGAGGTCGAGTTTGCCGTTCTCCACGGCGCGGCGGGTGAACTCTCCAGCGTCCGCCGGCCGCAATCCGGGCAGCACCGCAAGCGCCGCCAGCAAGGCCTCGACAATCGCCCGGCCGCCATGGACGTGAAATTCGCACACGTCTTCGCCGGTGAAGCTCGCAGGTCCGGCGAACCACAGCACCAGCGCGTCATCGATCGCGGCGCCCTGGCCGTCCATCAATGTGCGCATCGCGGCGCGGCGTGGTTCGGGATCGGAAAGCTGCGCAATTGTCCGCAAAGCCAGCAAAGCATTAGGCCCCGAGACGCGCACCATGGCGACGCCGGCGCGGCCCGGGCGACTTGCGAGCGCGAAGATCGTGTCGCCTTTCAAGCTTTCTTGCCGCCCGCCGCTTTTTTCGCGCTGTCCCACAGGAAGCGCTGGAATTCCTCGAAGCCCTGGCCGCCCATCGGCATCCACGCCTTCAGCATCGCTTGCGGATCGGACGCATCGAGCGCGGCTTTCATGCGCCGCTCCATTTCCGCCATCATCTTGTCCTGCAGCTTGGCGACGTCGGGCAGGCCCATGAGCCGGCGCGCTTCTTCCGGCGTCATTTCCAGTTCGATGTTCACTTTCATGGACGCTTCCGATAGCAAATGGCCCGCCGAAAGCTAGAACCAACGGGCCGCCACGGCCAGAGACAAAACCGGAATCGATCATGAGCGAGAATCTGCTGGCCCAGCAAACAAGTCCCTATCTTCGCCTGCACAAGGACAATCCCGTCGACTGGCGCCCCTGGGGTCCGGAAGCGCTGGCCGAGGCGCAACAGAAGAACAAGCCCATCCTGCTCTCCATCGGCTACACCGCTTGTCATTGGTGCCATGTGATGAACCACGAGAGCTTCGCCGATCCGGAAGTCGGCGCGCTGATGAACGAGCTTTTCGTCAACATCAAAGTCGACCGCGAAGAACGCCCCGACATCGATCAGATCTATCAGACCGCGTCCGTCCACATGGGACATTCGGGCGGCTGGCCGCTGACCATGTTCCTCACGCCGGACGGCAAGCCCTACTTCGCTGCCGGCTACATGCCGCCGCAATCGATGGCAGGGCGCAGAAGCTTCAAGGACGCATTGCGCGAAGCCGACCGTGTCTATCGCGACGATCAGGCGCTTGTCGGCCGCACGACGACAACCGTGCAGGGTTCGCTCGCGAGCATCTGGGAACGCGACATGCGTACCACCGGCCTGCCGCCGGCGACGATCGACTTCCTCACCATTCATACCGGGCAGGCCTTCGATATCTTTTACGGTGGCATCATCGGGGCGCCGAAATTTCCCAACGTCACGCAAACCGAATTTCTCTGGCGCGGCTATCTGCGCACAGGTGCAGGCCAGCTTGCCCAGTTGGTGCGAACCGCTGTCGATGCCATGGCGCTGGGCGGTCTATATGACCATGTCGGCGGCGGCTTTCATCGCTACTCCACCGACGAACGCTGGCTCGTGCCGCATTTCGAGAAGATGCTCTACGACAACGCGCTTCTCGTAGAGCTTTACACGCTCATCTGGCAGGAGAACCGCTTCAAGCTTTATGCCGACCGCGTCGAGGAGACCATCGGCTGGATGTTGCGCGAGATGCGCTCGGGCGGCGGGTTCGCCTCTGCGATCGACGCGGATTCCGAAGGCGAAGAGGGCCGCTATTACATCTGGAGCGAACCGGAGATCGACGCCGCGCTCGCTGGCACGTTCTCGCAACGCTTCAAGCAGATTTATAATGTCTCGCGCACGGGCTCGTTCCGCGGCCACAACATCCTGCACCGGCTTGCCAACAGCACCTATCCGCAATCGGAAGCCGACGAGGCCCTGTTCAAGAAACAGCTCGGTCTGCTTCTCGCGGCGCGGCAGAAACGCGTCGCCCCGCTGCGCGACGGCAAGGTGCTCACCGATTGCAACGCCATGGCCGTGGCGGCGCTGGCGCGCGCGGCCAGCGCATTCCGCCGTCCGGAATGGCTCAAGGAGGCCATCGAGACATTCGATTTCATCGTCGAGACTGCGAGCGAAGGCGAACGGCTTTTCCATTCCACGTCCGACGGCAGACGCGGCCATGCGGGCTTCTCCGACGACTACGCGCAAATGGCACGCGCGGCCTTTGTGCTTCACGAAACGACCGGCGAGTCGCGTTATCTCGAGCTCGCGATGAAGTGGGTGGATTTCCTGAACGAACACTTCTGGGACCGCGAGAAGGGCGGCTATTACACGACCTCCGACGATGCGGTGCCGCTGTTCTCGCGCCCGCGCATGGCGTCCGATCAAGGCACGCCCAGCGCCAATGGCGTCATGGTGCAGGTTCTCGCCAATCTTTATTACGCGACCGGAAAGACCCAGTACGGCGACCGCGTCCAGGCACAACTGCAGGCGTTCTCGGCCGAACTCGGCAATCGCTATATGTCCTATGGCGCTTACATGTGCGGGCTCGACACGGTGATGAGCGGTCTTCAAATCGTCATCGTCGGGCCACCGGGCCACGCCAGGACGCAGGAGCTGATCTCCGCGGTCAACGGACGCTCGCTGCCGGCCCGCACGCTTGTCCTCGCCGATCCGGGCGAAACCTATGCGGACACCCATCCGGCCTTCGGCAAGACGATGCAGGCCGGCACGCCAACCGCCTATGTCTGCATCCAGCAGAATTGCAGCGCACCGATCACCAGCCCGGTGGCGCTCTCGCAAATGCTGCAGCTGCCGGTGCGACAGGCCGCGGTTGCCGGACGCGCTTGAGCGATGCGCCACAGGGGTTAAGCTTCGCCTCCTGACGCGGAGGCAAGGCCCATGAGTGGAACGGACATCTCGATCGCCACGCCGGACGGCGCGATGGGCGGCTATCTGGCGAGCCCCAGTGGCGGGCGCGGGCCGGGGCTTGTCGTCATCCAGGAGATTTTCGGCGTCAACAAAGTGATGCGCGATCTGGCGGATGGCTTCGCCGCGCGGGGATATTTCGCGCTGGTGCCCGATCTTTTCTGGCGCATCCAGCCGGGCGTGCAGCTCACCGACCACAGCAAGGCCGAATGGGACCAGGCCTTCGCGCTGATGAACAAGTTCGATCCCGATTCCGGCGTGAAGGATATTCAAGCGAGCCTGGCGCATTTGCGCGGCACCAGCGGCTGCACCGGCAAAGTGGGCGATGTCGGCTATTGCCTGGGCGGGCTGCTCGCTTATCTCACCGCCACGCGCACCGACAGCGATGCCTCCGTGGGCTATTACGGCGTGAACATCCAGAAATTCCTCGGCGAGGCGAAAAGCTTAAAGAAGCCGCTGATGCTGCACATCGCCGGCAAGGATGCGTTCACTCCGCCCGAAGCGCAGAAGCAAATTGTCGACGGGCTGAAAGGCAATTCACACGTCACCATCCACACCTATCCACAAATGGACCACGCTTTCGCGCGCGTCGGCGGCGAGCATTACGACCATGCCAGCGCCGAACTCGCCAACACGCGCACCGGCACCTTCTTCCGCCAGCATTTGAGCTAGGCTCAGTTCACGGCCGGCGCATTCTTGTCCAGCGGACGCACGTCGTTCACCAGACGCATCAGCATTAGACCAGGTTGTTCAATCTGCATCATATGCGCCGAGTTCTCGAACCAGAACAGTTTCTTCACCGGCGCGTGCACGCGCGCGAACCACGCGGCCGTGACTTTGGACGACACCGTCTCGTCGTGGCGGCCATTGAAGATGATGATCGGGCACTTGAAATCGGTGACGTTCTCGTAGTTCACCGCGGCGAATTCCTTGAGCAGCGCGTGAAGCGACATCTGCGAACCATTGTGGATGGCATCGAGATCGGCATCGGTATAATCCGGCGATAGTTCGGAGGCGTTATAGTAATACGCGTAGTTGTCGCGGTTGTAAGTGAGCCCGCCAAACTTCACCGACCATTTGCGCTCGATATTGAGCTTGTCCAGCACCACCGATCCGTCGGGTTCGGGATAGGGCGCGATGGATTTCAGCTCCTTGATCGCCTCCGCGTCGTGGCGCGCCTGCGCTATGGCGAGTGTGGCTTCGTAGCTTTCCTTTTCGCTGGCGTCCGTGTCGATCATCTGGCCCATGCCGATATAAGCGTAGAGCCATTCGGGATGGCGCTCGGCGAGCAACAATCCCAAATTCGAGCCCCAGGAATGGCCGAGCACGAAAATCTTTTTCTTGTGATATTTCGCCCGCAGATATTGCACGACCTCTTCGGCGTCCTTCTCCATGCGGTCTGTCGAAAGCGTGGGCGCAATGACCTTCGGATCGTTGGCGTTGTAGGTCTTGCCCGACCCGCGCTGATCCCATTGCACCACCGTGAAGAAATCCTCCCACGGGTTCTGGAAGGTCCAGCTCGTTGGCATTTCCGGCGCGGCCGGGCCGCCATGGATGAACAGCAGGATGGGGTTCTTCAGGTCGCGCCCGCGCACCGTGATCCACTGCTTGGTGCGGCCAACGGGAATCTCGATCTGCTCATCGACACCGTTGGGTGAGACGACTTTCTGCAATTGCGCGATGATCTTGCGCGCGTCGTTCTGGGTGAACGGCGCATCGGCGGCATGTGCGGCAATGGGGGCAAGCAAAGCGAGCGCGGCGAGCAAAGAAAGGCGCATGACAACTCCTCGATGATGATACGCATGTGGGCTTGAAAAGCGGCGATTTCGAGGGTGGGCCCTCGTTCGAAGCCATGCGTTATCGCAGCGACCGGTGCGCGAACGCCAAAATTGTGAAATGATCATCCGGGCGAGGAGTGACGATGAAAGCGATCCGTTTCGAGAAGACCGGCGGCCCCGAGGTTCTGAAATATGAGGACATCGAATTGCCGCCGCCCGCGAAGGGCGAGGTGCGCGTGCGCCACACGGCCATCGGCGTGAACTTCATCGATACCTATCACCGCTCAGGCCTTTACAAGCTGCCACTGCCCGCCGGATTGGGGAGCGAAGCGGCTGGCACTGTGGACGCGTTAGGCGAGGGTGTGGCCACGCTCAAAAAAGGCGATCGTGTCGCTTATGCGGGAACACTTGGCGCCTATGCCGAGGCCAACAACGTGCCAGCCGACAAGCTGGTGAAGCTGCCCGATGGCGTGAGCGACGAGGTCGCCGCGGCGGCGATGCTCAAAGGCATGACAGCGCAATATCTTCTGATGCGGACCTACGCCGTAAATCCCGGCGAGACGATCCTGTGGCATGCGGCGGCCGGCGGCGTCGGCACGATCGCTTGCCAATGGGCCAGGCATCTGGGCGCGCATGTCATCGGCACGGTTGGCTCGGACGAGAAGATGGCACTCGCGAAAGAGAATGGCTGCGCGCAGGTGCTCAATCTTGCGAAAGACGATTGGGTGAAGCGCGTGCGCGAACTGACGAAGGGCGACGGTGTGCCGGTGGTTTACGATTCCATCGGCAAGGCGACCTGGGCAGGTTCGCTCGATTGTCTCGCCGTGCGCGGCATGATGGTGTCGTTCGGCAATGCGTCCGGTGCGGTGCCCGCGTTCGAGCCCGGTATTCTCGCTGCTAAGGGCTCGCTTTATGTCACGCGGCCCACTTTGTTCAGCTACACGCGAAACGCAAAAGAATTGCAGGAGACGGCGGACGATCTGTTCGCGGTGCTGAAATCCGGCGCGGTGAAGATCCACATCAACCAGCGTTTCAAACTGGCCGATGCCGCGAAGGCGCACGAAGCGCTGCATTCGCGCGCCACGACGGGCGCGACTATCCTGTTGCCCTGACGAGACGGTTTTCGCGCAGCAGCAGCGACGCCGAATCGAAATATTCGACGATGCTGACGATCTTCCCGTCGCGGAATTCCCAGCGATTGGCGAAATCGACGACGTGGCGCGGTCCGCCGCGGCGCGGTGTGGTCTCCAGTTGCGCCTGCATCCACACCACGTCGCCTTCGCCGGTCAGCTCGATGATGCGGTAGCTGTGCAGCGTGTAATCGGCGGCCATGGCCGACAGTCCGGCAACGGCATTGGCGCGGCCGACATGCTTTCCGGCAAAGCGCAGATGCTCCTCGGGGCCATGGGAAATCCACACGACATCGTCATGCAGCGCTGCCATCAGGGGGCCGACATCGTTCAGTCCGTAAGCTGTGATGATGCGAGTGAGCGCCGCCTTGTTGGCGGCGACGGACGATGTATTCACTCCGCGGCTTCGCTGATCG
>DASXFK010000119.1:0-7274 GCA_036489635.1 Rhizomicrobium sp. | reverse complement strand
CCAGCCCTGCCGCAGAGTGTACGCGATTCGGTGTGACGGCAAGGCGACACTTCACGCCAAAGCGCAGCAAACCTCTGGCGATTTGCGCGCCAACTGGCCGCGAAAAGCCTGCACAAGGAACGCGCCGGCCATCATCAGGCCTGTCTCATCGATGGAATGGCCAATGCCGGGCGACAAATGCCACTGAACGCAGGCTCCGGCATGACCCAGCGCACCGGCAGACATGAACAGCGCATTGGCCGGGATCATTTCGTCCGCGTCGCCGTGGATGAGAAGGATCGGCGGCGTGTCCGCACCAAGCGCTGGCGGTGCTCCCGCGAGCACGCCGGAATATCCGACGATGGCCGCGGGCTTGATCGCGCGACGAAGACCGACGTGCAAACTCATCATCGTACCCTGGCTGAAACCGACCAGCGCGAGCCGCTCCGGCGGCAAGTTCAGCCGCGCGAGTTCAGATTCGAGGAACGCTTCGAAGATCGGCGCGGCGCTTTCCACGCCCTTCTGCATCTCCTGCGGATCGAGACGCGAAATCGGGAACCATTGATAGCCGGGAGAGCCGGCGCAGCGCTCGGGCGCATTCGGCGCCGCGAACGCGACCGTCGGCAACAGGCGCTGCCAATGCGGCGCGAGGCCGATGAGATCGTTCCCATCCGCGCCATAGCCGTGCGCCAGCACGACAAGATGCGTGGCCTCACCGCGCGCAGGCGGCAAGCGTGGACCGGAAAGTGCTCGCGCCATCTATGCCTTCGCCTTCTTTTTCTTCGCGGCCTTCGCAAGACGTTCGGCTTCGCGTTTGGCTTTGCGGATGCCGTCTTCATGCATCCAGAACAGGCGCGCGGCGATGGTGCGCCACGGTTTCCAGTTTTTCGACAGCTTCTCCATGCCCTTTTCGTTCGGGCGCTTTTTCAGTTTCAGCGCCCGCGCGATGGCGGCTTGCAGCGCGACATCGCCTACCGGCCAGATATCGGCGCGGCCGAGCGACGACATCAAATAAATATCCGCCGTCCACGGCCCGATGCCTTTCACCGCCGTCAGGTGCGCGCGCGCATCGTCGTCATGCAAGTTGCGCACGCGCTTCAGATCCAGCGAACCGTCCAGGATCGCCGACGCGATGGATTTCATATGCTTCTGCTTCGGCGCCGAAAGTCCGCAGGCGCGCAGCACTTCGGCTTGTGTGGCAAGTAACGTCGCTGGATCGAAAGGTACAACTTTGTCTTTTACGCGGCCGAAGATGGTGTCCGCCGCCGCGACGGAAAGCTGCTGGCTGACCACGATCTCCACCAGCGATTCAAATCCGTGCTTTCGGCGCGGGACGAATTTGGGCTTCTCTTTCAGCGCGTCGATCACCGCCTTGAGACGAATGTCGGCGGCGATCAGCGCCTCGATCGCGTCGTTGAGTTGTTGGGCGGAGGAAATGCGATGCGGTTTCGCCATGGCGCGGAAAATGGTATCTCGCGCCATGATAGTCACGCGCTTCGCGCCAAGTCCAACCGGCCTGCTGCATCTGGGGCATGCGTTCGCCGCACTCACGGCGGCGCAGGCGGGCGAGCGCTTCATCCTGCGCATCGAAGACATCGACTCCTCGCGGGCGCGCGAGGAATTCGCGGCCGCGATCTTCGAGGATCTGGCGTGGCTTGGGTTGCGCTGGGAAGAGCCCGTGATGCGCCAATCCACGCGCTTCGACGCTTATCGCGAGGCGTTGGCGAATCTGGAGGCGCAAGGCCTTCTCTATCCCTGCTTTTGCACCCGCGCGGATATCGTTGCTGCGTCCGAAGCACCACACGGACCCGAGGGCCTGCTCTATCCCGGAATCTGTCGTCACGTGAGCGCGGCGGAGCGCAACAAACGGATCGGTTCGGGCGCGCAATATGCGATGAGACTGGATGTAGCAAAGGCGGCGGCAAAAGCGGGGCCGCTCACTTTTGTCGAACACGGCCAGATCGTTGCCGTCGATCCGCTTGTGTTTGGCGACATCGTGCTGGCGCGCAAGGACACTCCGACGGCTTATCATCTCGCCGTCGTGGTGGACGATGCGTTTCAAGGTGTGACGCTGGTGACGCGCGGTGTCGATCTGCTGCCCGCCACGCATGTGCAGCGATTGCTGCAAGCACTGCTCGCAATACCCGCACCGGGCTATGCGCACCATCGGCTTATTCTCGATGAGAGCGGAAAGAAGTTCTCCAAACGCGATCACGCCGTAACCTTGCGCGATCTGCGCGGCCACGGCGTGACGCCTGAACAAATCCGCGAACGGCTCAGTTTGCCAGGAACGCATCCAGCGCGGCGCTAAACTGCGCGGGTTGGTCCAGCATGATGAAATGTACGGAGTTGGTGATCGGCACCAGTTTCACGCCCGGCAGGGGCGCAAACGCACCGGAGTACATGATCGCGGTGGCGCCGGCCGGCGAGCCCACTGGCGCGTAATCGGGGAACAGCATCGTCACCGGCGTCTTGATCGCGGCCAGTCCGGGGCGCAGATCGAGTTCCATGTCATCGGCCGCCGCGTTCGCCACGACATTGCCGTCGCTGGCTTTGCTCCAACCCGCGATCATGTCCTTGCTGGCCTGCGACGTGGCCATGCCGGCGAGCATCTTGGCGCGCTGCTCGTCGGTCATCTTGCCGCCACTGGCGCGCATGCGCTCCGCCATCGGCCTGATGCTATCGGACGTTGCAGTCGGTCCAGCCATCAGCACGGAGTAGAAAGGCAGCGCATCGACCAGCATCACCTTCTTCAGGTCGGCGCCATGCTTTTCGGCGAGATAGAGCGCCATCGTGCCGCCCAGCGAGTGGCCGATGACCGTTGCGGGCGTCAGGTGCTGCTCGACGAGATAAGCGTCGATCGCTTCCGCCGTCGGCACCAGCACGGGGCCGGTGGCGTTGGCGCGGCTCGGTTCGCCCGCAAAGCCCGCAAGTTGGATAAGGTGCACGCGGTAGTGATCCTTCAACCGCATCGCCGTGGCCTTCCAGGTTTCGCGCGAAGAGGCGAGGCCGGGAATGAAAATGATGTCCGGGCCGTGGCCCACGATCTCGTCCGAGAAGCGTTCGCGGGTGACGACCGTGCTGTCCGGCGCGAACTGAAGCGTGTCGGCCAGCGACGGCAGGATGGTGGCGGCCGCCAGCGCGGCGCCGAGGACGAGATTGCGAAACTTGTTCATGTGAGGTCTCCGTGGTAAAGCTTGCTTTACATAGTCAAGCACGCTTGTCATGTCAAGTGTCCTTTACTCTCTGGAATCAGGCGATTTTGGGCTTTCGTGGCGGCAGGGATCGTCCCAGCGCTTTCATGAACGCCCCGCCGAACAGCGAGAATACGATCGAGGCGCCGATCGCGACTTCGAAACCCCGCGCCACGCTGTTCACATGGAAAGCCGGTACGCGGATCATGGTTTCGGCGAAGGCCGCGGCGAGCAGTCCGAAATAGGACCAGCCCATCCACATGTAATGGCGATAGATCCATTCGCCTTTGCGAAAGATGGCGGGCCACAGCCCCATCGCCACACAGAACAGGCTGAAGATCGCCAGCGCGTGGAAGATCCCGAAATGGCCCGTCATGTCGTAGATCGACAACGCCGCGCCGTTCAGCGCCAGCATTGCAAAGACATAGAAGACGCCGACGAGACGATGCAAAGGCGTGCCCTTCTTCATCACGACATTGATGAAACCGAGGCCAAGCGCCGCGAATGCCGCTCCGATGTGGATCCAGCCGACGAGACTGTAGGTCATGGCACGCCTCCGTCGAGGATGGCGCGCAAATCCGCCACATAATCGTCGAACGCGCGGCGGCCGTCCTTTGTGAGCATCACGCGGGTGCGCGGGCGTTTGCCGGCAAAATCTTTTTCCACGCGCACATAGCCGGCTTCTTCCAGAGTTGTGATGTGCGCGCCGAGATTGCCTTCCGTAGCGCCCACGATGGTTTTCAGGCGCACGAATTCCAGCATCTCGTGTTCGGGCAAGGCTTTGAGCGCCGCCATGATCTTGAGCCGGATGGGTTGATGGATGATCGCGTTGGGCTGATCCATCACGCGCTCCTCAGCCACAGCCCGCCCACGAGCAATCCACCGCCGCCGACCAGCGCCATCCACAGCATGAAATAGGCCGGCAGATAGAAGAACCCGATGAGCGTCAGCACGACGATGAACAGGCCTGTGATCGCCAGGCGCGCGCCCATCCAGATGCCGAGCACGACATAGGCCCAGCCGATCATCAGCGGAAACAGGCTTCCGATCTGCATGCCGCTGAACGGAAAGAAGATTGTCAGCACCGACGCGATGGCGGCGATGGCGGCCAGCCAGGAGAAGAAGAACTTCCAGCTGAATTTCTGCTCGCCGGCGGGCTTCGCGCGTTTGCCTAGCATCATGCTGCCGATTGTTCCGACCGCGGCGATGACCAGCCAGATCAGATTCGTATAGGGCGGAAAAAAGAAGGTGCCGCTGTAGCCCAGCGCCCACATGACGCCCCACAGGATGAGAAAGGGCGACGCCTTCTCATAGCCGTGCAGCGTGGAGCTATGCTGCTCCGTCTGGTCGATGTCGCGCAACGCGTTTGCGGCTTCTGCCGGTGTCATGGGCATGGCGGTTTCCTCAGTGGCTTTGTTCGAGTTTTGCGGAGATGCGTTCGAGCAGCGCGGTCTGCTTGCGCGTTTCGGCAATCTCTTCGTCCGACCGCGCGCGGCGCGGCCACCACACGAAAGCGATGGCGACGATGCCGACGATATACGGCGCGAGCTGAACGAGGCTGTGAAGGACGTCTGCGGTTTGCATGGCGGAGGCTCCCAGGTTTGTCTCCATGCAGACTACTCTATGTCATAGAGTTATCTATTGCAAGATGCCAAAAAGAATTATTCGCCAGGCGCACCCTCTGTTTTTCCTCCTAAAACCGCTTGACACCGTGACGGTGCCAGAGTATATTCATGCCAAGGCTCGAATTTCGCCAGGAAATCAGCGGCATTCTCCGAGCTTCAGAATCATCGCTATAGGAATCAGTTTTCGGACGATGGCTCCGCCGTCGCCCCGCGCGGCCAAGCGGGGGCCGCTCAGGCTTGGTCGGTCAGCGCGACAATGGCGTGCATGATGGCGTTGAGGTCGTAATCCTTGGGGCTGAACACGGCCGAGATTCCGGCGGATTTCAGCGCCGCCTCGTCTTCCGGCGGAATGATGCCGCCGGCCACGATCTTCACGTCGCCGAGGCCTGCGTCTTTCAGTTTCGTGGCGACGTCCTTCGCCAGTGGAACATGCGACCCGGAAAGAATCGAAAGGCCGATGACATGCGGCTGCTTCTCGCGCGCGGCGGAAACGATCTCGTCCGGCGAAAAGCGGATGCCGTCATAGATCACGTCCATGCCGGCGTCGCGCGCGCGGATGGCGATCTGCTCCGCGCCGTTGGAGTGACCGTCGAGGCCCGGCTTGGCGACCAGGAAGGTGAGCTTGCGGCCAAGCTTCTTCGACGCCGCTTCGACATCGGCGCGCAGCTCGCCGATGCGTTCGTCATTGCGCGCCGGACCGGACGCCGCAACGCCCGTGGGCGCGCGATATTCGCCGAACACCTTGCGCAGATGCGCGGACCACTCGCCGGTGGTGACGCCGGCCTTCGCGCAGGCGATGGAGGCGGGCATGATATTTGTGCCGTCTTTCGCGGCGCGTTCCAGCGCAGCCATCGCCGCGTCCACCTTTTTCGCATCACGCTGCTCGCGCCACACTTTCAACCGCGCGATCTGGTCACGCTCGGCCTTTTCGTCCACCACGACGAAGTTGCTGTTGCCGGCCGTCAAAGGCGAAGGCTCGGTTTCGGTGTAGGCATTCACGCCGACGCGGATCTCGTCGCTGGTCTCGATAGCTTCGATGCGCGCCGCGTTGGAGAGCACCAGCCGCTCTTTCATGTATTCCAGCGCCTCTTGCGAGGCGGCACCGCCCAGCTTTTCGATGCGTGAGATTTCTTCTTCGATCTGCACCACAAGCGTGGTGACTTTTTCCTCGATGACCTTCGAGCCATCGAAGATGTCGCCATAATCCAGCATGTCGGTCTCGAAGGCGCCGATCTGCTGCAAACGCAGCGACCATTGCTGATCCCACGGCCGCGGCAGACCGAGGGCTTCGTTCCAGGCGGGCAATTGCACGGCGCGGGCGCGCGCGCCTTTGGAAAGCGTCACGCCCAGCATCCCGAAAAGGATGCGATAGACGTTGTTCTCCGGCTGCTGCTCGGTGAGGCCGAGGCTGTTCACCTGCACGCCATAGCGGAACAGGCGCAGCTTGGGATCGCTGACGCCGTATCGGTTGAGCGCGATGTTGTCCCACACCTGGCTCATGGCGCGCAGCTTGCAGATCTCGGTGATGAACTTCACGCCGGAATTGACGAAGAAGGAAATGCGTCCGACCGCTTTGGGAAATTCGCTTGTGGCAATTGCGCCGCGCGCTTTGGCGGCATCGAGAACCGAAATCGCCGCCGCCAGCGCGAAGGCCGCTTCCTCCACCGCGTCCGCGCCCGCTTCCTGTAGATGATAGGAGCACAGATTGATCGGATTCCATTTCGGCAGTTCAGAGGTGGTGAAGGCGATGGTGTCGCTGGTGAGGCGCAACGACGGCTTGGGCGGAAAAATGTATGTGCCGCGCGCGAGATATTCCTTGATGATGTCGTTCTGCGTCGTGCCCGTGAGCGCGCTCCGCGGCGCACCCTGCTCATCCGCCACCGCGACATAAAGCGCGAGCAGCCATGCCGCCGGCGCGTTGATGGTCATGGAGGTGTTCATCTTGTCGAGCGGGATGCCGTCGAACAGCGCGCGCATGTCGCCCAGATGCGAAATTGGCACGCCGACCTTGCCCACTTCGCCCTTGGCCGCCGCGTCGTCGCTGTCGTAGCCGGTCTGGGTCGGCAGATCGAAAGCGACGGAAAGACCGGTCTGCCCCTTGGCGAGGTTGGTGCGATAAAGCGCGTTCGAAGCCGCGGCGCTCGAATGACCGGCATAAGTGCGGAAAATCCAGGGCTTGTCGCGGCTCATCCCCCCATTAAGGGGTCAAGCGCGTTGCAGTGCAACATCGTCCGTCGATGGCACGCCGACCCGGCGCGCAATAAGCGCCGCCGGCACCACGGTCAGAAATGGTCCGATGGGAAGCGCCGCCCAGACGAAGACCACCATCAGAAGATTGGCCGCGACGGTGGCTGCGATCTCGAGCCGATCGAAGGCGCGGTCGCGATAGAGGAACGCGAACGGCACCGCCAACATCGGGAAGTCGTAGAGATAAAGATAAGGCGTCGCGATCAGCACGGCGGTCGACAACGCGGCG
>DASXFK010000052.1:0-1668 GCA_036489635.1 Rhizomicrobium sp. | reverse complement strand
TCGCGGGCCGGGCGCGGCGCATTAGTCAGGAGCACCACGGGCCCGAATTCGGCCTTAAACCTCTTCAACGCGGCGCAGGCCTCCGGAAACGCGGTCTGCCCGTTGTGCAGAACGCCCCACACGTCGCAGACCAGCGCATCGTAATCGGATGCGATTTCGCGAAGGCCGGAAATGATCTGCGCCATGCGCTAGCGGTGACATGCCGCCGCAGCCGGGGTCAATGCGGTCAGGCGCTGCGCTTGAAGGCGATGACGGGGGCGGAGGGCTCGCCTTGTTCCCCAGGCTTCACGCTGTCGTCGCGCGCCGCGCGGGGCTCACCGAACAAATAGCCCTGTGCAAAATCCACCGCGTAGTCGAGGAGTTGCACAACGGTCCGCTCGTCTTCCACGCGTTCGGCGATGAGATTGAGGCCATGGCGTTCTAGAAGTGTTTTCAAATCTTCTGCCGCAACCAGCGCGCCGGTTCCGCTCATGCCGCTCGTCAGCATGGACGCGCGCACCTTGACATGCCGGAAGCCGAGCTTCTTCAGATACGCAAAATCGATCGCCAGCGTCTCGACGTGATCGAGCGACAAGGCAAAGCCCAGGCTGGCGAGATAGGCGAGATTTTCGGTGCCTTTGTTGCCGGCTTTGGCCAACGCCCCTTGCGCGAATTCGAACACGATATGCGGCGCCAGATCACGGTTCTGATGCATGTATTCCAGGAACTGCGGGAAGAACTCGGCATCCGTCAGCGTGTCGCTCGAAATGTTGCAGAACACGCCGACTTCGCGATGTTTGGACGCCAGCTTGCGCACGATCTGCACGCAGCGGAACAGCAACAGGTTGTCTACCACGCTCATCAGGCCCGCGGGCGCGGCGATCTTCATATATTGCGCCGGCATGATGACGGTGCCGTCTTCGGCGCGCAGGCGCGACAACGCTTCGTAGAAACGCAGCTTGCGCTGCGGCAGGCTCACGATCGGCTGCAGATAGAGATCGACGCGGTTTTCTTCGAGCGAGGCACGGATGGTTTCGAGCAACTCGGATTCGCCCAGCGTATCGAGATAGGAGCGTGCGACATCGTTGGCGCGCAGCGAAATGCCTTCGCTTGAGGCTTGCTGTTGGGCGTTCTGCGCGATCTTGCCGGCGAAATCCTTCATCAGGCTTTCCAGCACCTGCAGTTCGGCCACGATCTTCCTGCCCTGCGCGCTGGTCCTGGCTTCGGCCGCGACTTTGGCTTCGTCAATTTTGGCGTGGGTTTCTTCCAGCGCCACGGCGATCTCGCGCGTCGTCTGCTTCAGCTTCGCGATCTCGCGGCGCGACTGCGTCCTGTCGCGGCGGCGGATGACGCCGGCGTGGACCTGCAGGGCGAACAGAAGACCCACGGCGCCAAGCAGGGCCGCGGTTGCGGGGCTCGCAAAGCCGAGGACATTCAATGCCAGTGCCGCGGTGGCGGACAGCAGGATGTAAATGGTGGTAATCAGCGCGTTGGTCATGGGGCGCTCCGGACTCGCGCGATCCTCGCCCGCGGCTCGTTTCGAATTCGTTAACCAACCCGGGGTCGAAGCCCTTAGAGGCTATAGCTGGCGATGAATTTCAGGGCGTAAGGGGCGATAAGCTGGTTCCCGTTCATGTGCTGCCAGACCGGAACCTCGACATCGGCATAGAGTTTCCACTGGTTCACGCT
>DASXFK010000155.1:0-29380 GCA_036489635.1 Rhizomicrobium sp. | reverse complement strand
TGGAGCTGGCGAAGACGGGCATCACCGTCAACGCGGTATGTCCCGGCTACACCGATACGGATGTCATCGCGGACGCGGTGAACACCATCAGCAAAGCGAGCAGCCGATCCAAGGACGAAGCGCTGGCGAGTTTCATTGCTGCCAATCCGCAAGGGCGGCTGGTAAGGCCGGAGGAAGTCGCGGCTGCGGTGCTGTGGATCGCGTCGGACGAAGCGGCGGCCGTGAACGGCATCGCCTTGCCGATCGCAGGAGGAGAAGTGGCGTGATCGAATTCCCCGACGATTTCAACATGGCCGATTACTTCGTGTTCTCGAACATCGCAGCGGGGCGTGGCGGCAAAACGGCGATCCGTTACGAAGGTCACGACATCAGCTACCAGACCGTCGCCGACAAGGTGATGGCCGTCGCGCGCAAACTGGTGAGCGATGGCTTGCTGCCCGAACAGCGTGTGCTGATGTGCACGCAGGATCGCCCGGAATTCGCTTACGCGTGGTTCGGCGCGATCAAGGCCGGCGCGGTGGTGACGCAGATCAATCCGATGCTGCCCGCGAAGGATTACGAATATTATCTGAGCTATGTGAAGCCGCAGTTCGTGTTTCTCGACGAGCAAAGCCTGCCGGAATTCGACAAGGCGTTGCAGACCACGCGCCATTGCGGACGCGGCGCAGGACTCGACAACGTCATCGTCGCAGGACCGAACGCCGGCAGCCATAAGAGCTTCGACACATGGATCGCAGAAGCGCCGAAGCCCGGCGCCGAGCCGTGGCCCACGCGCAAGGACGATCCCGCGGTGTGGCTGTTCACCAGCGGCACGACGGGCCAGAGCAAGGGCGCGGTGCATACGCACACGCACTTTCCGTACAACACGGAAGTCTACGCCAAAACGTTCATTGGCATGCGCGAGAACGATCTGACGATCTCGGTGTCGCGTCTGTTCTTTGGTTACGCGACAGGAACAAACCTGATGTTCCCGTTCGCGGTGGGCGCGGCCACGCTTCTCTTCCGCGAGCAGCCAACGCCGGAACTGCTGTCCGAGTTGATCGAAACTCACAAGCCGACCGTGCTCACCAGCGTTCCGACGTTCATCAACAAGATGCTGCAGACGCCGGTGGAAAAGCGCCGCGATCTTTTCAGCTTGCGCTTCATGTGGAGCGCGGGCGAAGCGCTGCCAGGCGAGCTTCATGCGCGCTGGGATAAGGCATTCGGCGTGCCGATTATCGACGGCATTGGCAGCGCGGAGAGTTTCCACATTTATATCAGCAATCGTCCCGGCGACGTGCGCCCCGGCTCGCTGGGCAAGCTGGTGCCGGGCTACGAAGCCAAATTGGTGGACGACGACGGCAACGCCGTCGCGCAAGGCGATGTGGGAACGCTTTGGCTTAAAGGAGATTCGTCGGCGCTCTATTATCATTCGGCCTACGCGAAATCGAAAGAGCATCTGCGCGGCGGCTGGATCGTCAGCGGCGACAAGTTCCGCGAGGACAAGGATGGCTACTGGTATTACGAAGGCCGCGGCGACGACCTGCTCAAAAGCGGCGGCATCTATGTGAGCCCGCTGGAAGTCGAGAACTGCCTCATGCAGCACGGCGCACTCGCCGAATGTTGCGTCGTCGGCAAGAAGGACGAAGCAGGTCTCGAGAAGCCGCTGGCGATTGTGGTGCTGAAAAAAGAGTTCAAGGCCTCGCCCGCGCTGGAACGCGAGCTGATCGACTTCGCGAAAGCCAAGCTGGCTCGCTACAAGGCGCCGCATTGGATCGCGTTTTCCGACACGGCGCTGCCGCGCAACGATCGCGACAAGGTCGACCGCAAAAAACTCAAGGCCGCGCACGCATGAAACCGGCCTTCGCGGAAAACTCGTGGATTGCCGTTCGCGCCGCGTTGCAAAGCGGCAAGCCCGCCGTGGCCATCCTGCCCTGCGGCGCCACCGAAGCGCATGGCCCGCATCTGCCGCTGAACACGGACGTCATCATCAGTGAAGGCATGGCGTCGCACGCCTTGGCCGCATTCCACGCCGAAGGCTATATCGGTTTTGTTCTGCCGCCGCTTGCCTACATGCCGGCAGACTATGCGCAGGCTTTCGCCGGGACGATCAATGTGAGCGCCGGCACCGCCAAGGCGTTGCTGCTGGAAATCGCGGCGAGCCTGAAGTCGCAAGGTTTCGCCTGCCTGGCGCTGGCGAACAGCCATTTCGACCCTGCCAATGTGGCGATGCTGCGCGAGGCCGCCGATGAAATTCGCGCGCGCGGACTGCCCGTTGCGTTTGCCGATTTCACCCGCCGCAAATTGGCGCAGATGCTGACCGCGGAGTTTCAGTCCGGCGCCTGTCACGCGGGGCAGTTCGAAACGAGCCTGATGATGGCCGCGCGCCCCGATCTTGTGGACGAAAACATGCGCCGCGGGCTCGCCGACAACGACGCGAGCCTCACCGAAGCCTTCGCGAAGGGGGCGCGTTCGTTTGAAGCTGCCGGCGGCCCGGAGGCCTATTTCGGCTTTCCCCGCAATGCCGGAGCTGAAGAGGGCCAACAAAGCTTCCGCATCATGACGCGGGCCCTTGTCATGGCCGTGAAAGAGGCGCTTTCTGTCGCTGCCTGAGCGATAAAATGCAGGGAACTCGCGGAATTTCCATACGTTTTAGGTCTGGCGGGTCCGGGCGTCCGGCATTTTTGACCAGACCAATCGGCGGCCACCGGACCGGTTCCTCTACCGGTCGTCTTTCGATGCTTTTGTTCACGAGGCCGCAATTTGAGCAAGTCTTGGCTCGCTACTGTTTTTGGGTCGAAGTCGCCCTCCCCGCCTGAACCGCCCATCCGGGCCGATCTCTTCAGTGTCGAGCGTCTCGAGCAGCATGCTGAAAGCCTTGCCGCTGCGCAGCATGTCACGCCAGGGCTGGGCAAGGGACGTCCCATCGGGCCGCGCCTGCAGGACAACGCACGCGTGCTGGTTGAAACCTACCGCGCCATCGTCAGCGCGACTTATGCCCGCCAGCCGATCACGCCGGCTGCAGAGTGGTTGCTGGACAATTTCCACGTCGTCGACGAGCAGATTCGCGAAATCGCGGACGATCTGCCGCCGGGCTATTACCGCCGCCTGCCCAAACTGGCCGATGGGCCATTGCAGGGCTATCCGCGCGTGTTCGGCGTGGCCTGGGCGCTCGTTGCACATACGGACAGCGCCTTCGACGTCCAAAAGCTCACGCGCTTTGTCGAGGCCTATCAGCGCGTTCAGCCGCTGACCATCGGCGAGCTTTGGGCCATCGCCATCACGCTGCGCATTACGCTCGTGGAAAATCTGCGGCGTCTGGCCGAATCCATCGTCACGCGCCTTGCCGCAGGGCAGCTGGCAGACGAGATCGCAGACAGTTCGCTCGGCACAGAGAAGACCGATCCCGATCCCCCCGCGACGATCCTGCAACGGCTCAATCAGGCGCCATGGTCCACGGCGTTCGCCGTGCAGCTCGCGCAGCGGCTGCGCGATCACGACCCCAAGACCACGCCCGCGCTCCGGTGGCTGAACGAGAAGCTGCAAGCCCAGCATGCGAATGTCGACCAGATCGTGCGCGAGGAGGTCCAGCGCCAGAGCGCGATGAACGTGACGGTGCGCAATGTGATCACCAGCATGCGCACCATCTCGATGGTGAATTGGGCGGAATTCTTCGAGAGCGTCAGCCCGGTCGATGCCATTTTGCGCGCCGGAAGCAATTTCGCGGCGATGGATTTTCCCACCCGCGACATGTACCGCCGCGCGATTGAGGACCTGGCCCATTCCTGCGACCATAGCGAATCCGATGTCGCAAACCGTGTGATCGCCAAGACCAGGCGCGCAACCGACGCCCGCCAGCGCGATCCAGGCTTCTATCTCATCTCCGGTGGCCGGGCCGCCTTCGAGAAGGAGCTTGCCTGCAAGACTTCGATGGGCACCCGGATATTCCGCCTGAATTCGAAGCTTGGCGTGATGGGATATGTGGGCATGATCGTCGCCGTCACGGCGGTGGTGCTGGCACTGGCGCTGCTTGCCGTGGCGCAGACGCGACTTCCCGACTGGACGCTCGTTTTGTTGGCGTTTGTCGGCATCGTGCCGGCTTCGGACGTCGCGGTCGCGACCGTCAACCGCTTCGTGACTCAGCGCGTGGGCGCGATGCTGTTGCCCGGCATGGCGCTCAGGCAGGGCCTTCCGGCCGAGTTGCGCAGCATCATTGTCGTGCCGACGCTTCTTACCAGCACGGCTTCCATCGAAGCGCAGATCGAACGGCTCGAAGTCCATCACCTTTCCAATCCGGACGACAATTTCGTCTTCGCGCTGCTTTCGGACTGGTGCGATTCCGCCTCCGAGCATGAACCGGGCGACGACGTTCTGCTGCGCACGGCCAACGCCGGAATCGCGCGACTGAACGAGCGTTACGGGCCGGTGGGTAACAACACGCGCTTCTTCCTGCTGCATCGCCGGCGCCTGTGGAACGAAGGCGAGCGAAAGTGGATCGGATGGGAACGCAAGCGCGGCAAGCTGCACGAACTCAACCGCCTTCTGCGAGGCGCCACGGACACCACGTTCCTGTCCGCTGATGGTCGCGCGCCGGCGCTGCCGGCCAATATCAAATATGTGATCACGCTGGATGCCGACACGCGGCTACCCATCGGCGCGGCAACCCGGCTGGTGGGAAAGATGGCGCACGCCTTGAACCGGCCCGTCTTCGATCGCGACAAAGGACTTGTCACCAAAGGCCACGGAATTCTTCAGCCGCGCGTGACGCCTTCGCTGCCTTCGGGAAGCAAAGGCTCGCTCTTCCAGCGCGTATTTTCGGGCCCCAACGGACTTGATCCTTACGCGCTCGCCGTGTCGGACGTTTATCAGGATTTGTTCGAAGAGGGTTCGTTTTGCGGCAAGGGGATTTACGACATCGACGTGTTCGAAGCGGCGCTGGAAAATCGAATTCCCGAAAGCACAGTGCTCAGCCATGACCTTCTGGAAGGCATCTTCACCCGCGCGGGCCTGGCATCGGACGTGGAAGTGGTCGAGGAATTTCCCTCGCGCTACAGCGTGTCCGCTGCGCGACAGCATCGCTGGGTGCGCGGCGACTGGCAATTGCTGCCCTGGATCTTCGCCAGGCCCGGCAAATCGAAAGACGGCGGACCATCGATCCCCTTGATGGGGCGCTGGAAGATGCTGGACAATTTGCGCCGCTCACTTTCGGCGCCGGCTGCCATGCTGGCGTTGCTGATCGGCTGGCTGCAGAAATACCACGCGGCGGAGATCTGGACGGCGTTCATTCTGCTGACCATCGCGCTGCCGCCGTTTCTGCCCGGCATCGCGTCCGTCATCCCGCGCCGAACCGGCGTGAGCATACGCAATCATCTGCGCGCCTTGCGCGAGGATTTCGTTCTGGGTCTTCTGCAAAGCGCATTTCTGGTGACGTTTCTGGCGCATCAGGCCTGGGTCATGGTGGATGCGGTGGCGCGGACATTGTTTCGCGTCTTCATCCGCCGGCGCCGGTTGCTGGAATGGGTCACCGCCGCGCAGCTCGACGAAGACACCAATTTCGACAGCCGCACGCTTGCCGCTCAGATCCTTGCCAGTGCCGCGTTCGCGGTGCTGGTGGCGGTGGCTTTGTACTATTCGCATTGGCACGGCTGGCGCATGTCCGTGCCGTTCGGCGTGCTCTGGGTGCTGTCGCCGGTGGTTGCCCGGTGGGCGAGCCAACCGCCTCTCGACGGAGGGCATTTGCTCATCGCCAAGCCCGACGCCGTCTCGCTTCGGCTGATCGCACGGCGAACCTGGCGGTTTTTCGAGGCATTCGTCACCGCGGAAGACAACATGCTTCCGCCGGACAATTTTCAGGAAGATCCCGCGCCCGTTATCGCGCACCGCACGTCGCCTACGAATATCGGGCTGTATCTTCTGTCCATCGTATCCGCGCGCGACTTCGGTTGGCTCGGCACGGTGGACATGGTCGGACGGCTTGAGACGACGTTCGCAACGCTCGATAAAATGGATCGGCAGCGCGGCCATTTCTACAATTGGTATGACACGACCGATCTCAGGCCGCTGGAGCCGCGATACATTTCTTCCGTCGATAGCGGCAACCTCGCCGGTCACTTGATCGCGCTTGCCAACGCCTGCCTGGAAGTCATTGGCAGCCCGATCTGCAATCCTGACTGGATCTTGGGGCTCGAAGACAACCTCGCGCTGGTGCGGTTGTGCGCGGAGCAAGACAAGTCGTCCCGCGTATTGGATGAACCTCTCGCGGCTTTCGCCAAGGCGCTCAAAAACGCGCAATCCTATCCCGGCGCCATGACGCGCGCCTTGATTGTGCTCGGCCAGAAAGCCGATGCCATCGTGACCGCCGTGCAATCTTCGGCGTCCGAAGAAAGCGAAACCGCCATCTGGGCGCAGGCATTGCGCGAAGCCGTCCACGCACACCAGCGCGACACCGATCTGCTCATGCCCTGGGCAGGCGAGTTCGACGACAGCGAGAAGGACGACATCGCGCGCATCGCCACCGTCCCGTCGCTGGGAACGCTGGCGGCGCATTGCAACGCCCTGCGGCAAAGCTCCGCCGCGAAACCGGGAGGGCGCGCGGCACTGATCCAAGCGCTGGAGAAATCGGAAAGTGCGGCGCAATTGCTGGTGCACCGCCTCTCGGCTCTCGCCGAAACATCCAGGTCCATGGCAATGGCGATGGAATTTGGCTTCCTGTTCGACAAAGGACGCCAGCTTCTCTCCATCGGCTATCGCTGCAATGACGGTTCGCTGGATCCCAACTACTACGACTTGCTGGCGTCGGAGGCGCGCCTGGCAAGCTTCATCGCCATCGCCAAGGGCGACGTCTCCGCCGAACACTGGTTCCATCTGGGCCGTACGCTGACGCCTATCAACGGCGGATCGGGACTGATCTCATGGTCGGGCTCGATGTTCGAATACCTGATGCCGTCTCTCATCATGCGCGCGCCCTCCGGCAGCCTGCTCGAGGAAACCAACAGGCTCATCGTCTGGCGACAGGAGAAATATGGCGACGAACACAACGTGCCGTGGGGGATATCCGAATCCGAATTCAACGCCCGCGACATGGAGCAGACCTACCAATATTCCAGCTTCGGCGTGCCGGATTTAGGCTTCAAGCGCGGCCTGAGCGAGAACACCGTGATTGCGCCTTACGCGACCGGCCTTGCCTCCATGGTCGATCCGGCCGCCGCGGAAAAGAACTTTTCGCGCATGGCGGCGATGGGCGTGCGCGGTCAGTATGGCTGGTACGAGGCGATCGACTTCACGCGCGCGCGCCTGCCGGAGGGCGCCAAGTTCGCCATCGTGCGGGCCTACATGTCGCATCACCAGGCGATGTCCATAGTCGGCATCGGCAACGCGCTGCATGACGGCCGCATGCGCATGCGGTTCCATTCCGAGCCCATGGTGCAAGCGGCGGAGCTGCTTCTGCAGGAGCGCATGCCGCGCGATATCGCGATGGCGCGTCCGGCGCCCGAGCGCGTGGCAGAGCCCCGGCACATCGAAAGCCTCGCCTCGGAAACCCAGCGCCGCTACGACACCGCGCACTCGCGGATTCCGCGCTCGCATCTGCTGTCGAATGGGCGATATTCGGTGATGGTGACCGCGGCGGGGTCCGGCTACAGCCGCTGGCGCGATGTCGCGATCACCCGCTGGCGCGAGGACGCAACCTGCGACGACTGGGGGGCCTATATCTTCCTGCGCGACGTGCGCGGCGGCGATACCTGGTCTGCCGGCTACCAGCCGACCGTCGTGGAGCCGGACGATTACAACGTGGCGTTCTCCGAAGATCGCGCCGAGATCGTGCGCGACGACGGCGCCATTACGACCAAGCTCGAGATTTCCATTTCCCCCGAAGACGACGCGGAGGTCCGCCGCGTCTCGATCACCAATCACGGCAACCGGACGCGCGAAATCGATTTGACCTCCTACGCCGAAATCGCGCTTGCGAGGCAGGCAGACGACGTGGCCCATCCCGCTTTCGCCAAGCTTTTCGTGGAGACCGAATACGTCGCGCATCTGGGCGCCGTACTTGCCACGCGAAGGCAGCGCTCGTCCGCCGATCCACAAGTTTGGGCGGCGCATCTTGCGGTGGTGGAAGGCGACAGCCCCAGCGACGTGCAGTTTGAAACCGACCGCGCCCGCTTTCTGGGCCGCGGACAGACAATCCAGAACTCCATCGCGATCTCCGATGGCTGGCCCTTGTCGAACACTGCCGGCGCGGTACTCGATCCGATATTCAGCCTGCGCCGGCGCGTTACCATTCCACGCGGCGCAACGGTGCGCGTCGCGTTCTGGACCCTCGTCGCGGCGACGCGCGCTGACGTTCTCGATCTTGCAGATCGCCATCACGACGCCAATGCGTTCGAGCGCGCCACGACCCTGGCCTGGACACAGGCGCAGATGCAGCTTCGCCACCTTGGCGTGAGCGCCGACGACGCGCATCTGTTTCAGCGCCTGGCCAATCACATCCTCTATTCCGACATCACCCTCAGGCCGCCGCCGGATGTCATAAAGCGCGGGTTGCGAAAGACGTCCACGCTCTGGTCGCAAGGCATTTCCGGCGATCTGCCCATTGTGCTGCTGCGCATCGAGGATGACGAGGATCTTGCGCTCGTGCGCCAATTGCTGCGGGCGCACGAATACTGGCGCCTCAAACAACTTGCCGTCGATCTGGTGATCCTGAACGAACGCGCGGTTTCCTATGCGCAAGGCTTCCAGGACGATGTGGACCGGCTGGTGCGCATGAACCAGTCGCTGCCGCGCCTGGCAAGCGAGGAATCGCGTGGCGGCGTCTTTGTGCTGCGCGCCGATCTGGTGGCGGCCGAGGTCCGCGGCGCGCTATTCTCCTGCGCGCGCGCGGTGCTGCAGGGCAATCGCGGCACGCTGGGCGAGCAGATCGACCGCGCACGCGAGAAAAAGCCGGGCAAGATGCCGCCCGCTCGGCGCGCGTTGCCGGCACCTGTCCCCGAAGCGCCGCTGCCGCGGCCGCAGATGGAATTCTTCAATGGCCTTGGCGGTTTCGTCGAGGACGGCCGCGAATATCTGACCGTTCTCGAGGGCAACGAGCGTACGCCCGCGCCGTGGACGAACGTCATCGCCAATCCCGCGTTCGGCTTTCTGGTATCCACGGACGGCAGCGGTTTTACCTGGGCGGTCAACAGTCAGCAGAACCAGATCACGCCTTGGTCGAACGATCCTACCGGCGATCCGCCGGGCGAAGTCATTTATCTGCGCGACGAAGACACCGGCGAAGTCTGGACGCCCACGCCGTTGCCGATCCGCGAAAAAACATCGACCTATTCCGTGCGTCACGGACAGGGCTACAGCAAATTCACCCACACTTCCCGCGGTATCGCGCTGGAGCTTCTGCAATATGTGCCGGTGGACGACTCGGTGAAGATCGCGCGGCTCAAGATCGCCAACCAATCCGGACGCGAGCGCAAGCTTTCCGTCACCGCCTATGTCGAATGGGTGCTGGGCACAAACCGAGCGGCCAGCGCGCCCCATGTAGTGATGGAGATGGATTCGGCGACCGGCGCCATCTTCGCGCAAAATCCCTGTAACGAAGAATTCGGCGAGCGCATCGCATTCATGGATTTGACGGGACGTCAGACGTCATGGACTTGCGACCGCGCCGAATTCATCGGCCGCGACGGCACGCTCGACCGTCCGCTGGCGCTGACACCCGGCAGCGTGCTTTCCAATCGCGTCGGCGCTGGCCTCGATCCATGCGGCGCGCTGCAGACGCTGGTGCGTTTGGGCGCGATCGGCACCACCGAGATCGTGTTTTTCCTCGGCCAATCGGCCAATCGCGCCGAGGCGCAGGCGTTGATTGAAAAGTATCGCACGATCGATCTGGACGCGGTGTTCGGCGAAGTCACCCGGCAATGGGACACCACGCTCGGCGCTGTGCAGGTGAAAACCCCGGATCGCGCGCTCGACATCGTGCTCAACCGCTGGCTGCCCTATCAGGCGCTGTCCTGCCGGGTGTGGGGGCGGACGGGATTTTATCAGGCGAGCGGGGCCTATGGCTTCCGCGACCAGCTTCAGGACGTCATGGCGCTGTGCGTGTCGCGGCCCGATATCGCACGCGCGCAAATCCTGCGCGCCGCAGGACGGCAATTCCTCGAAGGCGACGTGCAGCATTGGTGGCTTCCGGAGTCGGGGCGCGGAATCCGCACCCGTGTGTCCGACGATTGCGGCTGGCTGGCCTATGTCGTGGCACATTATGTACAGACCACGGGCGACAATGCGGTACTCGACGAGGCCATTCCGTTCCTCGAAGGCCCGGTGCTGCGCGACAACGAGCGCGATTCCTTCTTCCTTCCAAAAACCTCGGAGAAAACCGCCAGCCTGTTCGATCATTGCGCGCTGGCGCTCGATCATAGCCTGAAGGTCGGCGCGCACGGATTGCCGCTCATGGGTACCGGCGACTGGAACGACGGCATGGACAAGGTCGGCGAAGGCGGCAAAGGGGAGAGCGTCTGGCTCGGCTGGTTCCTTTGCTCCACGCTCAACGCCTTCTCCAACATCGCGGAACGCCGCGGCGCCGACGTGCACGCGCGCGACTGGCGCCAGAGCGTCGAGGGGCTGAAGGAAGCGCTGGAGCGCCACGGCTGGGACGGCGACTGGTATCGCCGCGCGTTTTTCGACGATGGTGCGATGCTGGGCTCAGTCACCAACAACGAATGCCGCATCGATTCCATCGCGCAATCCTGGTCGGTGATTTCGCGCGCGGCGGAGCCTGCGCGGTCCGCGCGCGCGCTGGCGGCGCTGGACAAATATCTCGTTCGCCGCGACGACAAGCTTTCATTGCTGTTTACGCCGCCCTTCGATCACCCTGTTCTGGACCCCGGATACATCAAGGGCTATCCGCCGGGCATCCGCGAAAATGGCGGGCAATACACTCACGCCGCGACATGGGCCGTGATGGCGTTCGCCATGCAAGGCGACGGCGACCGTGCCGGCGAGCTGATGGCGATGCTCAATCCCATCCACCACTCCAACAGCGCCAACGCCATGCAACGCTACAAGGTCGAGCCCTACATCGCCTGCGCCGACGTGTATTCGGTGCCGCCGCATGCCGGCCGCGGCGGGTGGACATGGTACACCGGCTCGGCGGCCTGGACGTATCGCGTGGCGCTGGAATGGATTCTGGGCTTCCGGGTCCAAGGCAGCCATCTGGTCATCGATCCGTGCATCCCCCGCGCCTGGCCGAGCTTCGAGATCGTGTTCCGCCATCGCTCGTCCCGGTATGAGATTTCGGTGGAGAATCCGCTGGGCGTTTGCCGCGGCATCCTGGCGACGAAGCTGGATGGCGAAATGCTGAAGGGTAGCAACAAGCTTCTTCTTCCGTTGGTGGACGACGGCGGTACCCATAAAGTGCAGGTAGTGCTGGGGTGAAAGAGCAGGACGGACATGGCCGAAAAGATTAGCCCGCTCGCGGGAAAGCCCGTGCAGCCTTCGCAACTGGTGAATATCCCGCAGCTTGTGACGGCCTATTTCTCCTACAAACCCGATCCGGGCGTGGCGGCCCAGCGCGTCGCCTTCGGCACCTCGGGCCATCGCGGCTCTGCCTTCGCTTGCGCCTTCAACGAAGATCACATCCTGGCGATCGCGCAGGCCGTATGCCTCTACCGGAAAAAGGAAAACATCGACGGGCCTCTTTATATGGGGCTCGACACCCATGGCCTGTCGGAGCCCGCCTTTGCCAGCGCGCTGGAAGTGCTGGCGGCCAATGGCGTGGAGACCCTGATCGATTCCGGCCGCCGTTACACCCCGACGCCGGTCATCAGCCACGCGATCCTCACGCACAACAAGGGACGCAAAACGGGGCTGGCGGACGGTATCGTCATCAGCCCGTCGCACAATCCGCCCGACGAAGGCGGCTTCAAATATAATCCTCCAAACGGCGGGCCGGCGGACGTGGACGTCACTGGCTGGATCCAGAAGACCGCGAACGACATCATCGAGGACAAGATGCAGGGCGTGGCGCGCATCCCCTACGCGCGGGCGCGCAAGGCCCCTTGCGTGCATGGCTACGATTATATCGGGCCTTATGTTGCCGATCTCGCCAACGTCGTCGATATGGACGCGATCCGCGGCAGTGGCGTGCGCATCGGCATCGACCCGCTTGGCGGCGCAGCGGTGCAATACTGGCAGCCCATCATCGAGCGCTACAAAATCCAGGCCACGGTGGTGAACCAGGCCATCGATCCCACATTCCGCTTCATGACCTTCGACTGGGACGGCAAAATCCGAATGGATTGCTCGTCGCCCTACGCCATGACCCGGCTCGTCGGCCTCAGAGACAAATTCGACATCGCCTTCGCCAACGATACCGATGCGGACCGGCACGGCATCGTCTGCCCGTCGGCTGGCCTGATGAATCCCAATTATTACCTCGCCGCCGCGATCTCCTACCTCTTCGCGCGCCGTAAAAACTGGCGTGCGGAAGCCGGCGTCGGCAAGACAGCGGTTTCAAGTGGCATGATCGATCGCGTCGCCGCGAAGCTGAAACGCAAGCTCGTCGAGGTGCCCGTCGGCTTCAAGTGGTTCAGCGCCGGATTGATCGATGGATCGCTCGGCTTCGGCGGTGAGGAAAGCGCGGGCGCTTCGTTCTTGCGTCGCGACGGCAGCGTATGGACCACCGACAAGGACGGACTCATCCTGGGATTGCTCGCTGCCGAAATCACCGCGAGCACCAAAACGGACCCGAGCCAGTTCTACAATTTGGTGACCGCCGATCTGGGCAAATCCTTCTACCAGCGCATCGACGCGCCGGCTTCGGCCGAGCAAAAGAAAAAGCTCGCCAAGCTCGATCCCGACGCGTTCGAAGTGAAAGACTTGGGCGGCGAACCGATCGAAGCGAAGCTCACCAAGGCGCCCGGCAACAATCAGCCGATAGGCGGGATCAAAGTGGTTGCGAAGGACGGCTGGTTCGCGGCGCGCCCTTCCGGCACCGAAGACGTTTACAAAATCTACGCCGAGAGCTTCCGCAGCGACGAACACCTCAAGCAGATTCAGAACGAAGCGCAGCAAGCTATCGGCCAGGTCTTCGACAAGAACTAAGCCGCGGTCAGAACTTCTGGCTGAACGTCACCGCAAACAGGCGCGGCTGGGTCGGGATCACATAGGGCTGGTAGCCGCAGACCTGCGTTGTGCATTGGGCGTAGCGATAAAGCTGGCCGTGGCTGTCGAACAGGTTCTGCACCGAGATTTCTGCCGTCCAGTTGTCATGCGACACGCCGGCTGCGAGTTGCGCCGTCGTGAATCCGGGCATTTCGCCAATGAGCCCGCGTAGCGGCGCGCCACCGACAAGAACCCGCAAGTCCGGCCACGCGCTCGACTGATAGACCATTGCACCCTGAACATAAGGATCGAAGCCGCCTATGGTGCCGAATTCGTAGCGCCCGGTCAGGTTGAATTTTATCTTGGGCGTGATCGGAAGAGCTGTGCCCTTTGGCGAATCCGGCGGATCGGTATCCACGGGACCGGGACATTGCGTGATGAGCGCGCCGGTAATCGGATCGGACACGCCGCAGAATGATTTCGTGAGTTCGGCATCGGTGTAGGCGCCGGCGCCTGTCAAAGTGAAATGCTGACCGATCAGCCACTGGAAGTCGGACTCGATACCCTTGATTTGAGCACTCGGGGCGTTCTCGATCTGGGTGAGAGAATTGAGACCCAGGAAGGCGAACTGGAAGTTCTGCCAGTCTTCCAGGAAAAAGTCGCCATTCCAGCGGAACGTTCCATCGGCCCAAGTTGTCTTCCAACCCGCCTCATAGTTCGTGAGCTTATCCGGCTGATACGGCGGCAATACCGCGGAGCGGTTGTCGCCACCCGGACGAAAGCCCGTCGAGTAAGTCGCGTACAGCATCTTGTCGTCGGTGACTTGCCAAGTCACGTTGACCTTGTGCGTCTCGCCGCTGGCTTTTGTTCCGTTATTGAGATCGGTGCATGGCGCGTGGTGAAAGCTGCTGGGCGCAAAGCAGGTGGCCGTACCTTCCCCGGTGTAGTAGGTACTATCGAAGCCGTAGAAGCCCGAAAGCGTGTTGCTTGCCTGGAACAGACGAATACCGCCTGTGATCGAAAGGCTCGGCGTCAACATGAAGGTTGCTTCGCCAAACGCCGCGAGGTCCCGGTCGATGCGGTGCTGATCAGTCAGCCACAACGTATGGGTCCAACCCGGCACCCAATAGATCGAACCGAGATTGGGAATCTGATAGTTCTGCAAAATGTAGTGCGATTGGCGTTCCTGGAAAGCCCCGACGACCCAGTGAAAGCGGTCTGTTGTCGGCGAAGACAACCGGATTTCGTTGCTGAGCTTGGTGAACTGATCGCCTTCGAAGATATCCTGCGCCGCCTCAACCGGATTTCCGGCGTTGTCGTAGAAGACGTAGTTGTCGAGCTTGTCGTACCAGTAGGTATAGCTCGTGTAATCCGATTCCGCGTGAACGACGCGATTCATGTAGCCGCCCGAATAGACAAGATCGAGATCGCCTATCTTGCCCTGGATCGTCAGCGCCGCCTGGTACCATTTGTCGTGGGAATAATCGGGATAGTACTGGTTGGTTTTCAGGTAACCGACGCTCGGGTCATAGCCGAACACCCCGTCGCTCTTTTCGCTTTCCGCCATAAAGGTTGGCGTGATCGTCCAGTTGCTGCCCAGATCGATGCCGAGCGCGATGCGGGCACCGAGCTTGTTGACCGTGTTGAAATTGTTCTTGGCGATCGCATCGTTGCTGATGCTGATCGTGTGGCCGGCCTTCGCGGTCGCGGTCGGGAAAACCAGTGTGTTCGGCAGGTTGTCGATATAGCCGCCGTCATGTTCATCCCACGCGACAAGACGGATCGCCATCTTCTCATTGAGCGGCACGTTTATCATGCCGTCGGCGTTGTAACCGAAACCGCCGTGATCGACGGAATTCACCTGGGCGCTGTAGCTCGCCTCGAATTGGCTCGGATCCGGCTTGTTGGTGATGATGCGGATAGTGCCGGCTTCCGAACTCGCGCCGTAAAGCGTGCCTTGCGGGCCGGATAACGCTTCCACGCGGCTGACATCGTAGGTGGGAATATCGAGCGTACCGCCGATGGTGGTGATGGGCTGCTCGTCCAGATAGACGCCGACGGTTGGCGACGGTCCGGAATGATTGCCGTCATTGCCGCTGTTCACGCCGCGCATGGAGATATTGTAGAAGCCGGGTCCCCCGTTGCCGCCGCCCGCGCCCCCTACGGTGTACTCCACGCTCGGCAGAAATTGCGCGAACTTCGTGAAATCCGTCGCGCCCAAATCGCTGAGTTTCTCGTTCGTCAGCGCCTGCACATTCATCGGGACCTTCTGCAGGTCTTCCGTGTGCTTTTCGGCCGTCACCGTGATGGTTTCGAGTTCAGGGGCGTTGTCCTGCGCCAGCGCCGGAACGCCGGCCAGCATGGTGGAGGCTAGGAGTGCGGGGCCCAGCAATGGCCGGCCACGCAAATAAAAGCCTGACGAAATCCCGCCCATGATGCCCCCGCATACCTCCGGCAAAGTCTGCCTAAGCCGGAATCTGGTCGGAATTTGATACATTCGTGCTGCAACGCGTCAATGGCAGAATATCAATTTATGACAAAGAAGCTGTCGCCTGCGCTTCTGACGTCACACTAGGTCCGGATAGCTCGCAACAATCGGTCCCAAAGCGTCCCGCAGCGGGCCGAGCCATGGCTCGAAATTCTGCCAATGGGCCACCGCATCGGTGAAAATCGGCATGCGGACCTGCTCGGAACTGGCGGTGCGCACCATGCGCGCGTTTTCGTAGAAGCGCAGGCACCCCTCCTCGAACGGCAACCCGCAATAGCCCAGCAGCCTGCGCACCTCGGATTGCGGATTCGCGACCATGTCCTCATAGAGGACGCGACGAACCCGCCCCGGCAGCACAGAATCGAAATGCGCCATGACATCGGCGTAGTCGCGATAGTAGCGGCCGATGTCGGTCAGATCGTAAGTGAAACCTTGACCGCGGGCGAAGTGCTGCTTGAAATTCGAAAAGCAGCACGCCATCGGATGGCGCCTGGCGTCAATGATCTTCGCGTTCGGAAGGATGAGATGGATCAGGCCGACATGCATGAAATTGTTGGGCATCTTGTCGACGAAGAACGGCCGCGCTGTTTTGCGCTGTATCCGCGTGCCCGCGAGATATTCCTCGCCCAGCGTCTTCAACGCTTCGCCACTCAGTGGGGACAATGCTTCCGGATAGGCGGACGCCTCGCGCTTTTTCTTGCGCCCGCCAAGCTTGCGCGCGATCGCCATGAGGTCCGGCAACTCCATCGTGCCTTCGACCTGGCTATGGCTTGAGAGGATCTGCTCGATCAGGGTCGAACCGGAGCGCGGCAGGCCGACGATAAAGATCGGATCGGGCGCCGCGCTGCCGAAGCCGCGTCGCGCCAGCAGAAATTCCGGGGTGAACAGCGCCTTCATCCGCGCCGCGGTGTCGGAGGACTCGTTCGCATCGTAATTCAACTTCTTGCGCCGAAGCGTGTTGGCGCAGACATAATGCGCAAACGACTCCTCATAATCGCCTGCATCCTCCTGCGCCTTGGCCAGCGCGAATTCCAGATGGAAGCGATCCTCATTCTCGATATCCGCGCGCGCAAGTTGCGCCCGCATCGCCGCGATCTCTTCCGCCTTGAAACGAAAGGTCTTGAGGTTTGCCAGACTCCAATAGGCTTCTCCGAGACTCGGCAGTTGCGCGATACTCTTGCGATAGGCGGCGATGGCTTCGTTCTGCCGCCCTGCGGTCTTCAGGGTGTGGCCATAGCTCATCCAACCCTTGGGCTGCTGCGGATAGCTTTTCAGGACTTTTTCATAGGACGCGATCGCGCGGTCGGTTTCGCCCAGCCGCGCCAGCACCGCCGCCTCGAGATTGCGATAGCCGGCGTTCTTCGGGTCGCGCTTGAGGAGCACGTCGGTTTGCGCCAGCGCTTCCGTCGCCTTGGACTGCCGGTGAAGGATTGTCGCGTAGTTGAAACGCGCCGCATCGAAGCCCGGTGCCAGTTCCACGCAGCGCGCGAGCAGCGTTTCGGACTCGTCATAATGTCCAAGGCGCGCGCCGGTTTCGGCCAGCATGCGAATTGCACCGACATCGGTGGGATGCTCGTGAAGAAATGGGCGAAGGATGCGCTCGGATTTCGCCAGGTCGTTCTGGCAAAGCGCACTCGCTGCTTCGATCAGCACCGGATCGTGCGCGGAAGCCTTGAGGTGGCGGGCGTAGGCATCGTCGGCCGCCGTGGCATCGCCTGCCAGACTGTATTGATCGCCCAGCGCGCGCCAGACATGGGCATGATTGGAGTGAAATCTCGCCGCCTGCTTCAAATTGGCCAACGCGTCGTCCGCATCGCCTTGTTCGTTGCGCGCCTCGGCGAGGAGCAGCAACGCCTCCACCTGGTGGGGCACGACCTTGAGGATTTCCCGGGCCTGCTCTTCGGCCTTCGCAGGGCTGACGGCAAGAAGCCGCGCCGTTTGGGCCAGCGCCGCCGAAAGCGATCCCCTTTGCTCGATGTCCGTCACATCTCTATCCGTTGGCGCGCTCTCATGCGCGCAATGTACATCATATAGGCGCTCATATTCGGAGCGCAGGCCTGGATTCACTCCTCATCGGGATAGGGGTCTTTGCCACCGTCCGCGATGAATTTGTCCATTTGCGCGGTCAAGACCGGCAACGGAACGGATCCGAGCTTGAGTACCGCATCGTGGAAGGCGCGGATGTTGAACTTGGGGCCCAGAACGGTTTGCGCCTTTTGCCGCGCCGCGCGTATCGCCATCTCGCCCAGATAATAGGACAGCGCCTGACCGGGCCAGCTTATATAGCGATCAACCTCGGTCTCGATCTCGTGGTCGGGAAGCGCTGTGTTGTCCTTCATGTATTGAATTGCCTGCACGCGCGTCCAGCCCTGCGAATGGATGCCGGTATCGACGACAAGACGCGCCGCGCGCCAGATCTGATAGCTCAGCATGCCGAACTCGTCGTAGGGCGTCGTGTACATCCCCATCTCGTCGCCCAGCCATTCGCAATACAGCGCCCAGCCTTCGCCATAAGCGGAGATGTAGCTATGTCGGCGAAACTCCGGCAACGCCTTGTTCTCGGCGGCGAGCGGAATCTGAAACGCATGTCCCGGCGCGGATTCGTGCAATGTAAGCGCGGTCAGATCGTACAGGGGTCGGTGCGGCAAATCGTAAGTGTTGAGCAGATAGACGCCCGGTCCGCCGCGCCCGGAGGTGTAGAACGGCGCCATGTCTGCCGGCACCGGCTCGATGGCGAAGCGCGAACGCGGCAGATGGCCGAAATAGCGCGCCGCCTTGCCGTCGAACGTCTTGCAGATCCAGGCCGCGTCATCGAGCAATTCCTGCGGTGTCTTGGCATAGAATTTCGGATCGGTGCGCAGATAGTGCAGGAATGCCGGCAAGTCGCCGTCAAATCCGGTCTTGCGCATCGTGTCGATCATTTGGGCGCGCAGCGCGGCGACTTCGTCCAGGCCAATGCGATGGATTTGCTCCGGGGTCAGATCGAGCGTGGTGTATTCGCGGATTTGCGACTGATAATAAGCTTTGCCGTCGGGCAAATCGTCGGCCGCCAGCGTGTTGCGCGCGTTCGGCACATATTCGCCCGTCCAGTATTTCAAGAGTCGCGCGTAAGCCGGCTGCACCTGATCGCGAATGACGGCAATCGCATCCGCCCGCAATTGTGCCTGGTTGGGCACGCTCGCAGGCATTTGCTTGAACGGCACATAGAATACCGTGTCCTCTGGCTTGGCGTTCACCACGGTGGCGATGGATGCGTCGCGCCCTTCCAGCGTCGCACGCGGCGCCGTGAAGCCGCGTTTCTCGCCGGCGCGCATCTCGTCGATCTCCTCGCCAAAATAGCGCGGCACGTCGCGCATCTGTGCGATCCAGTTGCCGTAGTCGGCGGTCGTTTTGAAATTCTCTCGCGCGGTGTAGTCGAGATCGGTCCAGAACGTGGAATCGGAGTTCGCCGGCATCTCGTATTGCCGGAATTTCTGATCCGCGATCAGGGCTTCGATCTGGGGCTTGTAAACTTCATAGTCGATCTGATTCTCCGGCGTCAGCGCGGACACCGGGATGGCGGCAAGCTGCTTGATCACGCTCTGCCAATAGACGAGACGCGCGGTCTGCGTCGCAGGGTCGACTTGCGGGAGCCTGTTTTGGATTCCACGCGCGCCGTCTTCGTCGTCGGCGAACTGGTTTTCGCGCCAATTCCACTCGCGGGTGTAGATCGCCTTGAAGCGCGCATTCATGTCGCTGGCTGCCGCGGCGGGCGTTATCGCGGCTAGCACCAGCAGGATGCAGCCGGATCGCAAAATGAGGGTCTTCACGCGCGCCTTCCTTATTGAATTGATTCCACGCGCACGCCATTTAGGATAGGCGATGCGCGGCCTGTCGAATATATTGCGCCGACGCAGCGCATGTTTAAGGCCATTTCATTTTCATCCGATTTGAGGGACTTCATGGGTGTCGAGGGCAGCACAATCCTGTGGGCTTTGCTTGCATTCCAGCTCAAGCATTTTCTCTGCGATTTCGTGCTTCAGACCCAACATCAGGCGCAGAAGAAGGGAATCTACGCCAATTTCGCTGGAATTTCGCACGCCGGAACGCATGTCATCGGCTCCATCCCGGCGCTGCTCATTTTGGGCGCCGATCTGCGCGCCGTCGTGGTTCTGCTGATCGCAGAGTTTCTGGTCCACTATCATACCGACTGGCTGAAGGCGCGCACCGATCGCATGCGCGCCGCGGCGGGACAGGATCATGTGTTCTGGATGATGTTCGGCCTCGACCAGTTGATTCATCAATTGACCTATATCGGCATGATCTATTTCGCGCTGCGCGGGTTCTGAGCGGGCCTTATTCGAAGGCGCTCAGGAAAATCTCTTTCATCCGGCTCATGAGGTCCTGTTCGACTTCCTTTGTGTCGCGCAGACGGCTGGTGTGTGCCTCCTGCTCCTGCTGACGCTTGGCGAGCACGTGGCTGAAGCGCTGCAGAAGTTCAGGCGACATCTTGAACAATTCGGAGATGGCCTCGGTGGTGACTTCGACCATGCGCAGCCGCGTCAGCGCGGTCACGGTGGCCGAGCGCGGCTGTCCGGTCATCAGCGACATTTCTCCGACAACGTCGCCGGTGGCGCTGATGGCGATCTCATGCGCCTCGTCTCCCTTCTCGTCCAACGACACGCTGGCGGCGCCCTCCAAGATTATATACATCGCCGTCGCGCTCTCGCCCTTGCGCATCATCACACCGCCGGGCGGAAGCTCCATGGGCTTGCAGCGCTTGGCGAGTTCGCCTGTCTGCGCCGCGTTGAGCAACCGGCTGAACAACTTCACGTCATTCAGGGCGTTGGCGATTTCATGTTCGCCTAGCACGAATTCGACATTTGGCGCCTTAGTCAGTTCGACCTGGGTCACCGGCAGCGGCAAGTCATTCTGCTGAATGACGTCGTGAAGCGCGCGCAACACCAGGGATTTCGCGCGACCTGGCGAGATCTGATCCGGATAACAGTAAAAGCGCACATCGTAGCCGATCGCGTCCTGGGTGATCTTGCTGACAATCACATTGGGTGGCGGGGTGCGGGCGAGCCCCGGATTGCGCACCGCCTTGAAAGCTTCGCCCAGCAGCATGTCGATCACGCGCTCCACCGGCACGCGCACGTCGATCTCCACTTCGACCGACATCCGCTTTGCCGAAGCAGGACGGCTGTGATTCATCACGGGATTGGTGCTGACCATCCGGTTCGGCACCATCAGACGCGTGCCTTCCTCGAGGGTGAGAAACGTCGTACGCCAGTTGATGCCCGTGACCTTGCCGTAGATCGGCTCCTCAAGCTGATCGGAATAAATCGTCAGCCAATCGCCCAGCGAATACGAACCGTCGAAATTGATGGAAAGTCCGCTGAACAAGTCCTGGATCACAGGCTGCAGCGCGATACCGAGCACGAACGCCAGAGCGCCTGACGCGGTCGCGATTCCAGTAAGCGAAAGGCCCGCTTCCAGCGCCAGGCCGATAGCAAGGCCGGCGAGCAGGAGGAGAATCGTGACGATGTCCTGGATCAGCGCGGGCGTATCGCGCTTGCGGCGCCTTTTCAGATAGCCGACCCAATAGATGCGGCGCAGCAGCCGGTCGAACAGCAGCGCCAGCGCGAGAATGAACGCGATGGCCAGCGCGTGCAGCGTGGTACTGACGTAAGCTGCGGGAACAAGGTGCGCGATCAATCCGTCGCCCGCAAACCGTGCGAGGCCGAAGAGGATGACACCAATGATCGCCCAGCCCATCATGGGTCTTATTTCTCTTTCATCTGGACATCCGTGCCCATGATGCCTTTGCGCAGGCGCTCGACATAGAGCGCGACGCAAGGATCTTCCGGGGCTTCTTTGCCCAGCGCTTCGAACAAGGCAAGGGCTTGCGGCTTCTCCTGCTCCAGCGCCTCGAAGGCTTCCCGGTAGCGGGCGAGATAGCCCAGCGTCGCGGCACCGTCCTGCAGCGGCTCCCAGACATCCACCGGGGCGGTCTTGCCCTTGAGCACCACAGAGGCTACGGGCCGAAAAGCCATGCCGTTGCATTGCTCGCGCGTGGCGCCGCTGACCGAGATATGGGTGCCAAAATATTTGTTGAGGCCTTCCAGCCGCGAAGCCGTGTTCACCGCATCGCCCTGGGCGGTATAGTTGAAGCGCGCGCTGGATCCGAAATTGCCGACCACGGCGACACCTGTATGCACGCCGATGCGGGTGATGCCGAAATCGATGTTCTTCGCCTTTTGCTCGGCGCTGAACCGGTCGCAGAATACATCGATTTCAAGCGCGCATTTGACGGCGCGCGCCGCGTGGTCGGCAAGATCGACCGGCGCATTGAAGATCGCAAACACGGAGTCGCCGATGAACTTGTCCACCATGCCCTCATAGCGCAGCACGACCTGTGTCACGCCGTCGAGATAGGCGTTCAGCACATGACCAAGTTGATGCGACTCCATGCCCTCGGACAGGGTGGTGAAATTGGCGATGTCTGTGAACAGATACGTCATCTCGCGGCGCTCGCCGGCAAGCGACATCTTCTCGGGATCGTCGATCAATTGTTCGACGACCTTGGGCGAGACGTAGCGCGAGAACGCGCCCTGGATGAATTGGCGCTGCTTGCGCGCTTCGCGACCCGAAAGCGAATCGAGCACGGAAAATCCGATGGCGAAGGCGAGGCTGGGCGAAAGCAGCCCGATCATCGGCCCGCCATAATGATACAGCGCCGCGCCGCAAAGCCAGAGCAGGACAAGAAACAGAAAGCCTACGACCAGCCGCGGCGCGAGATGGCGGTTCAAAACGCCGAGAATTCCGCCAAAGATCGCGCACAGAAGCGCAACAACGAAATTCGCTTCCCAGCTCGCGTAAGGCGGCGTGCGATGATCCAGCAATTGCGACAAACCGTGCGCATGAATCATGATGCCCGGTATTGTGCCGCGGATGTCGGCGTAGATCGCTGCGTAGGGCCAGCGATGGCGGTCGATCAGGCTCTCATCCGAGCCGATCAGGACGACCTTTCCCGCGATCCAGGACGCCGGCAATAGCGCCGCGACATAGGCCGGGTATTCCTTGAAGGCCTGCACATCGTCCGATTTCGAAATTGGAATGGCTTGCGAAGGTTTGCCATGCCAGACAAGCGGAATCTGCGTTTTGGGGGGCATGACTCCCAGATGCGCCGCGAGCGCGGGGACGAAGCCGGGAACATAATGCCCCGTGTGATCTACCCTGCCGGGATAAATCCAGCGCGTGGTGCCGAACTGATCTTCGGCAAGATGAACGTCTCCGCGCAGCCGCCTGGGGACGAACGCGTCCACATAGGCACTCTGCGCCGGTGTGACCTGCGCCGGTGAATCGGTATAGGCCACCACGAGCGGGACTTTCGAAGTGGTAAGAACTTTCTCAAGCGCCGCATCTTTCTCGGGCTCGGTCTTCTGATCGAACAGAAGATCGATGCCGATGGCGCGCGGCCGGTCCGAGATCAATTTGGAGAGAAGATTGGCAAGAAACGCGCGGTCCACGGGCGAGCGATAGGTCAGCTGCGCCAGTGTCTGCTCATCGATGGCAACAACGACGATGTTGGGATCCTGCGGCTCTGAAGGCGCGATGGTCGCAACCTCCCAGTCCTGGACGAACCGGTCGGCGCTTGTCAGCACCATGAAATTGGCGACGATGTAGACCGAAAACGCCGCCGCCAAAATCGCCACAACGGCGAGCACATAAGTCGAAAGGTATCTGCGATCGCCCGCAAGCTTCAGCAGGCGCTTCAAGAACGAAAGATTCATTGGCGCGTGCGAAGCAACGCCTCTGCTTGCCGGTCGCAGCCCTTTCTCGCCATCCAGGCTGCGCGCATGTCGTCATTCGCGAGCGCGGCAGGAACCGTATTCACGGAGATCGCGGATTCCACGCCACCCAGCGATACGAAATAAGCCGCGTCACCGTGCACCGCGACCAGTTGCGGTGGTGCGATTTGATCCATGCCGGCGGGCCAGTTGGCTTGCGCCTTCCAGCTTCTGTCGGCCGGCATGATGACAAGATCGGAGGTCTTCGTATCGAGCGGTCGCCAGAAAACCGGCGCGTGGCCTTCCAGCAGGCAGACGCTGCCGTTGCGGGTGGCGTCGATCACCCAGGCTTGCGGCAGAGGCGGCGCGGGCGTCGCACCGCGCGTGGTACCGACTTCGGTGAGGCGCGCGTTCTGCTCGGTGGCAAGGCCTTTAAGCGTGGCGGCAAGCGTCACGCCCTGCCCCTGCGCGATGGCTGGCGCCTTGTTGTACGGACCGTCTAGGCTCAGCGTCGCGCCGCTGTCGGAGATCAGCGTCACATGCTGACCCGGCTTGAGGACGAGTGTCTTGCCAGGATCGAGCAGCGTTCCCGGCCGCAGGCCGATGCCGCGCGCCTCGACCACGACAAGTTGTGCCGCATTCGCAGTGCTGCAAGCGAATCCCGCGAGCAGTCCGATAATGATCGCTGTGCCCCATCTCATGGCTTGGCTCCCCCCTCGTTCTGGGCAAACTGGTTTATGGCAGCCACGCGCCCCAGCGTAGAGCCCTCGCCAATAATGGTGAAGGCCGCCCAGTTGAACGGATGCGCGGTCGCGCCTTGCGAGATAAGAGTGAGCTGCGATTGGCGGAGCGCTTGCGCCAATCCCTGCTGATGCCCTGCGCCATTGAACACGCCGATCATCAATTGGGTGGTCGCCTGCGACGGCACCTCCCAATGGCTGGCCAGAACCGCTCGCGCGCCTGACGCGAAAAAAGCATCCGCCAGCCCTTGCAGGGAACCGCCGCCGAAACGGTTCGATTCCTGAGCCGTATTGCAGGCGGAGAGCACGACAAGATCGGCGTTGAGCTTGAGCGCAGCGATTTCGCTGGCGCTGAGAAAGCCATCGGCGTTCGTGGAAGTTGCCACCGCCGGCGGCGTCAGCGCCAGGCCTGGCTCGCCGGCACAATGTAGCTCGCCAGGCAGCAATCCGTGGGTCGCAAAATAGACGACGCGATATTGATCGAGCGCTTGAGCGCGGACATTCGGCTCGCTGGCCTGTGCGCCGAGCAGCACGGTGGAACCTGCACCCATCTGGGCGGCGACGGCTTGCACTTCATGGGCGGTATCCGGCAGCGGCGGCAACGCGCGCAAGATATCGGCCGGCATCGGACCTTCCTCGCGGCATTGCGTGGCGGCAGCCGACAGCGCTTTCATGCCTGCAACGCCGTTCGCGCCGCTGAAATTGGGATCGCCGACGCCGAGGAAGGCGCGCGGCGCGGTGGCGTGCCGATCGCGTTCGGCGCGCAAGGCCAGGAAGGCGCGCGGCGACGGCATCTGGCTTACTGCCATGCTGCGGATGAGCCACGCCGCATTGGAATAATCCTGCCCGTCGCCCGGCGGTTGCGTGACCAGCAGCGAAAGCGGCAGGCTCGACAAGACGCCGCCGGGCACGACGATCAGATGATCCACGCCGGCCAGCTTGCCGCTCAGCGGTTGCAGCAGCCCCTGATAGAGCGAATACGCCGTCTTCAGGCTGAAGACAGGCAGATGTCCCGCTTCCGGCACGAACGCCTTGCGCAGTTCGGCGACATCGCCGGCCAGCGAATCCTGCGTCACCTGGAGCGGCATGGTTGTGAGCCCCTTCGGCGTGACAAGCAGCGCGAAGCTCGATTTCACGCCGATCACGAAGGTGACAAGCGCTTCGTTCGGCTGCAACTGCGCCTGCACAGCGGAAAGCGCTGCGGGTCCTGGATCGGCGAGCTTGGCATAATCGGGGAATGTCTGCGCAACCTTGACGAACAGCGCGTCGGCCTGCGCGGAGGACCGTTCGATTTCGCTGTTGAGCTGGTCTTCACGCGGGCGGCTGCGCACTTCGTCGGGCTTGGCATATTCCGCGGCCAGATCGACGCGCGCCGTGTCGCGCGCGGTCTGCGCGGCTTGTGCCTCGCGGATCAACTGGGCGAGTTCGGCATTGCCGGCGGCTTGCCGCGCCGCGACGCGCGCGATGACCTGATCGGCGATGCCGGAATCGGCAAGCTGGCTCGCCCGGAACATGTCCGCATCGAGCGTGGGATCGTTGCTGGCTGCCGCGGCGGCTTCGAACGGAACGATCTGGTCCGGAACCACCTCGCTGCGCGCCACCGGATCCTTGGCAAGGATGGCGAAGGCCGCGCGATAAGCCTCGATCGAGGCCGGATAAAGCTGCTGGGCGGAATAGAACTCGCCGAGCCGGATATCGGCGAGCGCTGTCGGCGCCGTGTCGCCGAAGATCGTTTTGTCGAGGTCGCGCGCATCGCGGAAATCGCGCTCGGCCGGAACCACGCGCCCGCCAGCTGCGCTGACTTCACCCATGAGCGAGACGACATCGGCGCGCCACCACAATGGCAAACCCGGCTCCTGCGTGACGATCCAGAGCGCTTCCTGCGACGCCGCTTCGGCGCTGGCCAAGTCGCCCAGCCGCAGCGCCATTTCCGCTTCGATGCGAAGGCTGTGCGCGAGCTCGCCTTCGTTTGGCGGAATCACCGGTTGGCCGCCGCTCGCGGCCTGCATGGCCTTCCGGGCATCGGCGACTTCGGCGCGACGCGCGGCCGTGGACTGGCGCGCATATTTCAGCGCATCGACATAGTCGCGCTGGTTTGCGGCGTCGAGCGCCTGGTAGGACGCAAGCCGTGCGCGCGCCGCGGGGCTCGCGGTCACCTGCACGATGGGTTCGGCCCGGCGGAACAAGGCGGCGGCTTCGTCGAAGCGGCCCTGGTTGCTGACCTGCAAGGCAAGTTCGGCCAAGGTGTCGCCGACCGGGGCGGAATCCGTGCCGTACATGCGCGTTTGCAGCGCGAGCAGCTTGCGATACTCGCCCTCGGCGGCGGCGAAATTGTCCGCGCCACTGTCCAGGCGGGCGGTTTCGATGGCCTGCTTCTCGACAGCCACCGCCGCTGCGTTTGGCGCGGCCGGAGCCGCCGCTGCGCCCAGAGTCGTCGCCAACAAACCAGCCGCGAAGCCGACGAAGAATGTGCCGCGCCCTACCATCTCCAGAAGGCCTCATTGCCCCAGCTTGAGAAATCCTGATCGGCCGGCGGTATGCCCCGCGGCGTCTCCATGTCGACGACTTCCGTCAGCACGCCGGGAATGAGCGACACCGTCTGGGTGACATGCTTGTGGCCGTCCAGCGACTGGCCAAGTTCGTCGGTTGCGGTGTCGGCGGTTTCCGTTTCGCCGGTCAGTTCTTCGAGCGGGCCTGACGATTGGGTGCTGCCCGGGCCCGTATCCCCCGTCGTTATCTCGGGCGGCGTGGTGACCACCAGAATGATCGGCGGCGTCGGCGATGTCTCCGACACAATCGTGGTGACCGCCCCTTGCGTGGAAGCGTCGGTGCCACCGCTGCTGGTGTAGCCGGTGATGGTTCCGCTGACGGTGCCGCTGCCCGTCACGTTGCCGATTTCCGCGCCGGCGCCGTTTGGTGGGCCGTCAGTCAGTACGATCGTCCCGGCCTGCACCGTGATGTTGCCGCTGACGTCGCCGACATTGTTCGCGGATGCGTCGCCATTGCCGATCTGCGCATAGCCGTCGGTGCCCGATCCGCTGCCCGTCAAGTTCAGGTCGCTGACGGTAATCGTTCCAGTATCCGAGAAGTTCGCCGGGTTGGCTTCGGACGAAGCATCGCTCTCGAAGCCACCATTGCCGATCTGCACATAGGCATCCGCGCCCGAGCCCGCCGTGCCATCCACCGATCCGCCGCTTCCTGTCACGGCCACATCGATGTTGCCGGCATTGGTGCCACTGGCGCTCGCGGTCGCGTTGAGGTTCGATTGGCCGCCGCCATCGCCGATCTGTGCGTAGGCATCCGCTCCGCCACCGGTCAGTTCGACGCTGTCGACCGCCGTGATGGTGATGTTGCCGATATTGTCGCCCTCGCCCGTGAGACCGTCGCCAAGATCGAAGCCGCCATTGCCGATCTGCGTATAACTTTGATCGCCTGGCCCCGCAGCCAGCGCAACGCTCTGGCCGTTGACGGTGATATTTCCCGAATTGGTGTAGCCGTGCGAGTTCTTGTCGGCGTCCGCGCCGCCGTGACCGATTTGCGCATAGGCGTCCTTGCCCGCACCGCCATCCAACGCCACTGCACCGCCGGCCGTGACGGAGATGTCGCCGCTTTCGTTGCCCGAGGTGTCCATGCCGCCATTGCCGACCTGGGCGTAATCGCCGGCGCCGGTTCCGCCCGACAGCGTCACGTTTTGCACCGCGAGGATGTCGATGGCATCGCTGCCGACGCCATTATAGCCGACCTGAGCGTAGCCATTGGTGGCCTCCAGGCTCACATTCGCGCCTTCCAGCGTGGTCGTGCCACTGGCGCTGCCGACGGCAACGTCGCCGCTGGCTCCCGATCCGCCGATGACAATGCTGCCACCATTGTTGCCGTAAGCGCCGCTCTTGGACAGGCCCGAAGCGCTGGTCGTGGCGCCATCCCAACCCGCGACGGCGAGGATGCTGCCATTCGCCAGCTGAACCGACGAGACAAACGTCAGATTGCCTCGGGCGAGAAGCGTGAGATTGCCGCCGACACTCGCGTTCTCCACGACAAGATCGGACGAGTCATAAAGTGCGGCATTGCCACTCGAAGACAGCGACGCCTTGGCGATGGCATTGCCGGCGTCGGTCAACGATAGAGTGCCGTGGCCGGCGGTCGCATTCAGCGCGCCCGCTTCGATGGCGCCGGATTGGCCGATATTGCTGCCGCTCGTGAGCGTCAGCGTGCCGCCGACATCGGCGCCGGTGACGGTCAAACTGTCGGCGTCGTAAAGCGACGCGTTGCCCGACGCTGTCAGATCGGCATCAGTGAAGCTGTTGCCGGTATTGGTCAGCGTGATCTGGCCGTGACTGGCGGTCACATCCAGTGCATCGGCGGCGATCGCACCGGATTGCCCGATGTTCCTGGCACCCGCCAGCGTGAGCGTACCGCCAACCTGGGCGCCTGCGATCGTCAGATTGGCGCCGTCGTAAAGCGAAGCATCGCCCGACGCATTCAGATTGGCATCGGTAACGGCGTTGCCGGTGTTCGTCAGCGCGATATTTCCGTGGTTCGCCGTTGCGTTCAGCGTGCTGGCGACGAGCGCACCCGACTGGCCGATATCTCCGCCGCTTGCGAGCGAGAGCGTGCCACCGACATCGGCGCCGGTAATGGTCAGATCGTCGGCATCATAGAGCGAAGCATCGCCAGATGCTGTGAGTTCCGCATCGGCGAAGCTGTTGCCGACGTTCGTCAACGCGATGTTGCCGTGATTTGCTGCCGCGTCCAACGCGCCGGCAATGATCGCGCCCGACTGGCCAATATTTCCACCGCTCGTGAGCGTGAGCGTGCCCCCCACATTGGCACCCGCGATGGTCAGATCGTCGGCATCGTAAAGTGACGCGTCGCCCGACGATGTTACATCGGCGCTGGCAAACTCGTTGCCGGTGTTCGTCATCGCGATGTTGCCGTGATTTGCTGTTGCGCTTAGTGCGCCGGCGATGATCGCGCCCGACTGGCCGATATTGCCGCCGCTCGTGAGCGAGAGTGTGTCGCCGACATCGGCGCCTGTGATCGTGAGATCGTCGGCATCGTAAAGCGAGGCATCGCCCGATGCGGCAAGGTCCGCGTCGGCAAAGCTGTTGCCGGTATTCGTCAGCACGATGGAACCGTTGCTGGCGGTGACATCGAGAACATCGGCGATGATTGCACCCGACTGACCGATGTTTCCGCCACTCGTGAGCGAAAGAGTGCCACCGACTTCGGCGCCCGCGATGGTCAGAGCGTCGGCATCGTAGAGTGACGCATTACCGGACGATGTCACATCGGCGTCGGCGAAGCTGTTGCCG
>DASXFK010000154.1:0-13182 GCA_036489635.1 Rhizomicrobium sp. | reverse complement strand
TGCGCCGGTCTCGCTCGCCTCGGCGACGTGCGTGGAGGACATTCTCTCCACGCTCGAGTCCGGCAAAGCGCCAGACATCATCGCCATCGACTCCATCCAGACGATCTGGACCTCCGCGCTCGATGCCGCGCCCGGCACCATCGCGCAGGTGCGCACCGCCTCGTTCGATCTGGTGCGTTACGCCAAGCAAAGTGGCGCGGCGCTGCTGCTCGTCGGCCACGTCACCAAGGATGGGCAGATCGCAGGTCCCAAAGCCGTCGAGCATCTGGTCGATGCCGTGCTCTATTTCGAAGGCGAGCGCGGCCATCATTTCCGCATCCTGCGCGCCGCGAAGAATCGCTTCGGTCCCACCGACGAGATCGGCGTGTTCGAGATGACGGGGCTCGGCCTGGAACAGGTCGCCAATCCGTCAGCGCTATTTCTCGGTGACCGCAACAGTTCCGCGCCCGGAGACGCGGTGTTCGCCGGCATGGAAGGCACGCGGCCTTTGTTGATGGAAGTGCAGGCGCTGGTCGCCCCCACCGCGTACGGCACGCCGCGCCGCGCTGTCGTAGGTTGGGATTCCGGCCGCCTCGCGATGATTCTCGCGGTGCTCGACACCCGCGCCGGTCTTGGAATCGGCGGCTCCGATATCTATTTGAACGTCGCCGGAGGCTTGCGAATTGGCGAGCCTGCGGCCGATCTTGCGGCAGCGGCTGCGCTCATTTCCTCTTTCGCAGGTCGTTCCTTGCCGAAGGATTGCGTGTTTTTCGGAGAGATCAGCCTTTCGGGCGACGTACGCCCCGCGCCGCAGGCCGAGCTGCGCCTCAAGGAAGCGGCCAAGCTGGGCTTTCGCACGGCGGTTGTACCCACCGGCACCAAGGCGGCGGATACGGGCCTCGAAATGCGGCAAATCCGCGACGCGGCCGAACTGGTTTCCTTCGCCGGCGGCGGGGCACGCGGCCAAAGGCACCTCGGCGTGGTAGAATAGAATCAACATGGGATTCACGGTTCTCGATCTCCTCGTCGTGGTGGTCATCCTTTTGTCGGTGATCTACGCGATCAGTCGCGGCTTCGTGGAGGAGTCGCTCTCCATTCTGGCCTGGGCGGTCGCCGCTTTCGCGACGCTGTTCTTCGCGCCGCGCGTGGCGCCGCTGCTGCGCGACCATTTCACACACGTTTGGGAAAGCGCGGCGGTCGCCTATCTGGGCGTCTTCCTCGTGGTCCTGATACCGCTCCAGTTCATGAGTCACCGCTTTGCGGAAACCGTGCGGCGATCGGAGATCGGTCCGATAGACCGTTCGCTCGGTGCGGTCTTTGGCTTGTTGCGTGGGCTGGCGATCGTCGGAATCGCTTACCTGCTGTTCACCGTGTTCGTTCCCATTCGGGATCAACCGCATTGGGTTCTCGATGCGCGGCTTTTGCCCATGATCCAGAAATCCAGCGACGTCATCGCCTCGATTGTGCCCGATCAGCGCGGGGTCGCGGGGCCGGAAAGGTCGGAATTCCGCGCCGAAGCGCGCGAAGGTCCGGTTCCCCGGCCGCGTCCTGGCAGGGCGCTGCGACATAGCCGCAAAAGCTATAGCGCGCGCGACCGCGAGCGGCTAAACAGCCTCATTCAATCGACAGGATCGGGGAATTGAAGACAGCCATGACGGGCGAGCCTTCCGAAACTCCCTTTGACGACGCCTTCCACGAGGAGTGCGGCGTGTTCGGCATTTTCGGCCATGCCGATGCCGGCGCGTTGACCGTGCTCGGCCTCCATGCGCTGCAGCATCGTGGCCAGGAAGCGGCCGGCATCGTGACGTACGACGCGGAGACGGCGCAGTTCACGGCCGAGCGGCACCCGGGCCTGGTCGGCGATGTGTTCGGCAAGAACAGCGTGAACGCGCAAAAACTGAACGGCGCGAACGCCGTCGGCCATGTGCGCTATTCCACGGCAGGCGGATCGGGCGCGCGCAACGCCCAGCCGATGTTCGCCGATCTGGCAAGCGGCGGCATTGCACTGGCCCACAACGGCAATCTCACCAATGCGCGGGTGCTGCGCAGCGATCTGGTCCACGAAGGCGCGATTTTCCAGTCGACCTCCGACACCGAAGTCATCATCCATCTGGTGGCGCGCAGCATCTACAATCCTGTGGTGGACAGGCTGGTCGATGCGCTGAAGCAAGTGGAAGGCGCCTATTCGCTGGTCGGACTGACGTCCAAGAAGCTGATCGGCGTGCGCGATCCCTGGGGCGTGCGGCCGCTGGTGCTGGGCAAGCTTGACGATGCTTACATCCTGGCCTCCGAAACCTGCGCGCTCGACATCATCGGTGCGGAATTCATCCGCGACATCGAAGCCGGCGAACTTGTGGTGATCACCCGGGACGGCATCCAATCGTATCGCCCGTTCGCGCCGCAGAAGCCGCGCTTCTGCATCTTCGAATATGTCTATTTCGCCCGTCCGGATTCCACGGTGCAGGGCCAGAACGTCTATGACGCGCGCAAGCACATCGGCGTGGAATTGGCGCGCGAGGCGCCCGCGATCGCGGACATGGTGATCCCGGTTCCGGATTCCGGGGTGCCGGCGGCGCTGGGTTATGCGCAAGCATCCGGCATTCCGTTCGAACTCGGCATCATCCGCAACCATTATGTCGGACGTACCTTTATCGAGCCGTCCGATCGCATCCGCCATCTCGGCGTGCGCCTCAAGCACAATGCGAACCGGGCCAAGATCAAAGGCAAGCGCGTCATTCTGGTGGACGATTCCATCGTGCGCGGCACGACCTCCAAGAAGATCGTGGAGATGGTGCGCGAAGCCGGCGCCGCCGAAGTGCATTTCCGCATTGCCAGCCCGCCGACGACGCATTCCTGTTTCTATGGCGTCGACACGCCCAACACCGACGATCTTCTCGCGCACCGCATGGATGTCGAGGCGATGCGCGAATACATCAAGGCCGACAGCCTGGCGTTCGTGTCGATGGACGGGCTCTATCGCGCGGTGGGCGAGGCCAAGCGGGCCGCCGGCAATCCGCAATTCTGCGACGCCTGTTTCTCCGGCGATTATCCCATCGACCTCACCGACATCAGCGGTGGCAAGAAGCACGGCCAGCTTTCCCTGCTCGCCGAAGTGGCGTAGAGCGCTTCGCGCCGCGAGTAGGGAATAGCGAATAGGGCTTTCAAATCTATTCGCTATTCGCTATTCGCTATTCGCCAATGACGAATTCCCGATGACATCATTATCCACACAAAGAATCGCTCTCATCACCGGCGCGTCGCGTGGCATCGGCCATGCGGCGGCGATTGCGCTGGCGAAGGCCGGCATGCATGTCATCCTCGTCGCGCGCACGGTTGGCGGGCTCGAGGAGGCCGACGACGAAATCCAGAAAGCCGGCGGTTCGGCCACCCTGGTGCCGCTGGATTTGCGTGATTTCGATGCGCTCGACCGGTTGGGCGCCTCCATCTATGAGCGCTGGGGCAAGCTCGACGCTCTCTTCGGCAATGCCGGCGTATTGGGCACACTAACGCCGCTCACCCATCTCGATCCCAAAGTATTCGCCGAGGCGCTGGACGTGAACGTCACCGCGAATTGGCGGCTGATCCGCTCGCTCGATCCGCTGTTGAAGAAATCCGACGCGGGCCGCGCGTTGTTCGTCACCTCCGGTGCGGCGCGGATGCATACGCCGTTCTGGGGCTCCTACGCGGTCACGAAGGCGGCTTTGGAATCGATGGTCCTCACCTACGCGGCCGAATGCGCCACCACGAACGTGCGCGTGAACCTGCTCAGCCCCGGTCCGTTGCGCACGCGCATGCGGGCCAAGGCGATGCCGGGCGAAGACGCGCAAGCGCTCGAACCGCCACAAGCCGTCGCGCCGCTGATCGCAGAACTGCTGTCCCCATCCTGCACGAAGAACGGCGAGATCGTGGGCTACACGCGCGCCAAGACCTGAGCGCGATTTATTTTTTCGCGAACGGATTCTTCGACGTGCGCAGCGAAAAGCGGATTGGCGTGCCCTTGAGGTCGAACGCCTCGCGAAGACTGTTTTGCAAGTACCGCAGATAGGATTGCGGCAGCGCCTCAAGCTGGTTGCCGAACAAAGCGAAGGCCGGCGGCCGCGCCTTGGGCTGCGTCACATACCGGATGCGCACGCGCCGTCCGTGAACGGCCGGCGGCGGATGGCGCGCCAGTGTCTCCTCGAGAAAGCGATTGAGCTGCGCCGTCGGCACGCGCTTGTTCCAGGCGGCGTCTGCCTCCAACACCGCCGGCATCAGGCGGTCGATTCCCTCGCCGGTGAGCGCAGACACCGCGATCAGCGGCGTGCCCGCGACCTGCGGCAGCGCGCGGTCGAGTTGCTCGCGCAAGTCGGAAATCGCGCCGCCGCGGCTCTCCATCAAATCCCATTTGTTCACCGCGAAGACGATGGCACGGCCCTCGCGCGCGATGAGGTCGGCGATGGTCAGATCCTGCTTCTCGAACGGCGCGGTGGCGTCGATCATCACCACCACGCATTCGGCGAACTGGATCGCCTGCAACGTGCTGCCGACGGACATCTCTTCGAGCACTTCGCCCGCGACGCGCGCTTTCTTGCGCATGCCGGCGGTGTCGTGCAGCAGGATTTCGCGGCCGTCGATCGTCCAGCTTGCGATCACCGCGTCGCGCGTGATGCCGGCTTCCGGTCCGGTGAGCGAACGTTCCTCGCCGAGCAATCGGTTGAACAGGCTCGACTTGCCGACATTCGGCCGCCCGACAATGGCGAGCTTCAGCGGCTTGTTTTCTTCCTCCGCTTCTGTCGCCGCGGCCGGTTCTTCGATCAGGGGCGCCAGAACTTCCACCAGATCTATCAGCCCCAATGCGTGTTCTGCAGAAAGCGCGACCGGCTCGCCGAAGCCCAGCGCATAAGTTTCCGCCAGATTGGGCTTCAGCCGGCCTTCGCATTTGTTGGCGACCAGCACCACGGGTTTGCCGGCACGGCGCAACGCGGCGCCGATGATTTCGTCACCGGCAGTCACGCCATCGCGGGCGTCGATCACGAACAGGCAGACATCGGATTCGCGAATGGCGGCGAGCGTGCCTTCGGTCATGCGCTGCGAAAGACTGCCACTCTCGCCTTCCTCGAAGCCGGCGGTATCGACGATGCGAAACGCCAATGGCCCCAGTTGCGCTTCCGCGTCCTTGCGGTCGCGGGTGACGCCGGGTGTGTCGTGCGTGATGGCGATGCGCCGGCCCGCGAGCCGGTTGAAGAGCGTGGACTTGCCTACGTTCGGGCGTCCGACGATGGCAATGGTGAGCATGGCATCGTCAGCGCAGCGCTACGAGCTGCGCATCGTTGGTGTAAAGATAGAGCGTGCCGTTCGCCACCACCGGCGCGATATAGGTGCCGTCCGGGATCTGCATGCGCGCCATCAGCCGGCCCGTATAAGGCGAGATCGCCTCGGCGAATCCGGTGGACGACACGGCGATCAGCTTGTTCGACACCAGCACCGGCCCGGACCACACAATCCTTTCGTCCTTGTCGTCGGGGTCTTCCCAGCGCGGAAGCTGATGCACCCATTTCACGCGGCCATCCTTGCGCCGCAGGCAAAGGATCATCTCGTCCGTCGTCAGGACATACACGAAGTCGCCCGCGACCCACGGGGTCTGGATGCCGCCGACGTCGCGCGACCACACGCGCTGCCCGGAGTCGAGATTGATCGCCACCATCGTGCCCGAATGGCTGATCGCGAACACCATGTCGCGGTCGATCACCGGCCGCCCGGCGATATCGTCCAGATCGGACAGCGCGGTGCGCGTGCCGTTGCGCGTGAGCATGTCGTTCCAGGCGACGCGGCCGTCTTCCACCCGGATCGCGTAGATCTCTCCGGAGGTGTAAGGCGCGATGACATAGTCGCCGGCGACCGCCGCGCTCGTGCTCTCCAGAATGCCCGCGGATTCGGTGATGCCCTGGTGGTCCCAGAGCTGATGGCCGTCGCTCTCGGCCAGCGCGAACATGTGATTGTCCTCAGACGACACGAACACCCGGCCGCCATTGGCGACCGGCGCGTTCACGATGGGCACGCCGATATCGACTTTCCAGATGCGCGCGCCGTCGGCGGGCTTGATTGCAAATACCTGTCCGAAGCCGGTGGAGACGTAGAGCTTGCCGTCGTCGAAGGCGATGCCGCCGCCGAAGCCCTTGCTGGGATCGATCGAGTGATCGGCGCCGAACATCCAGAGGAATGGCCCCGAGCCGCCTTTGGGCGCGAGATCCTTGTCCCAGATAATGGCGCCGCTGCTCGCATCGACCGCAAAAACATGCGCCTCGGCGTCTAGCACATAGACGCGTCCATCGACGACGATCGGGGGCGCGGTGACGCGCGAATCGTCGTCGGAGCCTTTCCCGGTCTGCGTCTGCCACTGGATGCTCAACGGGCCCGGCGCCTCGAGATGATAAAGCGCGTTGGCCGCATAGCCGCCGGGCTCCGCCCAGTTCTTGTTGAGATAAGGCGGCGGCAACACCACGGGCGTATTGGCGAGCGTGGGATCGACACGCACCGATTCGTCCGTCGCCAAAACGTCGATGCGCTCGCCTCGGATGTCCGATTTCTTCTTCGAGGAGAACCAGCCCGACGTCATGTCCTGAATTGCACCGAGCTGCTCGCAGCCCGTGAGCGCGAGCGTTGCAACGATCACAAGCGCCGCGCGGCTGAACTTTCTTGTCATTTCTTCCGAGGGCCTTGTGCGGTTGGCGGTGTCGGCAAAGCAGGCGCGGCGCTTTTGCCGCCGGTTGCCGCGGTAGGCGCAGCATCTTCCGGCAGCGGCGGAACGCTACCGAAATTCTTGTCGCCGCCGGCTTTCAGGAACGTGGCCATCGCTGCGACTCGCTCGTGCAACTGGCTCGGCACGTCGTGTACGGCGGCGAGGCTGGCATATTCGCCCGCCGCTTTCGCCGTCTGTCCGTCGCGGTAATCCCAGTAGGCGAGAATCTCGCGCGCGGTGTAGCGCCAGGCGCTGCCGGGGTCGCTTAGCGGCGCCAGCAATTTTTCGAGATCGGCGCGCGACGCGGTGTCGGCAATTCCCCAGGCTTCGTGAACGCGCGCGACTTCTCCCAAAAGCTGGTTGTCGCCGGCCGCGATTTTCTTGTAGAGCGCAAGCGCGTCCGCGGCTTTTCCGGTCGCCATCATCGCGTCGGCTTCCTGCAAACGGGCCACAGCCGAATAGCCACCCGGCGCGGTTTCCGCGATGTGGGCGAAGGCTTGCGCCGCCAGGTCCGTCTGGCCGGACTCGTAGAGCTGTTCGGCCTGCGTATAATCTTGCGAGGCCTTGGCGGTTTCGCGCTGCTCGTGGACGCGCCAGAGCTGCAATCCGGCCGCGGCGATGACAAGCAGACAGGCAGCGGCGACGATGTAGTCGCCATATTCCTTCCAGATCTTTTCGAGGCGCTCTCGACGTACCTCTTCCTCGACTTCATGGAAGATGTCGCTCACGTATATTCCTTTCAGGGCCCAGCCCGCCACAAGGCCTTGACCGCGCGGGATGATTAGCCGCTCAAGGGCACGCGCGCAACTGAAGCTTGGGCAATATGCGAAGCTCGCGGATCAACATGCTTTCTTCATCTGGCAGACGGCGCCGGAATTGCGATGACGCGAAGGGCCTGAGCCGGGGTTTCGTCAGCCTTCGGTTTCTTCTTCCGGCTTGGGACCGGCGCCTTCCTCGAACACGGCCTCGGCGTTGGCGTGGGCTTCGGCAGATGCCTCTTCTTCGGCTGTGCGCGCGGCCAGAACGTCCTCGCCCTTGGCCTGGCGCTCGGCTTCATCTTCCGTGCGCGCGACGTTCAAGGTGACGGTGACGCGCACTTCAGGATGCAGCACCACGTTCACGGGGAACAGGCCGATGCTCTTGATCGCCTTGTCCAGCGGGATCTGCGTGCGGCTGACGCTGAAGCCATCCGCCGTAATGACATCGGAGATGTCGCGCGGGCTAACCGAGCCGTAGAGCTGGCCGCGGTCGCCGGCCTGGCGGATCAGCGCGAAGGTCTTGCCTTCCAGCTTCTTGCCGATCTTCTCCGCTTCGCCCTTGCGCTCGAGGTTGCGCGCTTCCAGTTGCGCCTTTTGCGTCTGGAAATATTCGCGGTTGGTCTTCGTCGCCCGCAGCGCTTTCTTCTGCGGCAGAAGGTAATTGCGGCCGAAGCCGTCTTTCACCTTCACCTCGTCGCCCATCTGGCCGAGCTTCTCGACGCGTTCGAGCAGGATCACTTGCATGGCCGCTCTCCTATTTCACGACGTAAGGCAGCAGCGCCATGAAGCGCGCGCGCTTGATGGCCTTCGCCAGAATGCGCTGCTTGCCGGCCGAAACCGCGGTGATGCGCGAGGGCACGATCTTGCCGCGCTCGGAGATGAAGCGCTGCAGCAGCTTCACGTCCTTGTAATCGATCTTCGGCGCGTTGGCGCCGGAGAACGGGCAGGTCTTCTTGCGGCGGAAGAAGGGACGGCGCTGACCGCCTTCGCGTCCGCCACGATCTCCACCACGGTCGCCGCGATCGCCGCGGTCCGAACGATCTCCGCCGTAGCTCATGCTTCTGCTCCTTCAGCGGCTTCCTTGCCTTCCGGCTTGTCGTCGCGGCGATTCTTGTTCGAGGACTGCTCGAACTTGTCCACCTTCACGGTGATGTAGCGCAGCACGTCTTCGTTGATCTTGAGCTGGCGCTCGAGTTCGTGGACCGCCTTGCCGGGGGCGTTGATGTTGAGGAGCACATAATGCCCCTTGCGATTTTTCTTCAGGCGGTAGGCAAGTCCGCGCAGGCCCCAATATTCCTGCTTCTCGACCTTGCCGCCTTCGCCTTCGACGATGGTTTTGAGGTGGGTCGCCAGCGCGTCCACCTGCTGCGCGCTGATATCCTGGCGCGCGATCAGGAGATGCTCATAAAGAGCCATTCCGGTAAGTCCCTGTTTTGACTACGGAGTTTGGTGCGGCGGGTGCCGGACCGAACCTTGGTTCGCGTGGACGCCGGACATCCGGCATGGACCCTTTCAGGCCTCCCGCGACCGCAGCCGCTTTAAGGGGGCGGGCTATAGCCGAACGGCGGAAAGGTAGCAAGCTGAACGCTGTTCTGGCGCTTTGGCCGGCGGATCGCGAAATATTGCCCCACCCGCGCACGGCCGTCGGTCTGGCGTGCTAGATTAAGAAAAAAGAACAAGGGACCGGGATGCGCGTTTCCTGGATATTGATTGCGGCATTTTTGGCAGTGACCTCCGCCGAGGCGACCCCGCTTTATCCCAGCGGCGCCTTGGCACTGGAGGCGCAGCTTCTTCCCAAGATGGGGCGCGCGACGCGGGCCTGGATCTTGGCCGAGGCGCGGCACGAAGTGGATGAGGGATATTTCTCGATCGCCACCCAGAACGAGGCCTCGATCCGGTTCGGGGTTCCGGCCGCGGATTTCCCCGCCATGTCTTTTCTGATTCTGATGCAGGCGGCGCGCGACGCGGACGACGATGTGCACAACGCCGTCAACAGCCGCAACATGGGGGCGACCGATGTCGCACGCCAACAGCAGCTCGCCAACGGGATCAACAATTACAGCGTGCAATCCGAACTCAGTCCGGGCTCGGACCTGGCCGTGCAACAAGGCAACGCGCCCACCCTGCTCAGCGGCTCCCTGAAGACCCAAGATCCTGCCACCGCCGGCACGACCCACCCGGACGAGGTGGAGACTCCCGCGTCCCCGCAACCCAAGCCAGCCGACATGCAGAAGGTGATGGACCGCGAATCCGATGTCGAAGACACACTGGCACAAGCCACAAAAGTTATGACGCCCGCGATCGCAGCCGCGGTGACACCGCTTGGTTGATCGCCTATGTCCTGAAAGAGCGTGGGCTGATCGGTTGTGGTTTGAACGCTTGACACCTGCGGCGCGGGTTGATTTGTCTCCCGCCCCAACGCCGAGATTTGTATGACGCGCGCTTTCATATTTCCGGGGCAAGGCAGCCAGGCCGTCGGCATGGGCAAGGCGCTGGCTGAGGCGTTCGCGCCTGCGCGTGCGGTTTTCCAGGAAGTCGATGACGCGCTCTCGCAGAAGCTCTCGAAGCTGATGTGGGAGGGTCCGGCGGACGAGCTGACGCTGACGGAAAACGCCCAGCCTGCGATCATGGCGGCCAGCATGGCGATCGTGCGCGTGCTGCAGGCCGAAGGCGGATTGGATTTCGCCAAACATGCGCGGCTCGTTGCCGGACACTCACTCGGCGAGTACACCGCATTATGCGCCGTAGGCGGTTTCACGCTCGCCGATGCGGCGCGGCTGCTCAAAGCGCGCGGTCGCGCCATGCAGAGCGCGGTGCCTGTCGGCGAAGGCGGCATGAGTGCGCTGCTCGGCATCGAAGTGAGCGACGCGACCGATGTCTGCATCGAAGCCGCGGCGCAGGGCGGGACTTGCGTCGTGGCGAACGACAACGCGCCGGGCCAGGTCGTGATCTCCGGCACCAAGGCGACGGTGGACCGCGCCGGCCAGATGTCGAAGGAAAAAGGCGCCAAGCGCGCCATGCCGCTGAACGTCAGCGCGCCGTTCCATTCGCCGTTGATGCAGCCCGCGGCCGATGCGATGCGCGAGGCACTTGCCAGCGTGGCCATCCGCCCGCTTGCGGCGCCACTCATCGCCAATGTGACGGCGGCCGAAACCGCGGAGCCGGAAACGATCCGCCGTCTTCTCGTGGAACAAGTCACCGGCCGCGTCCGTTGGCGGGAGAGCGTGCTCGGCTTTCGCGGCCTCGGCGTGGACACGACGATCGAACTCGGCGGCAACAAGGTTTTGACCGGAATGGTCAAGCGCATCGACAAGGAGCTTCAGACCGTGACGCTCGACACACCCGCCGATATCGAAGCCTTCGCGAAGTCGCTATGATGTTCGATCTCGCCGGCAAAGTCGCACTCGTCACTGGCGCGTCCGGCGGTATCGGCGGTGCCATCGCCAAATCACTGCACGCGCAGGGCGCGACCGTGGTCATCTCCGGCACGCGGGAAGAGGCGCTCAATGCGTTGAAGGCCGAACTGGGTTCGCGCGTTCACGCTGCGACCTGCAATCTTTCCGACACTGCGTCAGTGGAAGCGCTGCCCAAGAAAGCGGAAGAAGCCGCCGGCGCGTCCATCGACATTCTCGTGAACAATGCCGGCATCACGCGCGACAATCTCTTCATGCGCATGAAAGACGAAGAGTGGGACCAGGTTATCGCCGTGAATCTCACAGCAGCATTCCGTCTGTCGCGCGCCGTGTTGCGCGGCATGATGAAGAAGCGCTGGGGGCGGATCATTTCCGTCACCTCCGTTGTCGGCACCACGGGCAATCCGGGTCAGGGCAATTACGCGGCCGCGAAGGCCGGCCTTATCGGCATGTCGAAATCGTTGGCGGCTGAAGTCGCCTCGCGCAATATCACGGTTAATTGCGTCGCGCCCGGCTTCATCGCCACCGCGATGACCGATGCGCTGACTGAGCAGCAGAAAGCCGGCTTGCTGCCGAGAATCCCGGCCGGCCGCATGGGCACATCGAACGATATTGCCGCGGCGGTCGTTTATCTCGCCAGCGAGGAGGCCGCCTATCTGACCGGCCAGACGCTCCATGTGAATGGCGGAATGGCGATGATCTGATAATAATTCCAGATACTTAACCCGCGTGTGGCGGGCCCGGAGGCTTTGTGTTACGAACGGCCGACCCCGGAGCCCTTTCAGGCGGAGACCGTGGGCAAGCCGCCGGCCCTCAATACGGCGTCTGAAATCAACGAGAGGTTCTTTAAAGCAATGAGCGATACTGCCGAGCGCGTGAAGAAGATCGTGGTCGAGCATCTCAACGTGGATGCCGACAAGGTCACAGACAACGCCTCGTTCATCGAAGACCTTGGCGCGGACAGCCTCGACACCGTCGAGCTCGTCATGGCGTTCGAGGAGGAATTCGGCATCGAGATCCCGGACGACGCGGCGGAGTCGATCGTTACTGTCGGCGACGCGGTGAAGTTCATCGACAAGTCGCAGGGCTAAATGCCCTTGGGCGCAAGCTCATCCATGCGTAGGGTTGTGATTACAGGACTCGGCCTCGTAACGCCTCTGGCGTGCGGGGTCGAGGATTCCTGGTCGCGGCTGCTGGCTGGCCAGTCCGGCGCGCGGCCGATCACCAAGTTCAAAGTGGACGACCTGCCGGCCCGCATCGCCTGCTCCGTGCTGCGCGGCGACGGGACGAACGGGACGTTCAATCCCGATCAATGGCTCGATCCCAAAGAGCAGCGGCGCGTCGACGATTTCATCATGTTCGGGTTGGCGGCCGCACAGCAGGCGGTGACGGATTCCGGCTGGGAGCCGAAGACCGAAGAAGACCGCGAGCGCACCGGCGTGCTCATCGGTTCGGGCATCGGCGGTCTTGAAGGCATCGAGCAAGCCTCGATTCTCGTTCACGAGAAAGGCCCGCGGAAACTTTCGCCGTTCTTCATTCCGGGCCGTCTGATCAATCTGATTTCGGGCTATGCCTCCATCCGCTTCGGCTACAAAGGTCCGAACCACGCGGTGGTGACGGCGTGTGCCACCGGCGCGCACGCCATCGGCGACGCGGCGCGGCTCATCATGTTCGACGATGCCGACGTCATGCTGGCCGGCGGCGCAGAAGCTGCGATCTGCCGCATCGGCTTCGCGGGCTTTGCCGCCTGCCGCGCGCTTTCCACCGGTTTCAACGACACCCCTGAAAGGGCGTCGCGCCCTTACGACAAGGATCGCGACGGCTTCGTGATGGGCGAGGGCGCGGGCGTCGTGATGCTCGAAGAGTATGAGCACGCCAAGGCGCGCGGTGCGAAGATCTACGCCGAGGTGAGCGGCTACGGCCTGTCGGGCGACGCCCATCACATCACTGCGCCCGCCGAAGACGGCAATGGCGGCTATCGCGCGATGCAGATGGCGCTGAAGCGCGCGGAGCTCACGCCGTCCGACATCGACTATGTGAACGCGCACGGCACCTCGACACCGCTCGGCGACGAGATCGAGCTGGGCGCGGTGGAACGCCTGTTCGGAAACGCATCGGCCAAGATGTCGATGTCGTCGACGAAATCTTCCATCGGACATCTGCTCGGCGCGGCCGGCGCGGTGGAAGCGATCTTCTGCACGCTCGCCATCCGCGATCAGATCGTCCCGCCGACGATCAACCTCGACAATCCCAGCGTGGAAACCAAGCTCGATCTCGTGCCGCACAAGGCCAAGAAGCGCGAAGTCAAAGCGGC
>DASXFK010000086.1:0-29305 GCA_036489635.1 Rhizomicrobium sp. | reverse complement strand
TGCGCCGTGCGCGGCCCGCCATATTGGCCGCTCACCGAGCCGATGTGCACGATGCTTCCGCCGCCTGCTTCCGCCAGCAAAGGCAGGAAAGTCTGCGCGCAGATGAAAGGGCCTTTGAGATTGGTGGCGAGGATGTCGTCCCAATCTTCATCGCTCACTTTATCGAAATCCGTCGGCTTGTTGATGCCGGCGTTGTTCACGAGGATCGAGATCGGGCCGAAGGCGCGCGCATCTTTCGCGGCAGCTTCAACGCTGGATCGGTTGGCGACATCCATCTGGAGCACCAGTGCGCGGCGTTTGAGCTTGCCGATTTCGCGTGCGACATTTTCCGCTTCGTCACGCTTGTCCCGGAATGTGATGACGACATCGGCGCCGGCTTCCGCCAGGCCGAGCGCAATCGCGCGGCCGATGCCGCGGCTCGCGCCGGTGACGACGGCGTTCTTTCCGGAAAGCGAAAAGCGCGACATCAGTGTCTCTTTTTCTTTCGTGCGATGGCGCGGCGCGCCGCTTCGGCAATGGCCTTGGCGTCGATGCCGAAATGCGCCGCCAGCTCGTCCGGCTCGCCCGAAGCGCCAAACGTGTCGCGCACGCCGACGAATTCGATGGGGCAGGGCGCCGTGGCCGCGAGCGATTCCGCCACCGCGCCGCCAAGTCCGCCGTGAATGTTGTGATCCTCCGCCGTGACGATGGCGCCGGTCTCTCTCGAGCAGCGCGCAAGCAATTCGCTGTCGATGGGCTTGATCGTGGCCATGTTGACGACGCGGGCGCTGATCTTTTCGCGCGCCAGTATCTCGGCTGCGTCCAGCGCGCGCGCCACTTCCACGCCGCAAGCCACGATGGTGACGTCGCGGCCTTTGCAGACGATGCGGCCTTCGCCGATATGGAAGACGTGATCGTCGCCGAATATGCGGCGTGCCGGGCTTCGGCCGGTGCGCATATAGACGGGGCCGTCGAATTGCAGGATTGCGCGCGTGGCCAGCGCCATCTCCACCGGATCGGCGGGCGAGATCACCGTCATGCCCGGTATGGCGCGGAACGCGGCAAGATCTTCCAGCGCTTGCGCCGAGCCGCCATCGGGGCCGACATCGATGCCAGGATGCGACGCCACGATTTTCGCATTGCGGCGGCAATAGGCGAGCGACAGCCGCGCCTGCTCCACCGCGCGCAGGCAGAACACCGCGAAGGTGGTGACGACCGGCAGCAGGCCGACAGCGGCCAATCCGCCGGCGGCGGCCATCATGTTCTGTTCGGCGATGCCGAATTGCAGGAAACGATCGGGATGGCTCTTGCGGAAATGATGCAGGCCGGTGCCGCCGGCGATATCGGCGTCCAAGACCACGACGTTGGAGAATTCATCGGCCATGCCCGACAGCGCCTTGCCGAAGGCTTCGCGCAGGGAATCGCCGGTCTGCGCGATCAGGGAGGGCGCGCTAGAAGCTGACATCGAGAAGCTCCGTGATTTCGCGTGGGTCGGCGCCCAGCGCGCGCAACGCATCTTCGGCTTGGAGGCGCGTCAGCTTCACGCTGCCATGCCAATGCGGGATGTTTTCCATATAAGGCACGCCTTTGCCCTTGATCGTGTGCGCGATGACGATCGCGGGGCGGCCATGGGTGGAGGAAACGCGGCGGAAGGCGGAAAGGATTTGCGCAATGTCGTGGCCGTCGATCTCGGCAACTGCCCAGTCGAAGGCGCGCCACTTCGCGGCCAGAGGCTCCAGCCGCATGATGTTGTCGTTGCGGTCGTCGCTTTGCAGTTTGTTGTAATCGACGAGGACGCACAGATTGTCGAGCTTGTGATGGGCCGCGCACATCGCGGCTTCCCAAACTTCGCCTTCCTGCATCTCGCCGTCGCCCAGCATCGTGTAGACGCGACTTTGGCTTTTCTGCAGCTTCAGACCCATCGCCATGCCGAGCGCCACGGAGAAACCTTGCCCCAGCGAGCCGGTACTCGATTCCGTCCACGGCAGATCGCCGATATGGGGGTGGCCCTGGAACGGCGAATGCAGCTTGCGCAACGCAAGCGCTGCTTTCGGATCGCAGAAGCCGTGATAGGCGCCGATGGCGTAAAGCGCCGGCGCCGCATGGCCTTTGGACAGCACGAAGCGGTCGCGCGCCGGATCGCCCGGATTGTCGGGCCAGAAATTCAACTCCGCGCCGAACAATGCCGCGAAGAGATCGGCGCTCGACAGCGCGCCGCCCGGATGGCCGGAACCGGCGTGATAGATGGAGGCAATGGCGTGGCGGCGCACAAAGCGCGCTCCGGCGGCGATGGTCTCGACAAGACTGTCGGTCAGGTTCAGTTGCGGCTGGGCTTTCGCGGCGCTGAGCATCTCAAGCCGCCTTGCGCAGCTTCACGGCGCGGCTGATCAGATCGCTATAGAAGACAATCTCCGCTTTCGGCGCCAACATGGTAGCCTGCGCCGCGATTTCTTCGGCGAAGCCGCGCGACATGATGACGATCACGTCCGGCTTGGCCTGTTCCAGCGCTTGCGGTGCGCTCAACGGATAGCCGTGGCGTTCGCTGGCATATTTCACCAGGTGAGCATCGACCAATATCGCAAGCGCCGATGTCGCAAGGCCGCCTTGCACGACCAGCGTGTCGAACAATCGCCCCGCGCCCCAGATGGCGACGCGCTTGGGCGCCATGTTGGCGATTTCCGTGGCGGCAAAGGTGAGGGCGGCAAGATTGCGCGCCCGCGTGGCGCCATAGGCGGCGAGCAGGCGTTCGGCTTCGGCCACTTCCTTGGCGTCGGCGCGGGCCGCAGGATGACCGGCGGCGCTCTTTTGCGCGACGATCAGCAGGTTCTCGCGGTCGTTCAGATCCGGCGCGTCGATGATTGCAAAACCGGCGGCTTCGACCATGCGCATTAAAGTGCGTGCGGAGAAATGATGGAGGTGCTTGTCGATGAACCATTCCTCGACAATGTCGTCCATATCGAGAAACGCCAGGTTTGGCGCATCCAACACCAGCAAACCATTTGGTTTGAGCACGCGCCAGTGATCGGCCAAAACGCGCGCGGGATGCGCCAGATGCTCGATGGTGTGGCAGGAATGGACAATGTCGAAGCGCTCGGTCTCCAGCGCCGCATCTTCGATGCGCGCATGGATGGTCTCGGTGCGGGGCAGATCCTTGCAGGAATCCACCACGCGCTCATCGGGCTCGAGCGCGACGAGATGAGCATAATCGGCGATCTCGAGGAACGCGCGCGCGAAGCTGCCGCGGTTCGAGCCGACATCGAGCACGGCCAGATCGCGATTGAGGTCGGCATGGTGCTTGATCGCCTTGATCGCGGCCTTGGTGCGGAAGGCTTTGCCGTAACGGACATTGCCCCAATCGGCGCCGCCCGAAATCGCGTGGGCCGTGCGCGGCGCGCGGTCGATGCGCGGCATGCTTTGCACCATTCCGCAATGTCGGCACAGATGAACCTTAAGACCGCGCGGCGACAGCGGCTCGTAAACCGCTTCGAGCATGTCGCGGCGGCAGAGTTCGCAAGTGTTATCCATGAGGAACGTCCGGGAGGAATTCGGTAACCATCCTGAACCGAACGTGCTTAATATTTCACTACATACTCTTCGCTGCCGGCATAACCGAGATCGCGCATCGTGCCGCCGGCGATGGCGTCGAAGCGCCTCGTCTGATCGGCATTCAGCCGTTCGTCTTCGGCGCGGTTCACATTGTGCGGACGGGCGAACATCGAAAAATGCTCGTCGCGGTAGGAAAGATTAAGAAAGCGGAAAAGCCCTTCCACCGCGTTAGCACTTTGGTAAAGGTTTTCGAGCCGCACGAAGTGCTTGCGCGGCTCAGGAAGCGCCGCAAGCGACTGGGCGATCGTGCGATTGATTTGCGCCCAGTGCCAGGCGATGCGCTCGAACTGGTTGAAGCTGCGAAAAGCGGGATCGGGCGGGATCGGCCACCAATACTTCTTTTCCGGCGGCGGCGCGGGCGCTTTGCCTTCCAGAAAGTCGCGCAAAATGGCGGTCGAGCGGTCGTCGTAGCACTCGTCGCCCAGCTTGCGGAAATAAGAGCCGGCCACTTTTCGCCCGTCGCGCACCAGATGCACGAACTTCGCCTGCGGCATCAGTGCCGCCAGTTCCGGAATCAGCCAGGAAAGCTTGTTGGAGGAATCGCCCCAATGCGCGGCCATGGAATAATGCGCGGCCGCCTTGTGCGTGCTGTCCAGAATCCTGAGCGCTTCCTCCGCGCTCGCCAGGCCCTGATAGCGGCGCACTGCCAACGGCTGGACGATCTGCACCATGTATTCGTGCTGCATCTCCACGTCGCCCGCCGAGGCCAGCACCTTGTGCAGCATCGCCGTGCCGGAACGCCCGCTCGAGACGATAAAGAAAGGTTGTGCGCTCAAGGCCTGTCGCTCAACACTTGACCGCGATGACAATCGCTTCGCGGCCGATGCCGATTTCCGCCAACGCGCGGTAGAACGCACGGCGCGTTTCCTTGAGACCGGCGGCTTCGAACGACAGGTCGAATTTCTTGCGCTTGTTGTGACTGGCGCGGCCCAAAACAGGGTCGGTGGTGTAATCGTCGCCCATCAGCACGAACGCTTCCATGGGAAAGCTGGTGGTGCGCTCGGCGACTGAAAACCCTATATTTTCCAATAGGTTGGATAGTGTCGCGCCGTCGAAATAGTTGAGATGATGCGGCGGCGCGAGCCACCATTCGCCGGTGCCGGCGGTCGCGGCGGCGGCGATCTGGAGCGGCGAGAAATCGTTCGGCACGCCGACGCACAGAACGCCGCTCGGCTTCAATATGGCGCGGGCTGCGCGCAGGATCGCGATCGGATCGGGGACATGCTCCAGCATGTTGTTCAGATGTATCGCGTCGAAGCATCCGAGTTGTGCGGCTGTCTCCGTGTTGAAGAATCCTTCCACGACGTCCAACCCCAGGCTGCGCGCATGCGCGGCGGCCTGACGCGACGGCTCGATCCCCATGACATTCCAACCGCGATTTTTCGCAGTCTTCAGGAAGAAGCCGGGCCCAGACCCGATATCCAGCAGCCGCCTGCGCCGCGATCCCAGGATCTTTTCGAAACTCTCCAGCCGGTCGTGCTGCGACAGCTCCGCCCATTGCTGGTCTTCTGCGGCGTGGACGAGGTAAGTGGGCTTTTCTTCGCTGTAGTATTTTTCGCTGTATTCGCGTTCGAGATCGGCCGGGTCCGGCAGCGGCACGACGTGGCGAAAGCCGCATGTCGCGCAATGGATGATGTCATAGCCGCTTTTTCGCGCGACAAGCGCACCTTCATGGGCAGCGATGCTGTTTTTTGCGCTCTGCGAACTCATGGCCCAACCTCGTTAACACTCTCTTAGCCAAACCCTCTTTAGAAACGGTTAAGCATAAGGATGTCGGCGCATGCCCCGCGCACCCCTCTTCATCGCAGAGGCTTCCAGCAATCACGGCCGCGATTTGGCCCGCGCTTTGGCGTTCGTCGATGCGGCGGCGGACGCGGGCTGCGATGCGGTGAAATTCCAGCTCTTCAAGATCGACCGTATGTTCGCGCCGGAAATTCTTTCGCAAAGCGTCAAACATGCGGCGCGCCGCGCATGGGAATTGCCGCTGGCGCATCTGGCGCCGCTGGCGCGGCGCTGCAAGGAGCGGGGCATCCAGTTCTCCTGCACGCCATTCTATCTCGAAGCGGTGAAAGAGCTCGCGCCCTACGTCGATTTCTACAAAGTTGCGTCTTACGAGCTTCTTGTGGCGCCGTTGCTCGAAGCCTGCGCACGCAGCGGCAAGCCCATCGTGCTCTCCACCGGCATGGCGACGCTGGACGAGATCAAGGCCGCCGCCGCGATCCTGCGCCGCGAAGGCGCGAAGGCTGTGACCCTGCTGCATTGCGTCTCGGCTTATCCGACGCCCGCCGCCGAAGCCAATCTCGCGGCCATTCAAACCATTCGCGATGCAACCGGCTTTGCCGTCGGCTGGTCCGATCACACGCGCCGCCCTGCGGTAATCGAGCGCGCCGTGCATCGTTGGAATGCCGCGGCAGTCGAGTTTCATCTCGATCTCGATGGCGAAGGCGCGGAATATGCGGCGGGCCATTGCTGGCTACCGCAAGAGATCGCGCCCGTCATCGCGCGCATCCGCGAAAGTGCTGTCGCAGATGGCGCGGGCTACAAAGGCCCGCAGCCGTCCGAGATCGCCGACCGCGACTGGCGCGCCGATCCTGCGGACGGCATGCGCCCGCTGCGCCACATCCGCGGCCAATGGAAACCCGAAGCGGCATGAACATCACGCCGGAACCGTCCGATCATTTGCGTATCGTCGCCGTGATCCAGGCGCGCATGGGTTCCACGCGTCTGCCCGGCAAGGTGCTGCGCGAGATCGCCGGCAAGCCGCTGCTGTGGCACATCGTGCATCGGCTGAAGCACTCGCAATTCATCGAACGGATCGCCATCGCAACATCCGTCAATCCGCTGGACGATGCGATCGTGGAATGGGGCCGCGCCAACGCCGTGCCGGTGGTGCGCGGGCCGGAAGACAATGTGCTGGCGCGTTTCGCGCGTGCGGCCGAGCTTCTGGACGCCGATATCATCGTACGCGTCTCCGCCGACGTGCCGTTCATCGACGCGGGCTTTGTCGATCATCTCATCGAGCATCTGATCGAGCAGAACGCCGACTATGTCCTTCTCGAGGAAGGCGCCGTGACGGCGCATGAGGGCGTCGATCCGTTCACCCGCCGCGGCCTCGACCGCCTGATGATGGATGCCGGCGACGATCCGGCGGCGCGCGAGCACGTCACCGGCTATTTCAAGCTGCATCCCGATTTCGCGCCCGTCGCGCGCGCGCCGGCCTATCCGCCGCTGGCGCGGCAAGGCGCAAGGCTCACAATCGACACGCCGGACGATCTGGCCTTCGTCGAAGCGGTACATGCGCGCATGGCCGCGAAAGCAGGCGAAGCCTCGCTCGCCGATCTTCTGCTGCTCTTGGATCGCGAACCGGGCCTGCGCACGCTGAACGCGCATGTGAAACAGAAACCGATTGCGGCCGGCGGCGGTCTTGCACTGATCCGCTGCGATGGCGGCGGCCATTTCGGCTACGGCCATGTCAAACGCATGATCGCGTTGGCGCGCGCCTTGCGCGACCGCGAAGGCATTGGCGCGATCTTCGCGGTGAACGGCAGCGACGATGCGCTGGCGCCGATCCGCGCCGCGGGTTTCGATGCGGCCTCGGTCGAGTCCGGCGGCGATACTCTCTCCAACATGATCAAGGCGCGCGCGCCAGATCTGCTGCTTTGCGACTTGCGCGAAGGTTTGGACGGTGCCGACATCGCCAGGCTTTCGCAGCAGGTCAGTCTCATAGCCTGCATCGACGACGGCAGCGACCGCAGGCTGGCCTGCGATCTGGCGTATTATCCGCCGGTGCCGCAGGCCCGCTTGCTCGACTGGAGCGGTTCGCGTTGCGCGCCGCATATCGGCTGGGAATGGGCGCTGCTCGGCACCACGCGCAATCCCGCGCAGTTGCGGGTGCATTCGGCCCGCCCCACTTTGCTGGTGGCGATGGGCGGCAGCGATCCGCAGGGTCTCACTTTGCGCGCGGCCAAAGCGTTGGCGCGGCTCGATCCGGTGTTCCGCGCCCGCTTCATCATCGGCCCGGGCATGAATCAGCCCAAGGCGGTGGCGCGCCAGATCGCAAAACTCTCTCCCGGTTTCGAAACGCTCGAAGGCGCGGACGATCTGGCGCCCGAATACGCGGCCAGCGATCTGGCGCTTTGCGCCTTCGGCGTCACGGCTTACGAGCTCGCGGCCTATGGCGTGCCGGCGATCTATCTGGGATTGACGCAGGACCATGCGCTTTCGGCTTCGGCGTTCGAGGCGGCCGGCATCGGTATTTCGCTGGGCGTGGCGCAAACGGCGTCGAATGAAGATATCGCCGGCATCGTGTGGACGCTGCTCAACGACCGGCCGACGCGCGAAGAGATGCGCACGGCAGGCATGAGCCGGATCGACGGGCTGGGCGCTGAACGCATCGCCGCCGATATCGCCCAGGCACTCGCGGCCAAGCGCGCCCCCAAAGCGCGATCCGCCGAAGTGGATACCGGTTCGGCGCGAGATCGCGCGATCATCTAAAGCGCGCGCGATCGCGCTTTGATCTGCGCGCCGGCTTCGCAAAAAGCGTTTGTCCAGTCGCCGTCTGCCGTCAGACAGCGGCACGACGGCGCGAAGGGCTCGTAGCTTTCGCCGAAGCCCGTCCAGCTCTGGCGCGAAAGGATCTTGTAGGTCGCGACGCCCGCGCCGGCGGCCAGCCACGACACCGCGGTCGGCGCGCTGACGACGCAATCCAGCGCCGACAGCATCGCGCAAGTGCGATCCAGCTCGTTCTTCTGGTCGAGGTCTTGCGGAACCAGAAGGCTTCGCCCGCTCGCCCGCTCCAACGCTGCGATTTCCTCAGCGCGCGCATCATATTGCGCGCAGACGATGTTGCCCGGCAGATCGCGGACGAACGCCGCCCACGCTTCCAGCGGCGCATAATGCATCGCGCGGCCATGAGTCTGTTTGCCGCTGCGCCAGCAGATGCCGATATGCGGACCGGTCGCAAAGCGCGCACGCCAACGCGCGGTCTCAGCGGCGTCGGTAACAAGATAGGCATGGGGCTTTGGAAAGTTCGCAAACGATGGCCGCAAATGAAGCGCCAGGCCGCCAAGCTCGATGGCGGCTGTGGCATCGCTCGGCGCGTGATGCGCCTGGATCGCGCCGCCGGTTCTCGCCATCTGTGACGGCCTTACTTCGATGTGCGGAAAGGAGCGCGCCAGCAGCGGCACCAGGCGCGGATCGCATTCCACTATGGCGTCGCAATAAGCGGCGAGATCGGGAATGAGGCTTGCAAACATGAGTTCGTCGCCAACGCCCTGTTCGGCGGTGACGAGAATTTTCGCGCCCATCTCGCCGTTCCAGCGCGGCAGGCCATGATCGTGCGCGATCGGTTCGAGCGCGAGGCGTGCTTCGTAATCGCGCCAGCCGCGCGCGAGGTCTGCTTGCTCCAGATGCAGGAACGCGCGGTGGAACGTGGCTTGCGCGTTGTCCGGCGCAATCGCCAGCGCGCGATCGTAGAATTGCAGCGCCTGCGCGCGCGCGCCCGCGTCGCTGCGAAGATCGCCCAGATTGACCAGCGCCTGCGCATAGTCCGGACGGCGCGCCAGCGCCTCGCGATAATGAGCTTCCGCCTCGTCCCGACGACCCATCTCGCGATACGCCGATCCCAAGGTCATCACGATCTCGTGGCTGTCGGGCGCGCGCTCGAGGGCCGGCTCCAGCAAAGCGACGGCAGAGGCCGGATCGCCATTGGCGCGCAGCAGATTGGCCAGGTTGATCAGCGCCTCCAGTTGCGCCGGCGCCAGCGCCAGTACCATGCGATAGAATTGTTCGGCAGGGCCGGCCATGCCCAGTGCGCGCGCGGTGTTGCCCAGCGCGAACAGAACGCGCGCATCGTCGGGGCGTTGCGAAAGTGCAAGCTGCAGGCGGTCGATAGCTTCGGCATGGCGCCCCTCGGCCGAAAGCCGCAAGCCGTCCTTGTAGGCGCGCATGTGCATGACGCCCTTCTCGCTCGCATGCCGTTAAGACGGCGTTAAGCACGTGGGCTGGTTAGCGCGGTGTTAAGCGTTGCCGGCGAAAATCCACTGATGTCTCTTTCGATCGACAGCTCGACGCTCCTCAACTATTTCAACGCGCAGATGACGGCGAGCGTGACGGCGGCCGTGTCCGCGGCGGCGAATTCCGCGGCCGCGTTGTCATCGACCAACACCGGCAGCAGCAATGCGACCTCGACCGACACGCCGCCGTGGAGCGCGCCGACGCCGTCGCAGACCACCGAAGACGCCAAGGTGATGGCGACGACGAATTTTCTCGACACCAGCAACGTGCCGCTAAGTGCGGGCACCACGGCAAGCTCGGAAACCGAGCAGGACAACCAGAACCTGTTCTCCGTCTACACTGCGCTGAGCACGCTGTCGTATCTTGCCGGCATGGCGCAGCGCACCACCATGACGCCAGGTCAGCTCGCCGGTCTCAACACCCGCTTCCAGCAAGGCCTGCAGCAGGTGGAGTCCTTCATCTCCGGCACCACCTTCAACAACTTCACCCTGCAGGCCGGCAAGACCCAATCCTCGGTGACGAGCGGCGTCGCCGTTCCCTTCTCGAACTTCGACTACAATGGCGGCACTGTCGTCGACGACGCCGATCTCTCCACCGCGCTGCCCAACGTCAATTCCAGCGAAAGCTTCGACGTCTCGGTCACCAAGGCCGGCGCGACCACCGATGTGCCCATCGATTTGTCGAAAATCTCCGGGCCGCTGACCCTGGACAACATCGTCACTTATGTGAACCAGCAGCTCTCCGCGGGCGGATTTTCGACGCGCTTTTCCCGCGTGATGACGAGCGGCACGATCAACGATCCCACCGACGCGACGTATGGCATTTCCATCTCGGCGGGCGCGGGCGAAGCGGTGAATCTGTCGTCCGCAAGTTCGCAGCCCGCGCTCTATGTCGCCGGCAACACAGGCTCGCCCAGCAGCACGACAACGGTGAATTCGTCCACCGGCGCGGTGTCCACGACTTCGCCCGACCAGCAGGGCCGTCTCGTCAAGCTCACCAATCTTTCGAGTGGCGCGCCTTCGGGCGTGTTCAGCGCCACCACCACGCCCACCAGCGGCACCACCACGGCGCAATCCACCGTCGTCGACGGGCAAGGCAACGTCTATGTGCTGGGCAATTCCACCGGCAGCTTCGGCACCGAGCTCAATCAGGGCGCGCAGGACGTCTACCTGTCGAAATACGATTCGGCCGGCAATCTGCAATGGACCAAGCTGGTCGGCAGCGCGGGCACGGCCAGCGGCTATTCCATGGCGCTCAATTCGGGAGGCAATGGCGTGGTGATCGCGGGCTCGACCACCGCCGATCTTTCCACCAGCGCCATCGCCGATGGCAACACCGACAGTTTCGTTGCCTCCTATGACGACGACGGCAGCCAAAACTGGGAAACCCAGATCCCCACGCTGTCGCAAAACCAGGCCGCTGCAGTGAGCGTGGATGCGTCAGGCAACGTCTATATCGGCGGCAGCGTGACGGGCGTGCTGGGCGCGGGCCAGACCAGCAGCGGCGGCAGCGACGCCTATGTCACCAAGCTCTCATCCACGGGCAAGATCGTTTACGAGCAGCAATTCGGCACCTCCGGCAGCGACAGCGTGGCGGCCACCGCCACCACATCCGACGGCGGACTCGTCGTCGCCAGCACGCAGAACGGGGAGGCCTATCTCACCAAATACGCCAATGGCGACGCCACCGGCGCGCCGCAATGGACGGTCGATGTGGGCGCGCTGGACAACGGCCAGCTTGCCGGGCTCACCGTTTCGGGCAACCAGATCTATCTCGCCGGTTCGAGCCAGAACGCGGCGCTCAATGCCGGCGGCGCGGCCACGATTGTCAATCCGAGTTCGGGCAACAGCGACGCCTTTGTCTTCAACGTCACCGACAACGGCACCACGGCGACGCCCAATTATGTCAGCTATGTCGGCACCAGCGGCGTGGACAAGGCCGGCGGCGTCACGGTCGGCTCCGATGGCACGGTCTATCTCACCGGGTCCACCACCGGCACCTTCGCCGGCCAGACGCGCAACGTGCAGAACACCGCCAACACGTTCGTCACGGCGCTCAGCAGTGCCGGCGCGGTGCAATGGACCACGCAATATGGCGGCGCAGACGGACAGTCCTCCGGCCAGGCCATCGCGATCGATCCCAATGGCGCCAGCGTGCTCGATGCGCTGGGCCTGCCGCGCGGCACGCTCGACACCGACCAGACCGTCGATCTGGCTTCGCAGACGACATTGCGAACCGGCGATTCCTTCAACATCGATCTTCAAGGCACCGGCGCGCGCAACATCACCGTCAGCATTGCGGCGGGCGAAACCATGCAATCGCTCGCCACCAAGATCAGCGGCGAGCTGCAAAACGCCGGTAGCGCCAAGGTGACATACACCGGCGGCGGCGAGGCGTTGCAGATCACGATGAACGCCGGCTTCAGCGCGAACCTCGTGGCGGGCCCGGCCGATTCCGATGCGCTGGGGCGGCTCGGCATTCCCACCGGCATGGTCTCCGCACCGGCGACAAAGGGCGCTTCATCGTCTTCGTCGTCGGGCGCATCGACGAGCGCCTCCAATCAGACGTTCGGTCTGGGCATCAAGACCAACATGGACATCTCGACATCCGGTGGCGCCGCCGTGGCGAAAGCGGATTTGTTGCCCGTGCTGGCGGCGATTCAGAACATCTATTTCCAGACCAACATGCCGGCGTCGTCTTCGAGCAGCAGCGCGGCGTCCTCGTCCGCGAGCGGCCCGGTGCCCACCTATCTCACCAACCAGATCGCAAGCTATTCGCTGGCGCTCACCCAGCTCGAATCCGACTCCAGCACCAGCACGCTGGCGTAAGCCCACACTTGAAAAAGTTCTGGCGCTCGGTGAGGCTGTCGCAGCCTCGATGAGACGTCGTGCTTGAATCCCAATCTCTTCCGCGTTCGGTTCAACCGCGCATTCTGCGCCGCGCTCCTGGCTGCCTTTGTTCTATCGAGCGGCGGCGCGTTGGCCACGCCGGGTAGCTCCGATGTTGTCGCGTATGACGTTTCCCCGGAGTTCGCCGGGCAGACTCTTGTGGCGCTGGATGTGACGGCCACATGGCATGCCGATGCATCGGGCACCACGACACTGCTCTTGCCCGACCAGGACAACGGCGCTTCGGTGTTGTGGAAGAATATCAAGGATCTGAAAGTCGACGGTGCGCAGTCCATCGCGGAGGATGGACCGGCAAAGCGGGTCGTGACATCCGCCCCGGGTGCGGCGCTCACGCTGCACTATCGCGTTGTATCCGCGCTCGATCACGATCCCACCGGGGACGAAGTCGATCCTTACAAGCCCATCATTCGTCCGCATTGGTTCTGGATTTTTGGCGAGGCTCTTTTCGTTTATCCAGAAAACAAAACCGCCCGCGCGCAATTCCATTGGGATGGCGCCAAGGATTATCCGTTCGCGTCCGATCTCGAACACGCGAACGGGCAGCCAATGTCCATGACCGATCTGACGGAAAGCGTGGCGGTCGGCGGGCCCGATCTGCGCGTGTTCTCGCGCCAGATTGGCGATGCGCGCCTGCGGGTGGCGACGATCGGCCACTACGGTTTTACGGACGAAGATTTTGTGTCCATAACAAGCCGCATCGTCGCGGGCGAGCGCAAATTCTGGGGCGGCCATGAAGGACCGTTTCTGGTGGCGCTTGCGGCCACCACAAGCGGATCGCCCCACATCAACGCCGACGGCAACGGGCGCGGCGATGCATTCGCCATTCTGTCAACGCCGAATATACCGCTGAGCGATCTGGAACCGCTCCTTGCGCACGAGTATTTCCACACCTGGAATCCGATTCGCATGGGCGGCATGGCGGCGGGCGAGCAAGAGCCGTCCTCGTACTGGTTCTCGGAAGGCTTCACGGATTATTACAAGCGGCCCCTGTTGCTGCGCATGGGCCTCTACAGCCTCGAGGCTTTCATCGCCGACTGGAACAAAGTGCTGATGGCGTATGCGGGATCGCCTGTGCGCCTGGCGACCAACCAGGAGATCGTCAGGCAGGAATACTCAGGCGGCGCCGACATTCACGATCTTCCCTATCAGCGGGGCTCCATCATGGCGGCGCGCTGGGACCGTGAGCTCAAGAAAAAGTCTCACGGCAAGCTCGGCCTCGATCAGGTGATGCGGGCGATGCCGGGCGAGGCGGCGAAGCTCGGTGACAAGAGTCCGGTTGCTCCGGATCTTTTTGTCGAAACGATGCGACGCATGGGACTGGATATTCGCACCGACGCGGAGAATGTCATTGAGCAGGGCAAGCCGGCGTTGCTGCCAAAGGACGCATTTGGCGAATGCATTGCGGTCGTCACCAAATCCGTGCCCCTGTTCGATCACGGCTTCGATTTCATGGCCACGGTGCGCAACGGGGGCATCGTGACCGGGCTTGAACCCGGCGGACCGGCGGAGCGCGCGGGAATAAGGGATGGCATGCGCATCGCTATCGACGAGCAGCGCACCAACGATTCCCAGCAGCCGCTGACCTACACCTACAAGAAACCCGACGGCACAATGGAGAAGTTCGTGTTCAAGCCGCAAGGCAACACGATGACGACGTTGCAGCAACTCCAATTGGCGCCGGGCCTAACCGACGCGCGGCGGTCGCATTGCGCGAAAAGCGCCGCCGGATAGCGATTCGGCCTGCGCAATTTCGGTTTCGGGACAGTTGGCAGGGCGGGCGACGGCATGCTTCCGAAAATTTTTTCCGCCCACGCAGAGCCTGGGAAAATCGCCTCGAACCCGCTTGACGGCGTGACGGCGCGTTCCTATAATGTTCCCATCTTCCGGATTGCGCCCTGAACGAAGCCGCGGCTTGCGGGGGTGCATGTCTGGCTGCCTGAATCACGCCAGCCGGTTGTAGACCATCGCGCCTGGGGAGCGGGGGCGCCCGATGGTTGGTGCGTAAGGCTTGGCGGCGCTTCGCTTGCGCGCGACGTCTTCGGCAATGGCGTGGATCATGCCTTCGCTGATCGTCTTGGTGCGCATGACCAGGCGGGTCTGCGCGGCCAGCGCATCCTTGAAATGCTTCGTGACCTCGATCAGCGTGCCGCGTGTCGCTGCCGGAATGGTTTTGCTCATCGCGACCGTGAACGCGGCGCTCTCGCGGCCGAACAAGGCCGCGAGTTGCAGCATGTCGGTCTCGATGGAGCGCATTTCGCGCGGGCGGCCGCGTTCGAGCGCCGCGATATCGGCCTTCAGCGCGTCGGTGAGGCGTTCGGCCATCGCGATCAGGCGTCCGGCTTTGGCGTCGTTGCTCAATGTCTCTTCTCCTGCTCGCTGAGAAGTTGGCGGGTGATGGCGGAGGACAAGCCGAAGCCGCCCTGGCTTTCGATCTGCTTGCCGTATTCGTCGACCATCATGGAGCGGAACATTTCTTCGCCTTGTCCGCCGCCGAACGGTCCGTCGGTCGGGATGCCTTCGAACATCGAACTCAGGAACTGGGAGATGAAGACGCCTTCATACTGCTTGGCGGCCTTGGTCGCGGCGGCGACGTTGTTGGTGGGCGAAGGCGCTTGCGGCGCCTGCGCCTTGGCCATCATCATGGCGGTTTGAATGTCGGGTGCGCCCAGCATCAGCCGATGATCTCGATGTCGGCCTGCAACGCGCCGGCGGCCTTGATCGCCTGTAGGATGGAGATGATGTCGCGCGGGCCCACGCCCAGCGCGTTCAATCCGTCCACCAGCTTTTGCAGGCTCACGCCGGAGTCGAGCACGGCCATCTTGTTGCCGTGCGAATCGTCCACCTGGATGGCGGTGCGCGGAACCACGGTCGTCTTGCCCTTGCTGAACGGCGCGGGCTGGCTCACTTCCGGCGTTTCGGTGACGCGAATGGTGAGATTGCCTTGGGCGATGGCGACAGTGGAGATGCGCACATCCGCGCCCATCACGATGACGCCGGAATCCTCGTCGATCACGACCTTCGCCGGCTCGTCGGGGTTGACCTTGAGTTCCTGCACGTCGTTCAGCAGCCCGATGACGCCGTGCTGATAGCCCGCCGGCACCTTCAGGACCACGGTGGCCGGATCGGTGACGGTGGCGATGTTGTTGCCGAGATAGGTGTTCACCGCGGTGGCGATGCGCGTGGCGGTGGCAAGATCGGGATTGCGCAGCGAAAGCTTCAACGAGGTCTGCGCCGCCAGATTGAAATTGATTTCGCGCTCGACGATGGCGCCGTTAGAGATGCGCCCCGCCGTCGGTACGCCGCGCGTCACGCTGGCGGCAGCGCCCGCAGCGGCGAAGCCGCTGATCGCCACCGGGCCTTGCGCCAGCGAATAGATCTCGCCGTCGGCGCCGAACAGCGGCGTGACCAGAAGCGTGCCGCCTTGCAGGCTCTTGGCATCGCCCAGCGCGCTCACCGACACGTCGATGCGCATGCCTTGCGAGGCGAAGGCGGGAAGATTGGCCGTCACCATCACCGCGGCGACGTTCTTGGTCTGCATGGTCTCGCCGCGGGTGTTGACGCCCAGGCGTTCCAGCATCGTGGTCAGGCTCTGCTGGGTGAACGGCGCGTTCTGCAGCGAGTCGCCGGTGTTGTTCAGGCCCACGACCAGGCCATAGCCGACCAGCATGTTGTCGCGCACGCCCTCGACATCGACGAGGTCCTTGATGCGGCTGAAGGCGAAGGCGGGAATGGGCGCAAACGCCGTCAGCGCGGCAAGCACGGCGGCGACGATTCTATATGTATAGGTGCGGCGGGCCATGAGCGTTTTGCTCTGAACGTGATTTTCCGCAAGGTCTCTTGCGAGTTCCGTGCCGGGGCAGGCGCTAATTATATATAATTATAACAATAGCTTAGGAGGGAGCCGTCCCGTCAAATCGGCCTACCCGGCAGGTTTTTCCGGGCAGCAAGCACCGCATGGACCTGGGAGGACATCCGGTAAAAAACCGCGAAAAATCGCAAAACGACTTGCGACGGAAAAGCGAATGAAATCAACGCCGGCTTGCGCGCGCTGAAATCGCATGTGGCGAAAATCGAAGAACAATTCTATTGCGTCGCTCGTCGACCCCCATGCGAGACACTCATGTCCGAAACCTGCCAGCTCGTGCTTCTGCGCCACGGCGAAAGCGAGTGGAACAAGAAGAACCTTTTTACCGGTTGGCGGGACGTGCGCCTCACCGCCCAAGGCGAAGCCGAAGCGCGCGAAGCGGGGCGGCGCATGAAAGCTGCGGGCTTCACCTTCGATGTCGCCAAGACCTCGATGCAATCGCGTGCGATCAAGACCTTGTGGCTTGCGCTCGAGGAAATGGATTTGATGTGGTTGCCCACCGCCAAGCACTGGCGGCTGAACGAGCGTCACTATGGAAAGTTGCAAGGCAGCGACAAGGCTGAAGCCGTGAAAAAATTCGGCGCGGAGCAAGTGCATGAATGGCGCCGCTCTTATGCTGTGCCCCCGCCGCCGGTCGATCTGGACTCGCCGGATTATCCGAAAGCTGATCCGCGTTACGCCCATGTCCCCGCCGCCGATCTGCCGCGCGGCGAAAGCCTGAAGGATGTGCTGCATCGCGTGATGCCGTATTGGCGCGAAGTCGTGGTGCCGGAGCTCGAGGCCGGCAAGCGCGTCATCATCGCGGCACACGGCAATTCGCTGCGCGCGCTGATGATGTATCTGGAAAACATAAGCGAAGCCGATATCGCCGAGCTCAATCTGCCCACGGGCATGCCGCGCGCCTATCAGCTCGACAGCAGCTTCAAGGCAAAAAAGGCGTGGTACCTGGCTGACGAAAAGGAACTCGCGGAAAAAGTCGCGGCCGTCAAAGCCCAGACCAAGGTGCATTAGAATATTGTGTTGCGCTTGCTCCTGTGATTTGGCGTGAACGGATTCTGCTTTAGATTGCGCGCCGTGACTCGCAAGCCGCTCCTTCTCGCATTGCCTGTGCTGCTGTGTGCCGCGCCGCTTGCTGCCGCGCCGCATTGGCATCGTGCGAGTGCGCCGCCCGCGGCGCGTCCCGGCATTCCGTCGGCCGAAGAAATGAAGGCCGCGGTGCCGCTCAATCATTTGAACAGGCTTCCGCCAACGTCCCAGCAATACAAGCTCTTGCAGAAGCAGATCGCCAAAAGCCGCCCAGCCGTCGAGACCGCAAAGCAGCGCAGCGACACGCTCACGGCCCAGGCAGCTGCGCTGCGCCACAAGCTGGTGACGACGGCCGAGCGCGTCCAGGCGTTGGAAGCGGAGAAAGGCCAGATCGATGCCCGCCTGGCCAAGCTCACCGCGCAGGAGCAGACGCTGTCGCAAACATTCGCGCACGACCGCGTGCATGTCGCGCAATTGCTGGCGGTGCTTGAGCGTCTGCAATCCGACATGCCGCCGGTGCTGGTGATGAAGGCCGACGATGCCCTGGGCGCAGCGCGCGGTTCGATGCTGCTCGGCGCCTCGCTGCCGCGCGTCTATGGCGCCGCCGCGGCGCTGTCCAAGAAGCTCGCACTGTTGCGCAAGACGCGCGCCGAGCTGATCGCGCGCCGGGCGCAAAGCGCGCGCAACGCATTACAACTTCGCAATGCGCGCAGCGAACTGGATCAACTTCTCGCGATGAAAAGTCGCGAGGCCGATGAAGCGTCCGCGACCTATGGCGATCTGCAGTCCAAGCTCGATGCCGCCGCGGACGAGGCGACCAGCCTGGAAATGCTGCTCGCCAAGGTCGGCACATTGCGCAATGACATGCCGGCCAGCGGCATCACCGTGGTTTCCGCGCGATCTCTGGCGCGGCCGGCAGGTCTGGCGCGCGGCTCGCTGCTGCGTCCCGTCGTCGGAACCGTCGTGCCGCAGGCTCGGACGCAGACCGCAAGCGCCATGCTGCCGGGCATAACATTTGTGACCGCGCCCGGCGCCCAGGCCATCGCGCCCGCGGATTCGCAGGTGCTTTTTGCCGGCCCTTACCATAAGGAGGGGCAAGTCTTGATCCTGCAAGCCGCTGGCGGATACGATCTTGTGCTTGTGGGCCTGGACCGTATCGAAGTCCGACCGGGCGACGAACTGCTCGCCGGCGAACCACTCGGTACGATGCCGCGTACGGGGCGCGAAGCAAGGCTTTACTTCGAAGTCCGGCAAAACGGAAAAGGCGTCAGCCCCGCGCCATGGCTGGGCATCGATTTGAGGAAGGCAAGACGAACATGAAGCGTTTCATTCTGGTCGGTGCGGGTGCTGCAGCCGGCTTCGCGGCGGCCTTCATGCTGTTCCCGGTCGCGCATGGCGCCACCGATACTTCGGCCTACCGCCAGCTCGATCTGTTCACTGACGCCTTCGAGCGCGTGCGCGCCGATTATGTTCATCCGGTCGACGACAATGCGCTGATCACCTCCGCCATCAACGGCATGGCCACCTCGCTCGATCCGCATTCCAGCTACATGGACGCAAAGACCTTCGCCGACATGCGCATCCAGACGCGCGGCGATTACGACGGCCTCGGCCTCGACGTGACGATGGAAGACGGCCTGGTGAAGATCGTCTCGCCGATCGACGACACGCCGGCGGCGAAGGCCGGCATCAAGCCCGGCGACTTCATCGCCGCCATCGACGGCACGCCGGTGCAAGGCATGTCGCTCGACGACGCGGTGACGCGCATGCGCGGGCCGGACGGCTCGAAGATCACGCTCACCATGCTGCGCGTCGGCACCAAAAAGCCGTTCGACGTCGCGATCACCCGCGCGCATGTCGAAATGCAGAGCGTCAAATTCCATCGCGACGGTGACATCGGCTATATCCGGCTGACCACGTTCGACGAACACGCCGCGTCGGGGATCGAAGACGCGGTGCGCCAGTTGAAGCGCCAGATTCCCGACATCAAGGGTTACGTGCTCGATCTGCGCAACGATCCGGGCGGCCTGCTCAATCAGGCGATCGAGATTTCGGACGACTTCCTCGCGTCCGGCACCATCGTCTCCACCAAGGGCCGCCGTCCGGGCGACGACGAGGTTTGGAACGCCCATAGCGGCGACATCGCCGACGGCAAGCCCATCGTGGTGCTGATCAACGGCGGCACGGCGTCGGCGTCGGAGATCGTGGCCGGCGCGCTCAAGGACAATCACCGCGCCACCATCGAAGGCCTCACCTCCTTCGGCAAAGGCTCGGTGCAGACGATTATTCCGCTGTCGGAAGGCGATGGCGCGCTGCGGCTCACCACCGCGCGCTATTACACGCCGTCGGGCGCTTCGATCCAGGCGGTCGGCATCGTGCCGGACGTGGCGGTGGCCTCGGGCGACGAGACCGACAATGCCTCGCGCCTGACGCAATTCAGCGAAGCCAATCTCCCCAACCATATTCCGGGCGACGCCACGGCCAAGAAACCCGCGCCTACCGTCATCCAGCCGCCGGCTGGAAAGAAGGCGGGCGATTTCCAGCTGAATTACGCGCTCGATCTTCTGCACGGCAAGACCGTGGTGGCGAGCAAAGCCGCAAACTGAAGCCGGACACCAGATTGACGATCGAGGATATCATGAAGCAACTCGGACTGGTTGGCTTGGGCGCGGTCGCCGGCCTTTGCGCTGGCCTGGCGTTCCTGCCGCTGGCGCGCGGCGACGCGGTCGAAAGCCCTTCGACCTATCGCGAGCTCGACCGCTTCGGCGAAGCCTTCGCCAAGATCCGCACCGATTATGTGACGCCGGTACAAGACAAGCAGCTCGTCGAAGACGCGCTGCAAGGCATGATCTCCGATCTGGATCCGCATTCCAGCTATTTCGATCCCAAGACCTTCGCCGACATGCAGGTGAAGACCGAAGGCCAATATGGCGGCGTCGGCATCGTCATCGCGGCAGAAGACGGCGGCATCAAGGTGATCTCGCCGATGGACGATTCGCCGGCGTCGAAAGCCGGCATCAAGGCCGGCGACATGATCATCGGCGTGAACGGGCAGACGCTCAAAAACGCCACCATCGACGACGTGCAGAAGAAGCTGCGCGGCGCGCCGGGCACGAAAGTTTCGCTCACGCTGATGCGTCCGTCCGAGAAGAAGAGCTTCGTGGCCGCTTTGGTGCGCCAGGCGATTCAGGTGGAAGCGGTGAAATTCCATCGCGAGGGCGATGTCGGCTATATCCGCATTCCCGCTTTCAACGAGAATACCGACAATGGCGTGCAGACGGCGGTGCGCGATCTGAAGAAGCAGATCGGTCCGGGCATCAAGGGCTACATCATCGACTTGCGCGACGATGGCGGCGGGGTGCTCGACCAGGCGATCGCGGTGTCGGATGACTTCCTGGAATCCGGCGAGATCGTGTCCACGCGCGGGCGTCACCCGCAGGATGCGGAACGCTACGACGCCAAGCCCGGCGACATCACCGGCGGCAAGCCGCTGCTCGTCCTGATCAATGGCGGCACCGCGAGCGCATCGGAAATCGTCGCCGGCGCGTTGCAGGATCACAAGCGCGCCCGCATCGTCGGCACCACGTCGTTCGGCAAGGGTTCGGTGCAGACCATCATGCCGCTCAACGGCGGCGAGGATGGCGCGCTGCATCTGACGACGGGGCTCTACTACACGCCGTCGGGTCGCTCGATCCAGGCGCTTGGCATCACGCCCGATATCGGTGTCGCCTCCAGCCAGAAGGAAGCCGACGACGAGATCCGCCTGCCCGAAACGGAGGCCTCGCTCGAGCATCACTTCGATCCCCAGGACGGGCAGGTGAAACGTCCGCCGGCGGTGCTGATCAAGCCGGAGCCGGGCAAGAAATACACCGATTTCCAGCTCACCTATGCCGTGGAAGTCCTCGACGGAAAGATCAAGTCGGGCGTGGTGGCGAGCAAGGACGAGCATTAAGCGGGCTGGTTAACGCCTCCGTAACCAGGAAAATCGTTTACTGGCGGCATGTCCGAAACGATGGCCGGCGATGATTTTGACGGCGGCGCGCGCGCCATGCCGCGCAGCCTCGCCATCGCTTGGATCGGATTCCTCGCGCTCGTGCTGATCGTATTGGGCGGGGTGACGATCTTCGGCAATCCCCATGCCGGCGATCCCGTCGCCATCGTCGATCTGGGCGCGATCGCATACCCGTCGGCTTCAGCGAAGCAGCCGGTGCGGAAATCGGCTGCGGCAAAACCCGTTGCCGGCATGGCCAGCGCCGCTTCGCCGGCGGCGCCCTCTTCGACCCCGCCCTCTTCGGCTGCGTCCTCTTCGACTGCGCCCTCTTCGACTGCGCCCTCTTCGACTGCGATGACACTCGCGCCGCCACCGGCCATGCCTGCGCAAATCGCGAAGCCGATCTATGCCGGCCGCGCGCTTGTCGCCGATCCTGCCTTGATCGAACAGACAAGCGAGGGTCCGTTGCCGCGGATCGCCGACGATGGCCGCACGCCGATGGCCGCCTATGCGCCGCCCATCGCTGCCGGAAAGGGGCCGCGCATCGCCATCGTCATCACCGGTCTGGGTATCAGCGCCAAGATGACGGCGGCCGCGATCGCGGGTTTGCCCGCCGGCGTGACGCTCGCCTTCGCGCCCTATTCCGACGATGTGCAGCGCTGGGTGAATGAGGCGCGGCAGCACGGCCACGAAGTGCTGCTCGAAGTTCCGATGGAGCCGTATGATTTTCCCGACAGCGATCCGGGTCCGCACACGCTTCGCGCCGCCGCCAGCGAAGACACCAATATCGGGCGGCTGAAATGGTCGCTCACGCGTATCACCGGTTATGCCGGCGTGACCAATCTTCTCGGTGGCCGCTTCCTCGGAGATTCCAATTCGCTGGAACCGGTGATGACGTTCCTGCAGCGCCGCGGACTTCTGTTTTTCGACTCCGGTCCGGTGCAGCGTTCGGCCGCGCCGAACGTGGCCAAGAATCTCGGCGCACCTTATGTGCAAGCCTCTTCGGCGATCGATGCGATCCAGACCGGCATGGAGATCGACGAGCGGCTGTCTGATCTTGAAACCCGCGCGCGCGCGAATGGCGCCGCCGCCGGGTCGGGCTTTCTTTATCCTGTGACCATCGAGCGGGTGGCCAATTGGGCCAAAGGATTGCAGGGCCGGGGCTTTGTTCTGGTTCCCGCTTCGGCCATAATCGGCGGGTCAAAGTAACCGGATTCGTGTTTATGTCCCGCCCGGGCCTCCGCCACGAAGATTTGCCGTATCGGCCGTGCGTCGGCGTGATGCTGTTCAATCGCGAGGGCCTGGTCTTCGTCGGCAAGCGCATCGATCAGACGATGGAAGGCTGGCAGATGCCGCAAGGCGGGATCGACGGCGACGAGACGCCGTGCCAGGCCGCGTTTCGCGAACTCGAAGAAGAAATCGGCACCGCCAAGGCCGAGCCCTTGCGCGAGATGGACGAATGGCTGGCTTACGACCTGCCGCATCATCTGCTGGGCGTGGGTTTGCACGGACGCTATCGCGGCCAGCGGCAGAAATGGATCGCCATGCGCTTCGCCGGCACCGATGCCGACATCAACATCGCCACCGAGCATCCCGAATTCGGGCATTGGAAATGGCTGGCGGTCGAAGCTTTGCCGCGGCTGATCGTTCCCTTCAAGCGCGATACCTACACCAAGGTGATCGCGGCATTCCAGGATCTCGCATTCCCAACCTCATGAACCGGCCCGAATGAAAAAATCTCCAGTAGATGTGGTGATGATCCACGGTGCGTTTTGCGGCGGCTGGGTGTTCGAGGCGTGGCGCGCCGCGTTCGAGGCCCACGGCTATCGCGTCCATACCCCGACCTTGCGCTTTCACGATTGCGGCCGCCGCCCGCCGCAACAGCTTGGCGCCGTCAGCGTGCTCGATTACGCCGCCGATCTCGAGAAGCTGATCGAGGGTCTGGCGCGGCCGGTGCTCATCGGCCATTCGATGGGCGGATTGTTGGCGCAGATGCTGGCGGCGCGGCTGGCCGTGCGGGCCTGCATCCTGCTGGCGCCCAGCGCGCCGTGGGGCGTGCTGCCCTCGACGCCGTTCGAGATCATTTCGGCGCAGGCGCTCTATTTCGCCGGCGAGTTCTGGAACAAGCCGCTCAAGCCCAAGCAGTGGATCGCCGCCGCGAACGCGCTCGACATGCTGCCCGAGAGCGAGCGCGACGCGGTCTTCAAGCATTTCGTGCCGGAATCGGGGCGCGCCACGTTCGAGATCATGCACTGGCCGCTCGATCTCAATCGCGCCACGCAGATCGACGCGCGCGCCGTGACGTGTCCGATCCTGTGCGTCGCCGGATCGCGCGACCGCGTCAATCCGCCGGCGACGGTGCGCCGCATCGCGCAACGCTACAAGGGCAGGGTCGTTTATGAGGAACTGCGCGATCACAGCCATTGGCTGATCGGCGAACCGGGCTGGCAGCAGATCGCGACCCGCTCACTCGAATGGCTGGACGAAGTGCTGGCCGACGCGCCGAGCAAGAAAGCCAAAAGCGGTTAGAGCATTTTTGCTTCAGCTTGAATCAGACACACGCGCGCCAAGGTGGCCTTGATCAGTTGACCACCGTCTTGTCGTAGCGCTTCTTGAAATCCTGCATGAAGGTTTCGAGCGTATCGACGGAGGCGATCTGGCCCGCCATGTCGCGGAAGGCGACGCCTTGCAGGTCGATGCTCTGCGTCAGCACCGCAAAGGCGCTGGCGTCAGGGCTGGTTTTCATCTTGGCGGCGAAATGGGCGCGCAGGCGATCCAGACTGGTCTGGTCGTTCGCCAGCGAATAGGAGATCGCCGCGCGCATCACTTCGCGCCGTTCTTCGGCGCTCAGGGGCGTGACGTCGCTCCAGCGGCCGCCCAGCAAGTCTTCGGTCTTCTGGCCGGCGACCGCCCAGTTGCCACTTTCCCAATAGATGTCGGCGCGAAGCTGCCGCGAGTCGGGCTGCTCGTCCACGGCGATCATGTCGAGCGCCTGATCGTATTGCTTGAGCGCGGCCAGCGCGCGGGCCTGCAGGATGTTGCGCTGGTGATTGAGATCGTCGGGCAATCCGCTCATCTGCGTTTGCCGCAGCGTCGCCAGCGCGTCCTTCGGATCGTGATCCATGAGCTGGATCATGGCCAGGCGCGCGGCCACCTGGGAACGCGCCATGCCGTCGAGCCGCTTATCGACCTGATAGCCGAGAAGTTTCTCGGCGGGCGCGAGCAGATCGACCGCCATCAGCCGATCGGTCATGCGCCGGATCATCTCGTCGCCGTCCGGACCGATGGGTGTCAAATCGATGTTGTCGTAGAACAGAGCCAGCGCATCCACCGGCTTCATCTTGTCGGCTTTGCCCTTGAGGAAGAGGCCGATGAAGGCGTTGCGCATGTCGTCCTGCGCCCGGCGGCCCATGTCGTCATTGGGGAAGTTGAGCGAGGCCACGCGCAGCACGGCCAGGCCTTCGCGCCAGCGCTGCTTGGCGAAATAGAGCGCGCCCAGCTTGCGCAGCGTCTTCAATTCGAGCGTGTCGCCGCGCCAGCGATAGCGCAATTTGTCGAGCGCCTGGATCGCGGCATCCTGCGAGATGGCGCCGGCGGCGAGGCCGGCTTCGGTCTTGTCGTAGATCGCGATCGCTTCGAGCCGCTCGTCGCCGCTGTTCTGAACTGCTGCGAACATAGTTTTCGCATCGCGATAGCGATTTTCCTGCGTGTAGAGTTGGGCGCGCGCCAGTTCGGCTTCCAACGCGCGCGTCTTGTCGAGATCCTTGGGCAATTTGGCGAGCGCGGCGTCGGCGCATTCCAGCGCCCCGGTCGCGATGCAGGCATTGGCTTCGGCGATACGACCGCGCGCCTGCCAGTCGTCGGTGTAGCGGCGCATCACCGGATCGGCCGAGTCCAGATCCTTGCGCGCGTCGCCCCAGTTCTCCAGCGCCGCCTCGGTCAGTCCGCGCCAGAAGGCGGCGTGGCGATCGTTGTCGAAGGCGGTCGCGGCGATGTCGTTGTGCGCGTCGTGATAGCGCCCCATCATGTAGTCGGCTGCGGCGCGCATGGTCTGCAATTGCGCATCGCCGGAGAGTCCGGGATCGCTCGCCTGCATCAGCTCGACGAGCCCGAGCGCCTCGGCAGCGAATCCCTTGGCGAGATAGAATCGCGCCAACGTCAGCCGCGCGCGATTGGCTTCCTGTGCCGGAACCGCGGCGGCGTTGGCCCGCAGCTTTCTTTCGGCGGTGAGAAAATCGCCGCTCACGGTCTTGCCCCAGGAGGCGAAGTCCAGATAGCTCGGGCCGTCGCCGGCGCGCGCCAGATCGGCGGGCGCATCGGCTGCGGGCGCGGCGGGCGGGGTCAGCGCAAGGCCGCCCGGCTCGCCGATGGTGACGCGCGAATTGGAGACGTTGACCGCCAGATCGTCGCTGAACGGTGCGAGCACGAGGCCCGATGCCGTGGGCAGCACGGCGAATTGCGCGTAGGTGCGCAAGTCGAGCGAAGCACGGCCGGCATAAGCGGGAACGATGATCAACGCGTCGCCGGCGCTCGGATCGGTCTGCTGCACGCTGCGCGTGGCGCCGGGCACCAGAGTGGACAACATCGCGTCCTTGGGATTGTCCTCGTTGCGCACGAAGCCGATGGCGGTCGGCGTGTCGCTGAGACGCGGCGCGATCACCACTTTGAGCGTCTGCCCCAGCTGACGCGCGGCGAGTTGTTCGGTCTGCTTCAGTCCGACGCGGATGATGCTGACGCCGCTGTCGGTCGAAGCATCGAGCGATGCGGGAAAATCGCCGAGCTCGGTTTTGAGTTTTGCCGCGTCGATGACGGGCGCACCGTCGAGCACGATCCACGCCGTCATGCCGCGCAGGAAAACGGCCGATGTCGTGGTGCCCGGAAAGGCAAGGATCGCGCCGTCACGGGTGCGCTGGGCCTCGGCCGATTTGGTGTCCGGCGTCGGCGGCGCGGGCGGAATCGCCGATGCCGCCGCGGTCTGCGCAGGCGCGCTCGCCGGTTTGGAAGTATCGGGCGCCTTCGTGGGAGCATCTGGCTTGGCCGCATCGGCGGGCTTGCCGTTCAGCTTGGCGGCCGTGTCGGCGATGACTTGGGCTTGTGCGGTGCTGACGCCGGCGGGCAGCTTGCCGAATGGCGTGACCTTCGCGTTCGGCTGGCCGGGCGGCTTGTAGGCGGCGGCGTCCGTCTTGGGCGCCAGCACATCGACCACGACATGCGTGCCGTCGCGAAAATCGTGATAGCCGGCATCGGAATCGGTCTGGAATTCTATGACGGTGTCGTTGCCCTCGACGTGCCAGCCGGCCTCTTTCACCCAAGGCGGCGACACGTGCGTGAGGGCGTCGAAATCAGGCTTTGCCAGCGCCTCGAAGCGCACAGTGAAATGGCCCGCACCGGGGAACACCGTGTAGGGCACCTTGCGCGGCCAATCGAAGACCAGCCGCGTGAAATTGGAATAGGCGCCGACGCGCAGCGGCAGGATCGCCAGCTTGGCGATGTCGATCGCGCTGGCGACCTTCGGTGCCGGCGGCGGCAAATCCGGCGGCGTGCCGTTGAAACTCTCCGGCGCCAGATCGACGGCGAATTTGTTGGCCGAAATGCTGGTGTGCAGCCGCGCATTCTGCGTCAGCGCGAAATGATAGGTCTTGCCGTCTGCATCCACGCGGCCGGCGGAAACGTAATTGCCAAGCCCATGCGCGATCGCCGCCGGATCGATTGCGACTTTGCGGTCGAAGGCAATGGTCAGAACGCCGCTCGTCAGCGACGCAGCGGCGTGCGTCGCAGGTGTAAGCGTGAAGACGATGCGGCCGAAACCGTTATCGGCGTTGGTGGTGGCACTGTCGGCCCAGGCTGCGCCGGCGGCGAGCATCGCTGCCGCCATCGCCGCTGCCAGGAAGAGGCCCTTCGTCATTCGTTCCCCGGCGCGGGTGCTGATTCGCCGCGCTCGACTTTATCGCAAGCCGCTATTTTGCGACTGCCGGCGGCGCCGTGTTCGCTGCGGTCTGCTGCGAGGCCGTCGCCGGCGCATTGGCTGCGGGCGTCGGCGCGGCCGTCTGCGGAGCCGTTGCCGGCGCGGCGGCCGCAGTAGCGGTTGGCATGGTGGCAGGCGGTGTTAATGCCGCCAGTTGTGCCGGTGGCGGCGGCGGCTTCAGCCGGTCGGCGAGCTTGACGGTCAGTTTCTGCGCGTTGTCGGGCTGCATCGCGGCCAGGACGGCGCCCAGAACGTCGGGCTTCATCGCTTGCGCCACGGCGAGCAGCACATCGTCGTCCAGATTGTCGAAGATGCGCGCGGCGTCTTTCGGCTTCATCGAGGAATAGGTTTTCACCAATGCCGTGATCTGCGCCTGCTGCGCCGTGTCGCGCTGACCGAGCAGCGTCTGCATCTGGGTCTGCAGCGCCTTGAGCTGCGCGATCTTGTCATCGACGCGCTTCTCCGCCGCGACGATGAGGTTCTCCTGCATGGTGAGATCTTGCGCGCGGGCATCGAGTTCGGCGCTGCGCTTGGAAAGACTGCTGAGCACGTCGACCTGGCCGGTGGTGGCGGTCTCGGTGTCGTCGGCGGTGGCGGGATCGGGTGCGGCGGCTTGCGGCGCAGACGCAGCGGGGGCAGGCGCGGCGGCCGCAGCATCTTGCGCGCGCGCGGCCATGATCAGGCCCGAACCCTTGACCACGAGAAGTCCCGTGCCGAGCACGATGACCAAAGGAAGGAGGCGAAGACGCCGGAACAGGACCTTCAACGCATGCCTCCCGCGGCGCGCGGACGCAGCGCGTCGAGCCGGTTTGTCAGCGCCGTCGGCAACGTGTTCGCGGACGGCTTGGCTTGCGCGCCGCCGACGATGCGTTGCGCGATGCGTTCGCCCGAGACGTTGAGCAGGGAGAGTTCGTCGATCATGCCGCGCGCCTTGCCGATCTGCTCCTGAAGCAGCTTGCCGGCGTCGTCCGCCGTGGCGCGCAAGGTGCGCATGGAGACGCTGGCCGAGACGATGGCCCGATTGAGTTCGCCGATGGTTTCCGCGAGCCCGTCCTGGCCCTTGCGCAGCGCGGAAAGCTTGCGCTCCAGCAGCGCGCAATAGACGACGGTGGCCAGCAACAGAGCCGAAAGCAGGATTTCGACAAAGAGAGCGATAGACATGTCTGCCTCCTTAAAGGGCGCGCGAAGCGTCGGTGCGTTCCACCGCTTCGTCCACACGCACGGCGACGGATGTGCCGACACGGCCCATCCGTCCTTTGAGCAGCGGAACGCCGCCGCAACGCATTTCGATTTTGGACTCCGGGTTGGCGTTCAGCATCACCGTGTCGCCGACCTGAAGGTTCATGATCTTGTTGAGCGACATGATCTGTTCGTCGAGGATCGCGTCGATCTCCACGCGCGTCGACCACAGCTCGGTCGCCAGATGGCCTTCCCAGATGGAATCGCGGCCGAACTTCTCGCCCATGAACTGCTGCAGCAGCAGCTTGCGGATCGGCTCCAGCGTGGCATAGGGCAGCAGCAATTCGGTGCGCCCGCCACGGTCCTCCATGTCGATCCGCAGCTTGACCAGGATGGCGGCGTTGGCGGGCCGCGCGATGGCGGCAAAGCGCGGGTTGGTTTCGAGACGGTCGAGTTGGAAATTCACCGGCGCCAGCGGCTCGAAGGCGGCGACCATGTCCTGAAGGATCACTTCGGTCATGCGCTGCACGAGGGTGCGCTCGATGGTGGTGTAGGGGCGACCTTCGATGCGCATCTGCGCCGTGCCGCGGCGTCCGCCGAGCAACACATCGACGATGGAATAGATGAGATTGGAATCGACGGTGAAGAGCCCGTAATTGTCCAGCTCCTGCGCGCGGAACACGGCAAGGATCGCGGGCAGCGGGATCGAATTCAGATAATCGCCGAAGCGGATGGAGGTGATGTTGTCGAGACTGACTTCCACATTGTCG
>DASXFK010000034.1:0-3053 GCA_036489635.1 Rhizomicrobium sp. | reverse complement strand
CCGAAGTGGCCGATGCGGTCGTGTTCCTGGCGTGCGATGCGTCGAGTTACATCACGGCGCAGACTTTGAACGTCAACGGCGGGCTCTATTTCTGATGGGCTCCTCTTCAACACAGAAGACACTTCTCATCGTCTCCGGCGGCGTCGAAGCGGCCGATGCCGCCAAGCGCGCGAAGGACATGGGACTGTACGTCGTCGTCTCCGATCGCGACCCGCAGGCGCCGGGATTTGCGTTCGCCGATTCCTGCATCATCGCCGACGTCTATGGCGCGGATGAAACCGCCGCCGCCGCCGAACGCTACAACCGCAAGGTTCGCAAGATCGATGGCGTGATCTGCGTCGCCGCCGATGCGCCGATGACGGTGGCTGCCGTGAACAAGCGCCTCGGCCTCGCCGGCATCACGCCGGAAAGCGCCAAGCTCGCCTCCGACAAACTGGCCATGAAGGAGCGCTTCCTCGCCGCCGGCGTGCCGATTCCGTGGTTCTCGCCTGTCGCGACGCCGCAAGCGCTGCAACGCATCGCCATCGAGCGCGGGCGCAACCTGGTGATCAAGCCCGTCGACAGCCGCGGCTCGCGCGGCGTGCAACGCGTGGAGCAGGTGCAGGATCTCGACAAGGCGTTCATGCTCGCGCGCCAGCACTCGCCCAGCGAGCGCGTGATGGTGGAGCAATATCTGGACGGCCCGCAGGTCTCTACCGAATCCATCGTCGTGAACGGACGCTGCTTCACGCCCGGTTTCTCCGATCGCAATTACGAATATCTGGAAAAATACGCGCCGTTCTTTATCGAGAACGGCGGCGATCTGCCGAGCCATCTGCCGCAAGAGATACAAGCGAAAGTCAAAAAAGTTGTCGCGCAGGCGGCGCAGGCGCTGGGGATTACCAACGGCACCATCAAAGGCGACGTTGTCGTCCACAATGACGAGCCTTATGTGATCGAGCTGGCGGCGCGATTGTCCGGCGGCTTTTTCTGCACGCGCGAGATTCCGCTCAACACCGGCGTCGATTTCGTGGGCGCGGCCATTAAAGTCGCTCTGGGTGAAGTGGTTTCGCCGGATGATCTGGAGCCGCGCGCGTTCACGCCGGTGGTGCAGCGTTACGCCTTCCCCAATCCGGGCCGCGTGGTGGAAATCACCGGCGCGGAAGATGCCGCAAAGATTCCCGGCATCGCGGATGTCATCATCACCGCAAAGCCCGGCGACATCATTCCGCCCGCCGGCGACAAGCGCCCGTCCGGCGCGATGGTTCTGGCCACCGGCGAGACGCGCGATGCGGCGCTGGCGGCGGCGAACGATGCACTGTCGCATATCCGGATCGTCACCGCATGAACGCGCCGCTGCGCAAAGGCGAGATCGCGGCGCAAAACTCGACGCTGCACCTGTTCGCATTGTTTCATCTCAACATCGCCTTTTCCTCGATTGAAGAGGAACGCCGCGGCGAGGTGATCGCGCGCTGCTATTGGCCGCTGCTCGATCTGGCGCAGGCGCACGGTCCCATCGGCATCGAGATCACCGGTTATACGCTGGAAGAAATCGCGCGCCGCGATCCGGAATGGATCGGCCGCGCCCGCGCACTCATCGCCAGCGGTCGCATCGAACCAATCGGCTCCGGCTATGCGCAGATCATCGGACCGCTGGTGCCCGCGCGCGTGACGCAAGCGAATTTGCGTATCGGCAATGAATTGTATCGCAAGCTTCTTGGAGTGGTGCCGTCGCTCGCGTTGATCAACGAGCAGGCTTATTCGGCAGGGCTCGTGGGTCTGTATCTCGACGCAGGCTATCGCGCGATCCTGATGGATTGGGACAATCCCGGCGCGGAACATCCGGAATGGAGCGCCGAGACACGCTATCTGCCGCAGCGTGCCATCGGCGCGGATGGCCGCAGTATCGGGCTGTTGTGGACCAGCACGGTTGCGTTCCAGAAGCTGCAACGTCTGGCGCATGGCGATATCGGGCTCGAGCAATATCTGGGTCATCTGCGCGACAAGCGCGGTGAGAACGCGCGCGTGCTTTGTGCTTATGCCAGCGACGCGGAGGTTTTCGATTTCCGCCCCGGGCGTTTCCGCAGCGAGGAAGCGCTTGACGGCGAAAGCGAATGGAAGCGGTTGGCGAATGCGTTTGCATCGCTCAAATCCGAATTCGGCATGATCGCGCCGAGCGCGGCGCTCGCCTTTGAAAGCAAGCTGGCGCATCGGGATTTGCGGCTCGAAACCGCCGCCGTGCCGGTGCCGGTGAAAAAGCAGCGCAAATACAATCTCTCGCGCTGGGCGGTCACGGGACGCGACGACATCGGGGTCAACGCAGCTTGCCAGCGGATTTATGAAAGTCTTGTCGCGCGCGATGCAAACGACGCGGCATGGAAAGAACTCTGCTTTCTGTGGTCCAGCGATTTCCGCACGCATATCACGCAGACGCGATGGACTGCGTTTTGTGGGCGCCTCGCTGCGGCAGAACAAAAATATTCCCTCGCCCCCGCAGGGGGAGAGGGTCAGGGTGAGGGGGCCTCTCAGTCCCGCTCGCTTTCAAACATCCCGCGCGTCGCAGCCCCCCCTCACCCAACCCTCTCCCCCTGCGGTGGCGAGGGCTACCAAGGGCGATTTGTTGAGGTGGAAACGCCTTCGCTTAAGGTATGCATTGATCGGCGACGTGGTCTTGCGATTGAGAGCTTGCAGTTCGCGGGCGATGCGAAGCCGGTGATCGGCGGGCTGCCGCATGGGCATTTCGACGACATTGCGTTGCAGGCGGACTGGTACACGGGCGATTGCGTGTTCGAGGCGCCGGGCGAGCACAAAGTCACCGATCTGGAGTGGTGCGAGGCGCAGGTCGCGAAGGCAACGAACGGTGACACCATCGTTTCGGCGAGGATCGAGACGCCGAAGGGGCCTATCGATAAGTCCATTCGCTTCTATGCCGGCGAACCGCGCGTGGAATTCGACATCGCGTTTCACTGGAGCGATTGGGGCAAAGGTTCGCTGCGTCTCGGTCACATCACGTTGCTGCCCGACGCGTTCGAATGGCCTTCGCTTTGCTTAACGACGCACAATGGCGGTAAGGA
>DASXFK010000104.1:0-3793 GCA_036489635.1 Rhizomicrobium sp. | reverse complement strand
CCGGTCTTCACCCAGCCATCGACGAACGTAGCAGCCGTCGCGTCCGGCTTGTTCCAATAGCCCTTCACGATGTTGGGGCCGCACGCCCACAACTCGCCCACCTCGCCGGGCGCCAGTTCCTCGGTGCCTTCGAGATTCATGATCTTGATGTCGCACGCCGCCACCGCCGGGCCACAAGAATCGGGACGGTTCAGATAATCCTCGGCGCTGTTGGAAGTGTGCGTGGCGGAGGTTTCCGTCATGCCCCAGCCATTGCCGGCGGCGGATTTCGGAAACGTCTCGACGATGCGCTTGACCAGTTCGGGCGCGGACGGGGCGCCGCCATACGCCACGCTTTCCAGCGACGACAGATCGTATTTGCCGCGCGCCGGATGCTCGATGAGCTGCCAGGCGATGGTGGGCACCCCGCCCGCGAGGTTCACCTTCTCGCGCTCGATGAGCTGCATCGCCAGCTCCGGTTCCCATTTGCGCATCAGCACGATCTTGCCGCCCGACGCGATGGTGGGATTCATCACCGCGAAACAGCCTGTGGCATGGAAGAACGGCACCGACAGCAGCATCACGCGCTGTGGATCGTTCGGATTGGGCGCCGGCGGCGTCTCGCCCTTGCGCAGGAAGTTGCGCGCGGCGACGGAACCCGACGCCATGATGTTGGACAGCATGTTGCGATGCGTGCCGAGCGCGCCTTTCGGTTTGCCGGTGGTGCCGGAGGTATAGAGAATTGTGCAGTCGTCCTCCGGCCCGAGCGGAACATCGGGCAGCGGCGCATCGGGCAGCTTCATCCAGTCGTTGACGTTGCCCAGCACGTCTTCCAGGCGATGCACGATGGGGTTCGGCAATTCATCCGCATAGCGCGAGACGTAGACGCAAGCGAGATCGGGGCAATTCACCAGATGCTCGGATATGCGCTCCAGTCTCTCGGCATCGACGAACGCGACCTTGGTGCCGCTATCGACCAGGCCATATTCGAGTTCCGGCCCGGTCCACCAGGCGTTCAGCGGCGTGACGACGGCGCCGACAATCTGCGCGCCGTAAAAGATCGCCGGCCATTCGGGAAGATTGCGCATGATGATGGCGATGCGATCGCCCTTCTTCACGCCCTGTTTCAGGAGCGCATTCGCGACGGCGACGGCGGCGCGATAGAAGCTTTCATAGCTCGCGCGCTCGTTCTCATAGACGAGGAATTCCTTGTGGCCGTGCGCGGCGCGCGCCAGCGCCAGCAACTCGCGCAACGTCGGCGGCAGGTTCTTCCACACGCGGGTCTTGATGCCGCGAATGACGAGGTCGTCCGTCTCGAAAGGCATCCCCGGCGCGGTGAGCCTGGCATGCGCCTCCTTGATGGACATGGCCGGCCAGCCGGGCGGCGGCGTGAAGTTGGGGTTGGGCATGGCGTTTCCGTCTGTTCTGATTATCTGTCACCCACAGCCTAACAGATGGGCGGGCATGGTTCGCAAGCGACGCGTTGTTTTCCTCCCACGCGAGAGGTGGCGCGCGCGGAACGCGCGTGACGGAAAGGGGTAAGCAGGTGCTGGAGAATGATCAGCCGCCCCCTCAACCGCTTCGCGGTCCCCCTCCCCCGTAAAAGGGGGAGGAAAACTACCGGGGAATTCGGCGTGCCTCGCGGAAGGAGAGCAGGCGGCTTTCGTATTCGTCCCATAGTGCCAGCCGCGCGCAACGCACGCTTTCCAGCAGCGATACGCGCGAGACCGACGCGAGCTGGCTCTGTTCGCGCAACACCTGGGGCAGCCGGTAATAAGGGATGCGCGCATAGAGATGATGCACATGATGGATGCCGATATGGGCGGTGAGCCAGGCCAGCGGCTTGGGCAGCGCGTAATAGGATGAACCGCGCAGCGCAGCTTCGTGCACGTTCCACTCCTCGCCATCGGCCCAGAAGGTGTCGTCGAACTGGTGCTGGATATAGAACAGCCAGATGCCGATGGAGCCCGCAACCAGCGTGATCGGGATCTGCGTGAGCAGGAAGGTCTTGACGCCGACGAGCCACATCATGCCGAGCACAAGCGCGGCGATGGCGAGGTTGGTCGTCATCGGGCTGATCCAGGCGCGCCAATGCTTGATCGTCTCCCCAAGCGGCAGGCGATGGCGCAGCACGAACATCCAGATCGGGCCGAAGCCGAACAGCACGACGGGGTTGCGGTAAACCCGGTAGCGCAAGCGCCCCCAGACGGAAAGTTCGCGATATTCGCGCACGGTGAGCGTGTCGAGATCGCCCACGCCGCGCTTGTCGAGATTGCCCGAGGTGCCGTGATGGATGGCGTGCGCCCGCTTCCACGCATCGTAGGGCGTCAGCGTCAGCACGCCCAGAACACGCCCGACCCAGTCGTTCGCCGAGCGGTGGCGGAAGAACGAGCCGTGGCCGCAATCGTGCTGAATGAGGAAGAGCCGCACGAGAAAGGCGGCGGCGGGAACGCTCGCCAGGAACGACAGCCAGCCATAGCCGAAATGCCAGGCGGCCCACACCGCCAGCCACAACAGCGCGAAGGGAAGCGCCGTGACGACCAGCTCGAAGGTGCTGCGGAGCGTCCTGGGATCGCGATAGCGCCCCAAAATGCCGATCCATTCCGCGGGCGTTGGCTCGCCGTTCTCAACCTGGGACAATCACTGATCCTCGATACGCGTTACGCATCCCGCGCCCACATAAGCGCTTCGGCCGCAAAAGAAAAGTGCCACGCGAAGATTTGATGCGGCCTATAGCGCGTCGATGCCGGCGGCGCGGGCTTTCCACTCTTCCTTGAGCGATTCCACCACGTCGGGGAAGCGGTCGCGCGCCGCCTCGCGCACTTTTGGCACGTGATAGGAGGGAAACAGATCGTTGTCCGGCTTGAAGTCGCGCAGCACCTGCTTGGCCACCGTCACCTTGTGGACTTCCGTGGGGCCGTCCGCGATGCCCATGACCAGCGAGCCGATCACCATGCCCGCGAATGGCATCTCGTTGGAGACGCCCAGCGCGCCGTGGATGTGCAGCGCCTTGACCGCGATGTCGTGGTAGACGGTCGGCATCGCCACTTTCACCGCGGCGATGTCTTTGCGCACCTTGCGGTAGTCTTTGTACTTGTCGATCTTCCACGCGGTTTGCAGCACCAGCAGGCGAAACTGCTCGAGCTGGATCCAGCTATCGGCGATCTGCTCCTGCACCATCTGGTAATCGGAAATCCTGCCGCCGCCGCGCGTGGTGCGCGACACCGCGCGCTTGCACATCAGGTCGAGCGCTTTCTTGCACTGGCCGACCGTGCGCATCGCATGATGCACACGCCCGCCACCCAGCCGCGTCTGCCCGATGACAAACGCCTCGCCGCGCGGGCCGAGCAGCGCATCGTAAGGCACGCGCACATTATTGTAGCGGATGTAGCCCTCGCTGCCGCGACCTTCGCGCTCCGCGCCCACTGCGACATAGCGGATCACTTCCACGCCCGGCGTCTTGCGCGGAATGAGGAACATGCTCATGCGGCGGTATGGGTCTTTGTTATCCGGATCGGTGACGGCATAGACCACCAGCACCTCGGCGTTGCGCGCGCCGGAGGTGAACCATTTTTCGCCGTTGATCACCCACTCGTTGCCGGACAAATCCGCGCGCGTGGTGAAGGCGAGCGGATCGCTGCCGCCTTGCGGCTCCGTCATCGAATAGCCACTCGTGATCTCGTTGTTCAGCAGCGGCCACAGATATTTCTTCTTCTGCTCTTCGCTGCCGTAATGGGCGATGATCTCCGCATTGCCGGTGTCGGGCGCCTGACAGCCGAACACGACCGGCGCCAAACCCACGCGGCCCAGCCGC
>DASXFK010000133.1:0-11387 GCA_036489635.1 Rhizomicrobium sp. | reverse complement strand
GCAATCGCGCAGGCTTCAGAGCCGCCGCCTGCTCAAGTCGTTCCGCAACCTGGAGAACAATCTCAGGAACCGGCAAATTTCGACGGTGTCTGGCAGGGCACAATTTTCTTCGACAAGGAGGCGTTCCTGACCCCCACAGGAACGCCCGACGCAGGTTTGAAATATCGGATTGAAATTTCAGGCCCCGTTGTCCGCGTTTTCGACGAAGAAAACGGCTCATTTTCAGAGATAATGCCGGGCAGTTTTCATATTGCGCCTGTGATGAGCAACGCTGTGATATTCGGAAGCCACTACAGCGGCGTGTGGACGGAAACGTGGGTGTTCACGATAACGCACAAGGAGCCCGGCACACTTCTCGTAAACTTCACGAGAGTGGTGAACAATGACAGCACGGCATTGACCTATCCTGATACCAAGTTCTCGACACGCGGCTTTGGGGAATTCAAGCGCGTTTCGGCATCAGCAGATAATGGCTCACGCCCCACGCTTCGCCGTTTGCGTAGCCGAACAGCTCTGCGGTGGCGAGGAAGAACATGCGCCAGCGGCGGCGCCATAGCGCGGCGTCCTTGCCGTACACATCGCGCAGGATTTTGCCGATGGGTCTGGCGTTGGCATCGTAGTTCGCCAGCCAATCCATCGCGGTGCGCTTGTAGTGCAGGCCGTTCCAGCGCCATTCCTGCTCCACGGCGAAGAGATCCGAAAAGTGCTGGATCAAGTCGTGGCTCGGCATGATGCCGCCGGTGAAGAAGTGTTGCCCGATCCAGTCGTTCTGGTCCTTGTGGTCGAAGCGATAAGGCGCGCTTGCGTGGCTGAAGATGTGGATGAACAGCTTGCCGTCCGGCTTCAGCCAGCCGCGCACGCGCGCCAGCAGCCCGCGCCAGTTCGCCATGTGCTCGAACATCTCCACCGAAACAACCCGGTCGAAACGCTTGTCGATGGAGAAGTCGTTCATGTCCGCGGTGATGATCTTGAGATTGGTCAGATTTCGCATCCGGGCCTGTAGTTCGATGTAGCGACGCTGCGGCGCCGAGTTGGACACGCAAACGATGCTGGAATGGGGAAACCGCTCGCTCATATAGAGCGACAACGATCCCCAGCCGCAGCCCAGTTCGAGGACGGTCTGGCCGTCCTCCAGCCCGGCGTGCGCGACCGTTTGCGCCAGCGCGGCATCTTCCGCCTGCGCCAAAGTCCGCGTGCCGGGCATATAGAGGCAAGATGAATATTTTCGGCGCGGGCCGAGGATCAGCGCGAAGAACTCCGGCGGTAGTTCGTAATGTTGTTCGTTTGCCGCATCAGCATGTTCGGCAATCGGATGTTCGTCCATGCACTGGGCGAACACGGCGGAGCTGTTGGGGTCCGCTGCGCCCAGTTCACGCTGACGCTCGCCAATGACGCGCCGCATGCCCGCCGTGACAAGCATGTCCGGGATCGGCGTTCGCTCGGCGATCAGGCCGCCCGCCGTCATCCAATCCATCGCCGCTCCTCTTTTCCAATATACGGGCGGCAGGCCTGGGCGGTTCAGTGATCCGATGGCGTCGCCGCATCGTAGATGACATGGGCGCCGGGCAGGAGTTGACGATGCTGTCACGGCGAGGACTGATGATTGCGGGCGGCTGTGCGGTTTTCGCCCGCCCCGCGCTGGCGGCATTGCCCGTGCCGACGTCCCGCAAGCTTGCCTTCAAGATTTCCCGCAATGGGTCCGAGATCGGATCGCATGCGCTGGTGTTTTCCCAATCGGGCGACGCGCTGACCGTGACCGTGGATGTCACGATGGCGGTGTCATTCGGGCCGATCCGGTTCTTCCACTACAAGCACCATACGGTGGAACAGTGGCAGGGCGATGTATTCACCACCCTCGACTCCAAGACGGATTATGATGGCGAGCCCGGCTTTTGCACGGTGCGCCGCGACGGCGACAAGCTCACCGTCGAGGGCTCCAAGGCGGCCAAATATACGGCGCCCTTATCGACGCTTGCGGCGACGCATTGGAACAAGGCCGAGCTGCTGGGCCCGATGATCAATCCTGAGAACGGGATGCTGATTCGTCCCAAGATCGCGGATTTGGGCATGGATCGCGTGGCGCTGGCGTCCGGCGCGATGGTGCCCGCGCGTCACTATTCCTGGCGCGGCGCACATTCGCTCGATCTTTGGTATGACGCGCAGGACGACTGGACGGCGCTCAAAGCCATCGTAAAAGACGGCTCCGAACTGGATTATAAAAAGCTCTGACAAACCCCGCTTTGGTGCGTGGGATTCGCTTGACCGGCAGATGGTTTCATATGAAACTATCTCGCTTTCAGCCCGGAAGGATTGGCGATGAAGAGCTTTTGGGAAAACCCGATCGGCACAGCCGGTTTCGAGTTCGTCGAATACACCGCGCCGGACACGGGCAAGCTGCACGCTTTCTTCGAGCAGATGGGCTTTCGCGCCGTGGCGAGGCATCGCTCCAAGAATGTCGTGCTCTATCGCCAGGGCGATACCAACTTCGTCGTCAACGCCGAGCCGGACAGCCACGGCGCGCGCTTCGCCAGAGCGCACGGCCCCAGCGCCTGCGCGATGGCATTCCGCGTGAAGGATGCGGCGTTCGCCTATAAGGAATTGCTGGCGCGCGGCGCCAAGCCGTTCGCCAATCACGTCGGCCCGATGGAATTGAATATCCCCGCGATCGAAGGCATCGGCGGCAGCGCGATTTATCTGGTGGATCGTTTCGGCGACCGCACGATCTACGATGTGGATTTCATCCCGACCGATCCCTCCAGAGGGTTCACGCATGAAGGCGCAGGGCTGACTTATATCGATCACGTCACCCACAACGTGTTTCGCGGCAACATGAACCAATGGGCGGGCTTCTACGAGAAGCTCTTCAACTTCCGCGAGATCAAATATTTCGACATCGAAGGCAAGCTGACGGGCCTCAAGAGCCGCGCGATGACGAGCCCGGATGGCAATATCCGCATTCCGATCAACGAATCCTCCGACGACAAATCGCAGATCCACGAATATCTGGAAGAATACAAAGGCGAGGGCATCCAGCATATCGCGCTGGCGACGGATGATATCTACGGATCGGTCGAAACGCTGCGCAAGACGGGCGTGGCGTTCCAGGATACGCCGGAGACTTATTACGAGCGCCTCGACAACCGCATCAAGGGTCACGGCGAAGATGTGCCGCGTTTGCGCAAGGATCGCATCCTGATGGATGGCGCGCGCGATGAGGAAACCGGCTTGCTGCTGCAGATCTTCACGCAGAACGCCATCGGCCCGATTTTCTTCGAGCTCATCCAGCGCAAGGGCAACGAAGGCTTCGGCGAAGGCAACTTCAAGGCGCTGTTCGAGAGCATCGAAGCCGATCAGATCAAGCGCGGCGTATTGAAGGACACGCATGCATGAGCGCGAAGAACTGGATCGAGTTCCCGCGCGTCGAAGGCGAGACCAGCCGCCAGGCCCATGCCGATCTGCCCGCTGGAACGTATGAGCGCGAAATCGGGCGCGACGGCTTCTTCGGTCCGGCCACGCACATCTATCACAAGCACCCTCCGACGGGATGGACCTCGTTCGAAGGCCCGCTGAAGCCACGCGCGTTCGACGCGGTGAAAGCGGTGAAGGAACCGACGGCAGAGCCCTATCGCGGCGCGCTGCTACTTTCCAACGCCTCATGCCGCATCGCGCTGTGGCGCGTGGAGCAGCCGATGCCGATGCTGCAACGGAATGCCGATGGCGACGTGCTGCTGTTCATCCACGCGGGCGAAGGCGATCTGTTCTGCGATTTCGGCCACATGACGTATCGCGAAGGCGATTACATCATGCTGCCGCGCGGCACGATGTGGCGGCTGGAACCGAAATCGCCGACAGCGTCGCTTATCATTGAGGCCACGAACGGCAGCTACAAGCTTCCGGAACGCGGCATCCTGGGCCCGCATGCGCAGTTCGATTCAGCAGCGCTCGACACGCCCCATCTCGACGCCGCATTCAAAGCGCAGCGCGATGGCGAGTGGCAGTTGCAGGTGAAACGCCGCAACCAGATCACCACCATCACTTATCCGTTCAACCCGCTGGACGCGGTGGGCTGGAAAGGCAATCTGGTGCCGGTGAAGCTGAACTGGCGCGACATTCGCCCGATCATCAGCCACCGCTATCACATTCCGCCGAGCGTTCACTCCACCTTCGTGGCGGATCGCTTCGTGGTCTGCACCTTCGTGCCGCGCCCCATCGAGAGCGATCCCGGCGCGCTGAAAGTGCCGTTCTACCATTCCAACGACGATTTCGACGAAGTGATCTTCTATCACGCCGGCGAATTCTTCAGCCGCGACAACATCCATCCCGGCATGGTGACATGGCACCCCAACGGCTTCACGCACGGCCCGCACCCCAAGGCATTCGCCGCGGGGGCGAAAGCGGCCAAGACGATGACGGATGAAGTCGCCGTGATGATCGACGCGCGCGATCCGCTGGATATGGCGGAGGCCGCGACAGCGACCGAAGATCGCGGTTACGCCGATAGCTGGAAATCCAAATGAAACTCGCTTCGCTGAAGCATGGGCGCGACGGCATGCTGGTGGTCGTGTCGCGCGATCTTGCCCGCGCCGTCGCCGTGCCGCATATCGCGCACACGCTGCAAGCGGTGATGGACGATTGGCACCATGATGCGCCGCGCCTGATGCGCGTCTATGACATGCTGAATGAAGGCGCCGTGCCGGGCGAAAAGCCGTTCGATCCGTGCGAATGTGCGTCGCCACTGCCGCGCGCCTACCAATGGGCGGATGGCTCCGCCTACGTCACCCATGTGGAGCTGGTACGCAAGGCACGCGGTGCGGAGATGCCGCCGAGCTTCTGGACCGACCCGCTGATGTATCAGGGCGGTTCGGATAGCTTCATCGGTCCATGCGATCCGATTGTCGCGAGCGACGAAGCCTGGGGCATCGATTTCGAAGGCGAAGTCGCAATCATTACGGATGACGTGCCGGCAGGCTGCGCGCCCTCAGATGCGCAGAAACACATCAAGCTGCTGATGCTGGTGAACGATGTGTCCTTGCGCAACCTGATCCCCGCCGAGCTCGCCAAGAATTTCGGCTTCTTCCAATCCAAGCCTGCCAGCGCCTTTTCGCCGGTGGCCGTGACGCCCGATGAACTCAGCCAGGCATGGAGCGATGCGAAAGTGCATCTGCCGCTCACCGTCACTTACAACGGCGCGAGTTTCGGTCATCCCAATGCCGGCGAGGACATGACGTTCTCCTTCGCCCAGCTCATCGCCCACGCCGCGAAAACGCGCGCGCTGGGCGCCGGCTCCATCGTGGGATCGGGCACGGTGTCGAACAAAAACGGCAATATCGGCTCCGCGTGTCTTGCGGAAAAACGCACGCTCGAAACCATCGAGCAGGGCGCGGCGAAGACACCGTTCATGAAATTCGGCGACCGCATCCGCATCGAGATGCTGGACCTCGAAGGCAATTCCATCTTCGGCGCCATCGACCAGACGGTGCAGCGTGGCTGAGGATTTCATTCTCTACGGCTACTTCCGCTCCTCCGCCGCGTTCCGCGCGCGCATCGCGCTGAACCTGAAAGGCATCAAGCCGGAATTGCGTTTCGTCCATCTGCTGAAGGACGGCGGCCAGCAGCACACGCCGCAATACAAGGCGCTGAACCCGCAGGAGCTGATTCCAACGCTCGCGCATGACGGCCATACGCTGACGCAATCGCTCGCTATCATCGAATATCTGAACGAGATCGTGCCCGAGCCGCCACTTCTGCCGCGCGATGCTTACGGCCGCGCCCGCTGCCGCGAGCTCGCTTATGTCATCGCGTGCGATATCCATCCGGTGAACAATCTGCGCGTGAACCAGCACATCAAAGCCGTATTTCACGCCGATACCGATGCCCAAATCGCGTGGCAGCGGCATTGGATCGCCATCGGCTTCGACGCGCTGGAGAAGATGCTGTCGTCTTCGCCGCTGACCGGCAAGTTCTGTCACGGCGACACGCCAACCATCGCGGATATCTGCCTGATCCCGCAATGCGCCAATGCGCGGCGCGTCAAGTTCGAAATCGAAACCTGGCCCACCATCGCGCGCATCGAAGCGCATGCGCTCTCGCATCCTGCGTTCGACGCGGCGCTGCCGAAGAACCAGCCCGATGCCGAATGACGTGAAAACGCTCGAGCATCTGACGCTCGATCTCGATCGTTTCCTGCCCTACAAGCTTTCGATCCTCTCCAACCGCGCCTCGGATGCGATCGCGCAGCATTATTCCGACCGTTTCGGGCTTTCGGTGCCGGAGTGGCGCGTGATCGCCGTGCTCGGCCAGTCCCCCGGCATGTCGGCGCGCGATGTGGCGACGCGAACGGCAATGGACAAGGTGCAAGTGAGCCGCGCCGTCGCCTCGCTGGTCGAAGCGCGGCGCGTGAAGCGCGATGGCGACGAAGCGGACGGCCGTATCACGCGCCTGTCGCTCACCCCGCGCGGTCAAGCGATCTATGACGACGTCGTGCCGCTGGCGCTGCATCTGGAAGAGGTGTTCCTCGCGGCGCTGACGCCGGACGAGCGCAAAGCCCTCGACCGCCTGCTGGACAAGCTCACCGATCGCATCGCGCACCTGCACGTCATTCCTGCACGATCAGAATAGCCAGCGCCTTCGGCCCATGCGCGCCGAGTTCGAGCGTCTGCTCGATATCGCCGGTGCGCGACGGGCCGCTGACGAGATTGACGGTGTGCGGCAACGCGCCCTTGAGCCGCGCCAGCACATTCTCCAGATGCGGGAGAATATCGTTCGCGCGCAACACTGCGATCTCGAAGCCGGCGCGAAAATGCCACGATGCGGGGCGGTCTGCGGCTGCGGGGTAGGCCAGCGTTCCCGTCTCCGCGATGGCGAACGGCGCGATGGCGAGCGCGGTATCGTCGGGGCCGGGCGGGGTGTTCAACACTGTCAGTCCGCCCAGACCGGGTGCCTGCGCGGGAACGTGCACGATCGCCGGCAGGTTTCGCGCGCGCAGCAGGTCGGCGACCGCGGTGGCGATCTCGTCCACGCTGTGCAGCAGGCGCACCTCGGCATGCACGGTGCGCGCGCGTTCGGCAAATTGCGCGACCAGCTCGCCAGGCGATTGGGGCACGGAATAGGGCGATGGCCGCGGCGCGCTTTTCAGCCGCCGGGCGCGGATGCGCGCGAGAATGGCGTCGCGTCCGCTCATCGTCGCGCCTTCCACAATTCGAGAAACGTCTTTCCCTGCGGCGCGGGAAAGTCGCGCACCGCGAACCAGCCATGCGGCAACGGCAGGCGGCGGATGTGGCCGCGTTGTCCCGCTGCCCACCGCAGCATCCGCGCCATCAGCGCTGCGCCGATGCGATAAAGCCACGGCCGCTTTGCCGCGAACGCCCACAAATTCAATCCGAACACATTGGCTTTGGGTGCAAGGCCGCCGGCATATTCGCGCGCCCGCCAATGGCGCATGATTTTCGGCAGCGGAATTTTCACCGGGCAGACTTCCGCGCAGCGCCCGCAGAAGGTGGAGGCGTTGGCATGGTGGGCGGCTTGCGCCACGCCCAGCAATCCAGGATTGAGCGCCGCGCCGATGGGGCCGGGATAGACCGCGCCATAAGCATGGCCGCCGATCGCACCGTAGATCGGGCAATGGTTGATGCAGGCGGCGCAGCGGATGCAGCGCAACACGTCTTGAGCCTCGGTGTCGATCATTTCGGTGCGCCCGTTGTCGAGCAGCACGACGTGGAAATTCTGCGGACCGTCGCCGTCGCGCGAGGGACCGGTCACGATCGAGACATAGCTGGAAATATCCTGCCCGGTGGCGGAGCGCGTCAGCAGGCGCAGCAGGACCGCCGCGTCGTCCAGATCGGCGACGACTTTTTCCACGCCGGTCAGAACGATATGGGTCTTCGGCAGCAACCGCGTGAGATCGCCATTGCCTTCATTGGTCACGATGACGGCGCTGCCTTCCGCGGCGGTCAGGAAGTTCGCGCCGGTGATGCCGGCGTCGGCGGCCTCGAATTGCGCCCGCAGCACCGTGCGCGCCTCGGCAACGAGCGCGGTGCGCTCATCGAGCGCGCGCGCCGCATCGAGCGTGGTGTGGGCGGCGCGAAACGTCTCGGCGACGTCTTCCTTGTTGAGGTGGAACGCGGGCGCGATGATATGGCTGGGCGGTTCCTTGCGGAGCTGGACAATGTATTCGCCCAGATCGGTCTCCACCGGCACGATGCCGTTCTGTTCCAGGAAAGGGTTGAGCGCGATCTCCTCGCTCACCATGGACTTGCCTTTGGTCACGGTTTTTGCGCCGGCCTGATGCAGGATGGCGAGAAGAATCCGGCGCGCTTCCTCCGCGTCGGCCGCCCAATGCACATGGCCGCCGCGCGCTGTGACGGCGTCCTCGAACTGCTCCAGCAGCGTGTCCAGATGCGTGATGGCATGGTCGCGGATGGCGCGGCCCTGTTCGCGCAACGCTTCCCAATCGCCGTAGCGCGCGACGGCCTCGGCGCGGCCTTGCGCGAAATGCACCTTGATGCGGCCGAGCGCTTTCTTGAGCCGCGCGTCGTGCAGCGCGGCCTCAGCGGCTTGCGGAAAATCGCGCGGGTTCTGCGTCATGGCTTGCCCAGTGCCGGCGCGTCGTCCATGTCCGCAAGCACTTCGGCGACGTGGCGCACGGCGATGGCGTGGCCCTGCCGCTCCATGCGTCCGGCCAGATGCAGCAGGCAGCCCAGATCGGCACCGAGCAGAAGATCGGCGCCGGTGGACAGCACGTCCTTGATCTTGTCGTCGGCCATGCGCTCGGAGATGGCGGGGTATTTGACCGCGAACAAGCCGCCGAAGCCGCAGCACACTTGCGGATCGGACAGCTCGCACAGCAACAGACCCTCGACGCCGCGGAGCAGTTCGCGCGGTTCACGCTGCACGTTCATCTCTCGCAGGGAAGAACAGCTATCGTGATAACAGGCCTTGGTGCGGCATGTGGCCACGACGCGTTCGACTTTGCGGACGTTTACCAGAAACGAAATCAGCTCATGCGTCTTGCCCGCCAAGGCGCGGGCGCGGGCCGCATAAGCCGCGTCGTTCGCGAGAATTTCGGGATAATGCTTGCTGAGGGTGCCGGCGCACGATCCGGACGGGGCCACGACGTAGTCGAAGTCCTCGAAGGCATCGACGACGGCGCGCGCAATGGCTTGCGCATCGCGGTCCGCGCCGGAATTCCATGCCGGTTGCCCGCAGCAGGTCTGCGTGGCGGGCACGATCACCTCGCAGCCGGAATCCTGCAGCAGATTGACGGCGGCGAAGCCGACTTGCGGGCGCACAAGATCGACGAGGCAGGTGACGAAAAGGCCGACGCGAGGCTTGCTGGTCATGGCTTTGGCGCGGACCGCGGGCGCTTCTCGCCCTTCTTCTTGGGCAGATCGATGCCTTTGCCCAGCTCATAGGTACGTTCGCGCAAGTAATTCATGAATTCCTGCCGGTCTCCGATGGCTGCAACCTTGTCATAGGGGATGACGGCGCCAACGCGCACATGCACTTCGCCGCCGATGCGATCGTGCACTTCCTTGAACAGCAGCGACAAGCGCAGTGTCATGGACAGATGGCTGGCGAACTGGAACAGGCGGCTGTTCTGTCCGGCGAAGAAGAGCGGCACCACGGGCGCCTTCGCCTGGCCGATCAGCCGAGCGGTCAGATTTTTCCATTCCGCATCGATGGCGCGCTTGTGCCAGACGCTGGGCGTGGTGGAGACGCCGCCGGCCGGAAACACGATGAGGCTTCCGCCCTTCATCAGATGATGCTTGGCCGTGGCGCGCGATTTGAGGTTGGTCTCCAGCGCCTGCGGCGTTTCGGAGAAATCCACCGGCAACAGATATTCCTTCACCTCGTCCGCGCGATTGAGCACGGCGTTGGTGAGGATGCGGAAGTCGCTGCGCGCCCGCGTCACCAGATGGCATGCGATCACCCCGTCCAGCACGCCGAAAGGATGGTTGGCGACGAACACGACGGCGCCGGTGCGCGGCACTTTCGCGAGGGCCTCTTCGTTGACGACGACCTTCAGCTCCAGCAGGCGGATCGCCAGATCCCAGAAGCTTTCGCCGGGCAGGCGCACAGTCTCGCGGCCTTCGTAGAGATGCTTGAGATAAGGCTGGCCGGTCATCCGCTCGATCATGCGGATGATGAAGCGCTTCAACCGCGGATCGTCCGCTTCGGCATAGGAGAAGGTATCGACCGTGTCGGTGGCCATGATTCCGAAACTCTACAACCCTCTCCCCCTCGGGGGGAGAGGGCAGGGTGAGGGGGTGATGCCGCGTATGCACTGCCTAAAATATGGCGCTGGTGCATAGGCCCCCTCACCCAACCCTCTCCCCCTCAAAGGGGGCGAGGGCTTTTATTGGGCAAACCTTCTCTTCAGCCAGTCGATGATGGCGCCGCTGGTCTCTTCCGGATGCTCCTGCTGGGTCCAGTGGCCGCAATTCTTGATCAGCACGCGCTCCAGATCGGGCACATGGAGTTCCATGTTCTCGGTCAGCGACGGCGGCAGCACCACATCGTCCTCGGCCATGATCATCAGGCCGGGCACATGAACCTTCTGCTCCATCGTGCCGGCCTGCACCCAGTTGCGGCTCAAGTTGCGATACCAGTTGATGCCGCCGGTGAAGCCGGTCTGCTGATAGGTGTCGACGAAGAATTTCATGTCATCCGGCGTCAGAAGCTGGTCGCCGTTCCACGTGCTCTCATCGGATTGCAGCGCCTTGACGAGCGCGAAATTCTTCATCTCCTGCGGCAGGTTTTCGAACTGCTTCGCCGTCACCTGGTTCTTGCGCATGAAGAAGCGGAAGGTCTTGCCGACGTCGGCGGCGAGAATCTTGTCCGCCTCGCCGGGCTTCTGGAAGAAGACGACGTAATTGTCGTCGCCGCGCACGGCGCGCATCGCCAGAATGGGATCGACCGGCAGATGCGGAAAGAACGGCGTGTTGACGCCGATCACGCCGGCGACGCGATCCGGCCGATAGATCGGCATCTGCCACACCACGAGGCCACCCCAATCGTGGCCGACGAACACCGCCTTCGCGATGCCCAGCGCATCCAGCATCCCGGCGAGATCGCCGGTGAGATGCGCCATATCGTAATCCTCGACCGGCGTGGGCCGCGACGTGCGCCCATAGCCACGCTGGTCCGGCGCGATCACGCGATAGCCGGCGGCGGCGAGGACCGGAAGCTGGTGGCGCCAGGAATAGGCAAGCTCCGGAAAGCCGTGGCAGAGCACCACGGGCAGCCCATCTTTCGGCCCGGCTTCGTACACCGCCATGTCGATGCCGTTGGTCTTGATCGTTGTCGGTTCTGGGAAGTCGGCCATCGTGTTCTCCAATGAAATTCAGGCGGCGAGGCCAAGGCGCGAAAGCATCTCCGCGCGGTCGGGT
>DASXFK010000130.1:0-15009 GCA_036489635.1 Rhizomicrobium sp. | reverse complement strand
ATCGCCAATCGCGGCGAGATCGCGCTTCGCATCAACCGCGCCTGCAAGGAAATGGGCATCTCCACCGTGGCGGTGCATTCCACCGCCGATGCCGATGCCATGCATGTGCGCCTCGCCGACGAGAGCGTGTGCATCGGGCCGCCGCCGGGGACGCAGAGCTATCGCAACATTCCCGCGATCATCGCGGCCTGCGAGATCACCGGCGCGGAAGCGATTCATCCCGGCTACGGCTTCCTGTCCGAGAATGCGCGCTTTGCGGAGATCGTGCAGGAGCACGGCATAACCTTCATTGGGCCATCGCCCGAACACATCCGCATGATGGGCGACAAGATCACCGCCATTCAGGCCGTGAAGGAAGTCGGCATCCCGACCGTGCCCGGCTCCGGCGGCGCGGTGAGCGACGAAGATGCTCCCAGCGTGGCCGAGAAGATCGGTTACCCCATCCTCATCAAGGCGACGGCGGGCGGCGGCGGCAAAGGCATGAAGGTCGCGAACAACGCGGGCGAGTTGTCGCTTTCACTTTCGACGGCCCGCGCGGAAGCCAGAGCGGCGTTTGGCAACGATACCGTCTATATGGAAAAATATCTCGGCCGCCCGCGCCACATCGAGCTGCAGGTCCTGGCCGACAGCTTTGGTCATGTCATCCATCTGGGCGAGCGTGATTGCTCGTTACAACGCCGCCATCAGAAAGTCTGGGAAGAAGCGGGCTCGCCCGCTCTCAATGCCACGCAGCGCGATGAAATCGGTGCTGTTGTCACCAATGCGCTCAAGAAGCTGGGCTATCTCGGCGCCGGCACGATCGAGTTTCTGTTCGAGGACGGTGAGTTCTATTTCATCGAGATGAACACGCGCCTGCAGGTGGAACATCCGGTGACCGAAGGCATCACCGGCATCGACATCGTGCGCGAGCAGATCCGTATCGCCGCCGGCGGCGCGCTGGAGATGAAGCAGGAAGATGTGACATTTTCGGGTCACGCCATCGAATGCCGCATCAATGCGGAGAATCCGTTCACCTTCACGCCCTCACCCGGCACCATCACGCAATTCCATGCGCCAGGTGGTCTGGGCGTACGTTTCGATTCGGCGATCTATTCCGGCTACCGCATCCCGCCCTATTACGACAGCCTGATCGGCAAGCTCATCGTGCACGGCAAGAACCGCAACGAATGCCTGATGCGCCTGCGCCGTTCGCTGGATGAACTCGTCGTCGGCGGGATCGAGACCACCATACCGCTGTTCCAGAAACTCGTGCGCGATCGCGATATCCTGAACGGCGACTACGACATCCACTGGCTGGAGCGCTGGCTCGAGACCAACAAGCACTGAGCTATAACGTGTAGGCCACCGCGGGCGCGGGACATTTCGTCACCCTTTGCGGATGGAGTTGCCCGCGAATATAAAGTTCGGACTGAAGCTCGCTTCGCCAGCATTCATCCAGCACCGAGCAATAGCAGACGCGATAGGTCATCTGATCGCGCGCCTTGTCGAGGCTGTTCCAGATTGCGACGTTGTCGGTGCCCAGTGGGTAGTGAATGAAGGTCTCCGCCTCGCCTGCGCGCAGCACAATTCCTTGCACCGAACCGGTCATCAACCGCGTGTGGTTCTTTGCTTCCGGTGAAGTGGCTTTGTATTCCTTGAAGCCGCAACACTGCTTGAGAAGCTCGGCCGCCGACCGGTAGGGCTTTCCTTTCCAGAATACCTCGAAGCTCTCGATTTTCGCGGGGCCGACGCCGGTGTTCACGACCTGAAACCGAAGGTCGAGCTTCTCATCTGGCGTGGCGTTGCTGATCTGCACTTGCAGGAACGGCCATGTGCTCGCGGCCACGAGCTGCTCATTGGCATTCTCGGTGCGCACGCCCACCCACAGCGAAATCGCCGATACGAACAGCGCCGCCACGGCAATGACGATGTCAGTGACGCGCTTGTGGAAAAAGCGCCGGATTCCCGAAGCTGGTCTATTTTCGTCCGTCATGTACCCCTGCCGAAATCCGTTTATCAGACACCACGGCGCTGTGAAGAGTCGGAATTACTGCCCGGCCCTCGCGCGCGTGAAATTCAACCGGAATGTGGTGCCCCCATCGCTTTCAAACGCGAAGCTGCCACCAAGTTGCGATGCGAAGGCGCGTATCAGGCGCATGCCGAGCGATTTTCCGCCTTCTGGCGGCGCGATGCCGAAGCCATTGTCATGGATGATGAGTTCGACCTGCCCGGCGATCTCGTATAGGCGCACGGCGATTTCTCCACCGCCCGTTTCCGGGAAGGCATGCTTGAAAGCGTTCACCAGAACTTCGGATGCGCACAGTCCCAAAGACGTCGCCTGCTCCGCAGCCAGCACGATGGGAGCGATGTCCAGAGCCATATCGATCTTGCGCTCGCTGGTGCCGTTGGCGCGGGCTACCTCCTGGCACAACCTTGTCAGATAGTCGCGCATGTCGATGATCGAGACGCCCTGTTCGCCGTAGAGCACATCATGGACCATGCCGATGGCATGGAGCCGCTGCTGCATCCGCTTGAAGGCGACACGCACGGCTTCGTCTTCGAACTGACGGGCCTGCATGTCGATCAGGCTGCTCGTCACCTGCAGGTTGTTCTTCACCCGATGGTGGATCTCCTTGAGCAGCGTATCGCGCTGCGCGACAGCCATTGCGAGTGCGCCAGCGGATTTCTCCATTTCGCCCCGCGCCTTCACGTCCCGCGCCACCAGCGAGGCGGCAAACCACACCAGCAACGCCGTGATGGCGGTAAGCAGGATGAGCAATGCCACGCTCAGCCATACGCGCCTCTGCCATGGGGCCAGAATCTCGCGGCGGCTGAACGTGACGGTCGCAATCAAGCCGCCAGTGCGCTGATAGGCGACGATCAGATCGCCGCCCGGCGATTTCAGGAATCCGGCGCCTTGTGCCGGGGCCTTGGCGAACGGCGCGCGCGGAAGCGCGGCGTTTCCGTGAGGATCGAACGTCATGAAGCTGGCCAGGATCATGCGCCCGTCGGTTGTCCACACTTGCGTTTGCGGTTCGCCGGTAAGTCTGTCGCTCGGTTTCTTCACCGCTTGCGAGCGGATCGCGACATCGACCACGCCATCGGGCTCGCCCCCAATGGGATCGAGCTTCTTGGTGTAGGTATAGACGATATTTCGCCCTAGCCGGCTCACGACTGCCGGACCGATGTAGTTTTCCGCGCCGCGTTGAATCGCCTTGAACCAGTCGCGATCTGAGAGATTGATGTTGGGCGGCGTGACACGGTCGGAGAGAACGAGCGGATTGCCCGAATTGTCCACGATCGTCAGATAGTCGCGCATCGTTGTTTCGTTCACCTTGCCGGCGATGTAGCTGCGCAAATCCGGCAGCGTGATCGACCGCAATCCTCCGCGCTGTGCGATGTGCTGGCGCACGTCATCGGAGAGAAGTTCGGCAACGTCTATGGTGCGATCCACATAGGTTGCCGTGCCCAGCGCCAGCGTGGCAGCTTGTACCCGAGAGATTTTGATGAGACGGCCGCGCTCGCCATAGAGCGACTCCGCGCGCCACGCGGCAGTCGCAACCAATGCAAACGTCGCGAGCGCATAAATGGCGGTCTGCGCCCTGCCGAACCTGAACCAGTTCATGATGCCGTCGTTGCTGCGAGGGAGTCGGCAGATTGAAGCCGAATTCGCGCACCGAGGCTAGCCAGCGAAGGCCAAGGCGACCAATCGGCTGCGCGCTTCCTCAGCGTGCGAAGAACGCTGTCAGAATGGCGTTCACCCGCTCGGGTGCGTCCTGCAGCGCCCAATGCGTGACGTTTTCCAGCCGGATCAGTTCGCCCGCGCCGCAGAGTGCGACACTTTCCTCGGCCAGCTTTGCGTCGCCATAGACGTCGAGATCGCCCCAGATCATGCGAACAGGCACCGTGATTCGAATGTGCTCGCGGTTCGGAAAACGCCGCCTGAGGATTGCGCGATACCAATTTAGCCCGCCCGTGATCGCGCCTTTCTGCGACCAGGCCTGGCGATAGCGCACGAGTTCGCCAGCGCCGACAGTGCCGGGGCGCGCGGTCGCCGTCACCGCACCGACGATCGCATCGAAGTTCTTCCGGCGGATGACGTATTCCGGAAACCACGGAATGCGGAACAGGCGCACATAGGTGCTCTTGCGGCGCTGCTCGGGATCGCTTTGCATGCGCTCGCGCCACACCGCCGGATGGCCGGCGCTTATCGCCACGAATTTTTCGATCCTGTCGGGATGGTTCTGCGCCAGCCACCAGCCGACGATGGCGCCCCAATCGTGCCCCGCGAGCAGGAATTTGCGCGCGCCAAAATGATCGGCCAAGCCGAGAACGTCCTTTGCCAGTTTGTCGAGATCGTAAGCCGCCACGCCGCGCGGCTTGTCGCTCAGATTGTAGCCGCGTTGATCCGGTGCCACGACATGAAAGCCCTGCGCCGCAAGCGGTCCGATCTGGGACCGCCAGCAGAACCAGAACTCCGGAAAACCGTGCAACAGGATGACCAGCGGGCCGTCTGCGGGTCCGGCTTCAGCAACATGGAGCAGGATGCCGTTCGTAAGCACTCGCGAAAATCTCAGATCGTTATCTTCAGCCAATTCAATCGCTCCGCGCATTGGAGTAGAATGACGCGGAACACGGGCTCCATACAATGCACGCGCCACGCATCACGACCGACACGCTTCTGCGCGCCTATGCAGCGGGGGTGTTTCCCATGGCGGAGCGCCGCAGCGACCTCGACCTGTTCTGGGTGTCGCCGGAAAGCCGCGGCATCATTCCACTAGATGGTTTTCATGTCGCCCACCGGCTCGCGCGCACGGTCCGCAGCGATCGTTTCACGGTGAAGACCGATACGGCGTTCCGCGATGTCATGCTGGCCTGCGCAGCGCCCGCGCCGGATCGCACGGAAAGCTGGATCAACAACGAAATCCTGCGCCTTTATTGCGATCTGCACGCCGCGGGTCATGCCCATTCGGTCGAATGCTGGCGAGATGGCAAGCTCGTCGGCGGCCTTTACGGCGTGCGTCTGGGCGGCGCGTTTTTCGGCGAGAGCATGTTCAGCCGCGAGCGCGATGCGAGCAAGGTGGCGCTGGTGCATCTGATGGCGCGGCTGAAACGCGGCCGCTTTGCCCTGCTCGACGCGCAATTCATCACCAGTCATCTGGCGCGCTTCGGTGCGATCGAAGTTCCGCGCCGCGATTATCTGCGGATGCTTCAGCTCGCGCTGGAGACCACCGCCCAGTTCTACTGGCCGGACCCTTCCGGCAATTGGGGCATCGCTTCCTTGGAACCCGCATCCGGCGACACGGTCTTGACGGCTGCCGTGGACGCCACCACCGGCGCTTGTTGGCCGGGCTGGTTCGTCATGCAGCTGATCACCCAGACGTCATAGAGCGGATGCTGCAGCGCGTTGAGTGACGGGCTGGATGCCAGCATCCATCCGGAGAACACCTGGCGCGCGCTTTTGTCCGGCCGGTTGTCGGTGATCTGCAGGAACGCAGTCGTCTCCGGTGGCTCGGACGGCGGCGTCGAATAGCAATAGCGCGCGGTGATCACGAGCGTTGCGAATTTCACCGGCACGCCCACCGGGGCGTAGATGTTCGTCGGCCGCCCGGTGATCTTGTCGAGACCGCGCAACACCAGAAGCCGCTTGATCCCGTCCTTGCCCGGAACGGCGTCGGCCACCTTGGGCTCGCCCGGCGGAGTTTGCGGCACATAAGTCGACAGCACAGGCATTGGCGGCGACTCGCGCGTTGCCGCCCTGCCCGCTTTGGTGGCGGAATCGGCCGCGCTCGATTTTCGCGGCGGGGTTTCGTGTGCCGGCGCAGCGGCGGTCGCGGCCTCATGCGTCGCCGGCTGAGTAGAATCCGCCGGCTGCGCCAGCGCAACCGTGACAGCCAGCGAAATTACGCCGGCAATGAGCGCGGCGCGGATCATTTGCCGGCTGTCCCGCCGCCCATGACGGCCCGCCCAATCAGACCCATCAGATCGACGGAACCTTGCGTGTTTGTGAGTTCGCCGCCCGCTTTCACGTTCTTCTCGCTGCCGCCGGGCTGAATCGCCACATAAGAACTGCCAAGCAGCCCCGACGATGTGATCTTCGCCGCAGAATCGTCCGGCACCTGCACATCGTTGCGGATCGAGAGATGGGCAATCGCCATATAGGTTTTGGGATCGAGAGTGAGTTCGGAAACCGTGCCGATCTTGATTCCGTGCAGACGCACATCCGTACCGCTGGAGATCCCGTCGGCGCTGGAGAAGCGCGCCAGGATTGTGTAGCCCGAGACGCTGCCGGCGCCCGTCGTCGAATAGGCAAAGAATAAGAACACCGCCGCGACCGCCACGACAATGGCGCCGATGAGCGTTTCCACCGTGTTATTCTGCATTACTCGGGCTTCCACGGCTGATAGTCCCCTGTCGCGGGCGGACGCACGCCGCTCTTCGCAAGACTCCCCGGCGGACGATACGCGTCGTCTGTGCCGGACATGTTCACCTGATGCGGCCGCTCCCACGGCCGTGTTGAAAGCGGCGCTATCGTAGGCGGTTCCTTGAAAGTGTGATGCAACCAGCCATGCCATTCCGGCGGCACGCGGCTGGCCTCGACGGTACCGTTGTAGATCACCCAGCGCCGGCCGCGCCTGTTCTGGTAATAGCGGTTGCCGAACTGGTCGGTGCCAACGGCCTCGCCGGAGAACCAGGTCGTAAACAGGGTGCCCAGCGTGGCGCCTCGCCACCAGATGAAAATCGCGCGCAAGAGAGACATCAGCCGTCCGAATTCGGATTCGCGACCTCCAATATATGAGTCTTGCGCCTGGCGCGCCACGCAACGCGGGGACGCAGGCACATCAATTGGTTGCAGGGCTATCCACAGCCCCTGTGGAGCCATTCGCGCGAAAAATATTTTTCAGGGCGCCCTTAACCGCTTGACTGCCGCATGGTGAAGCCGATTTTCGCACATGCGAGGAGCCCCAACATGTAGTGGGTAAGATTCCGTTTACCACTTTTGGCTTGCGCCCCTCTTTCACCCATGGCCATACTTAGCCCCTGTCGCTCACCGCGACACAAAATCTAGGACGAACCACTTCCGGCCGTCCGGGGCAGCCAGTGCGCGAAAGCGCCCCCGGCGACCGAAGAACCGTCTCTGAAGCGATGCGGTGAGACGAACAAACAGGAAGGATCTGGGGGCTAAACACATGCGTATCCGGCGTCAGTTCACCGTTGAAGGCCAATCCGCTTACGAAGGCATCGAATTCCGCAACACCGCCAGCGAGATCCGAAACCCCGACGGATCGGTGGTGTTCAGCCAGCTCGATATCGAAGTTCCCGCCGGCTGGAGCCAGGTTGCGTCCGACGTGCTGGCGCAGAAATATTTCCGCAAGGCGGGTGTGCCCGCGCAGCTACGCGCCGTTCCCGAGAAAGACGTGCCCGAATGGCTGTGGCGCAGCGAGGCCGATGGCGACGACCGCGTCGGCGAGAACTCCGCCAAGCAGGTCTTCAACCGCATGGCCGGCACGTGGACTTATTGGGGCTGGAAAGGCCACTACTTCGACGACGAAGCCGATGCGCGCGCGTTCTATGACGAGATGTGCCACATGCTGGCGTCTCAAAAAGCGGCGCCCAACAGCCCGCAATGGTTCAACACGGGTCTTCATTGGGCGTACGGCATCGATGGCCCGAGCCAGGGTCACTACTACGTCGATCATGCGTCGGGGAGGTTGACGAAATCCGCGTCGTCCTATGAGCACCCGCAGCCGCATGCCTGTTTCATCCAGGGCATCAAGGACGATCTCGTCAACGAAGGCGGGATCATGGATCTGTGGACGCGCGAGGCGCGCCTGTTCAAATATGGCTCCGGCACCGGCACGAATTTTTCGTCGCTGCGCGGCGAAAACGAGAAGCTGTCGGGCGGCGGCAAATCTTCGGGCCTGATGAGCTTCCTCAAGATCGGCGACCGCGCGGCAGGTGCGATCAAGTCGGGCGGCACCACGCGCCGCGCGGCGAAAATGGTGATCGTTGACGTCGATCATCCCGATATCGAGCAGTTCATCGAGTGGAAAGTGATCGAGGAGCAGAAGGTCGCCGCGATGGTTGCCGGCTCCAAGCTCGCCGAAACGCATCTCAAGCTCGTCCTGAAAGCCTGCGTGAATTGCGAAGGCGACAATGACGATTGCTTCGATCCCAAGAAGAATCCGGCGCTGCGCCGCGAGGTGAAAGCCGCGCGCAAGGCGATGATCCCCGACAATTATATCGAGCGCGTCATCAGCTTCGCCAAGCAGGGCTACAAGGATATCGACTTCAAGGTTTACGACACCGATTGGGATTCCGAAGCCTATCTCACGGTCTCCGGCCAGAACTCAAACAATTCCGTGCGCGTGACGGATGAATTCCTCAACGCAGTGCTGGCTGATTCAGATTGGACGCTGACGTCGCGCCGTGACGGCAAGCCCGCCAGCGTCGTAAATGCGCGCGAGCTGTGGGAGAAGATTTCCTACGCCGCATGGGCCTGCGCCGACCCCGGAATCCAGTTCCATACCACCGTCAATGACTGGCACACCTGCCCGGCCGGCGGACCGATCCGTGCGTCCAATCCGTGCTCGGAATACATGTTCCTGGACGATACCGCCTGCAATCTCGCTTCGCTCAACCTGATGCAGTTCCGCAAAGAGGTGGACGGCAAGATGGTGTTCGACGTGCCCGCGTTCGAACACGCGGTGCGGCTGTGGACCGTCGTGCTGGAAATCTCTGTCATGATGGCGCAATTCCCGTCCAAGGAAATCGCGCAGCTCTCTTATGACTACCGCACGCTCGGTCTCGGCTTCGCGAACATCGGCGGATTGCTGATGGCGGCGGGCATTTCCTACGACAGCCGCGAAGGCCGTGCGATTTCGGGCGCGATCAGCGCCGTGATGACCGGCGTGTCCTACGCGACGTCTGCCGAAATGGCGGGCGAGCTTGGGCCCTTCGCGGAATATGCGGCGAACAAGGATCACATGCTGCGCGTGGTGCGCAATCACCGCCGCGCCGCGCACGGAGAGAAGACAGGCTTCGAGAAGTTGGCGATCCTGCCGGTCGAACTCGATCATCCCGCGATCAAGCAGGCCGATCTTTCCATTGCTGCGCGCCGCGCATGGGACGACGCGCTTTCGTTCGGTGAAGAGTTCGGTTTCCGCAATGCCCAAGCCACCGTCATCGCGCCCACCGGTACCATCGGCCTGGTGATGGATTGCGACACCACCGGCGTCGAGCCTGATTTCGCGCTGGTGAAGTTCAAGAAGCTCGCCGGCGGCGGTTACTTCAAGATCATCAACCGCTGCGTGCCCGAAGCGCTCGCCACGCTGGGCTACCACCAGTCGCAGATCGACGACATCGTCGCCTATGCGGTCGGGCACGGCACGCTGGAAGGCTCCAACGCGCTCAGCCACGGTGCCTTGCGCGCAAAAGGTTTCGGCGAAATCGAGATCAACAAGATCGAAGCCGCGCTGGAACAGGCGTTCGATATCCGCTTCGTGTTCAACAAATGGACGTTGAGCGAGGTCTTCTGCACGCAAGTGCTCAAGCTCGACGCCGCCACGATGGATGCGCCGGATTTCGACATGCTCAAAGCACTGGGCTTCGGCCGTGCCGAAATCGACGCCGCGAACCTGCACGTCTGTGGCGCGATGACGTTGGAAGGCGCGCCGCACCTGAAGGACGAGCATCTACCCGTCTTCGACTGCGCCAATCCGTGCGGCCGCATCGGCAAGCGTTCGCTATCGGTGGAAAGTCACATCCGCATGATGGCGGCGGTGCAGCCCTTCATCTCGGGCGCGATCTCCAAGACCATCAACATGCCGAACAACGCCACCGTGAAGGAGTGCGGCGAAAGCTACATGATGTCGTGGAAGCTGGCGTTGAAAGCGAACGCGCTCTATCGCGACGGCTCCAAGTTGTCGCAACCGCTGGCTTCGCAGGTTCTGCAGTTCGACGACGAGGAAGACGAAGCGGAAGAATTCGCCGCCGCGCCGCAAGTCACGCGCACCACGACGGTCACAGAACGCATCGTGGAACGCCTGATCGAACGCGTCAGCCGCGAGCGCGAGAAACTGCCGCAGCGCCGCAAGGGCTACACGCAGAAAGCCATCGTCGGCGGCCACAAGGTCTATCTGCGCACCGGCGAATATGAAGACGGCCGCATCGGCGAAATCTTCATCGACATGCACAAGGACGGCGCCGCGTTCCGCAGCCTGATGGATGCATTCGCCATCGCGATCTCAATGGGCCTGCAATATGGCGTGCCGCTGGAGGAGTTCGTGGACGCGTTCACCTTCACGCGATTTGAGCCCGCCGGCATGGTGCAAGGCAACGACTCCATCAAGAACGCCACCTCGATCCTGGACTACATCTTCCGCGAGCTCGCGGTGAGTTACCTCGGCCGCAACGATCTGGCGCATGTGCATCCGCCGGCGGATGAAGACATCGGTTCGGGCGTAGGCGACGGCGGGGTGCCGAAGGAAGTGCCGATCGCGCGCTACGCCTCCACCGGATTCGCGCGCGGGCAGATCAAGACGATCTCGGTTTTGCGCGGTGGCGCTGCCCCGAAAATGCTCGCTGTCCCGGAGCATGAGCATCGTCACGACCATGACCATCACGAGGACCCCGAAGCTGAAGCCTTCCTCGCCGAGGAAATCGGCTCGGTCGATCTTTCGGAAATCCGCGCCAGCGTTGAGGCGGAACTCTCTGCCAGCGGCAACCCGATCGGCGATCTCACGGTGGCGCTTGGCACGCACTTCGCCTCGCGCACCCAGCAGGCGCAGGCCAAGGCAGGCGACGCGCGCCAGATCGCAGCCAAGCGCGCCGCCGAGGCCCGCATGAAGGGCTACGAAGGCGACGCCTGCGGCGGCTGCGGGAACTTCACGCTGGTCCGCAACGGCACCTGCATGAAGTGCAACACCTGCGGTTCCACCAGCGGATGTTCGTGAGATGTCCAAAAAGGGAACGAATCGGTTTAGTGTGCGCGTAGGAGAGTGATCATGAGCAGAGCCCTGCACATACGGCCGCTGGTTGGCGACCACATTGCGCCCAAGAAGCCAGCAAAGGCGTTGAAGCAACGCCCCAAGCCCAAGCTGGCGCTCGTGCCCAAGGATGCGCCGCGCGCCACGACGCTTACCGAGCGCGCTGTCGAGGTGTTCGATCGCGACGGGCACCTGATCGAGGTCTACTCGGTCGTGCTCGAGGACGCGGACTGCCACGAAGCGGAGTTCGAGGAAGTGGCGCTGATTTTTGCCGAGCAGTCCGGCCGCGTCGTAGCGGAAGAAATCGTTCACCTGCGGGCCCGCTGCGTCTGACAGCTTCTGCGATTTCGCCTAATCTGCCCGTGAAGGAATCGCGGGTGGAGTGCGCATGAGCGGGTTCAGCAGCGTCAAACACGGTCTTGAAGACGCCGAACACCGCCTGTTGCAGGAGTTGCGCGGCGCCCACCGCCGCCGGCGCGAGGCGCACACCGGAGCAACAGCAGCCGATCAAAACCTCACCTTCGGACAGCGTATCGCGGATGGCGTCGCGTCGATGATGGGCTCATGGCCCTTCATTATCATCCAGTCGGGAATCCTGTTGATCTGGATCGTTCTGAACCTCACGGCCTATGTGAGAAACTGGGATCCTTACCCTTTCATCCTTCTCAACCTTGCGCTGTCGTTTCAGGCCGCATACGCCGCGCCTTTCATCATGATGAGTCAAAACCGGCAGTCGGACATTGACCGGATGGCCGCGAAGAACGATTACGACATCAATATCAAGGCAGAACTCGAAATCGAGCTGCTGCATCAGAAGCTGGACCATATCCGCGAGCAGGAGATCCTGCGCCTCACCGAAGAAGTCCGCGCTTTAACGACCCTGCTGCAGCAATCCGAAGCCAATCATGGCCGCGCGGTCTGACCGGGCGCGCCCGGAAAGAGACGGCAAATGCGAATTTGGGGAAGCCAGATCACGCGGCCTGCGCAAAAGGGTGCAAAATCCCGCGCCGCCGGCTTCGGCATGCGGATTGCGACGGCTGTTGTGCGCGTATCGAAATGGAACACCCGATGTTTGCCATCATTGCCTTCGTCCTCAGTGTCACGGCCGCCCACGCCGCTCCTGTTTACGACGCCGCTGCTGTGGCGCGCATTCACGGCGGGATCGTGGACTGCAAGGGATGCAATCTGAAGGGCGCCGACCTCTCGAACACCTGCGTCAAGCACAAGGATCTTGAAGGCGCCGACTTCGACGATGCAAAGGCCGTTCTGATGTGCATGTCTTATGCGGACTTCACCAATGCCACCTTCCGCGGCACCGATCTTTCCGGCGCGAACCTCGCCCACGCCAAGCTCGACGGCGCCGATTTCACGGGCGCCAAGCTGGCAATCACCTCTTTCAAGGGAACTGACCTCACGCACGCCAAAGGCCTTACCCAGGGCCAGCTTGATCGCGCATGCGGCGATGCGGACACGAAAGCGCCAGCCGGCCTGCACGTCAAAACCTGCAGTTGAATCACGTCATGGCGGGGCAGCGTCAGCGCGACCCGGCCATCAGTAGCCTCCGAACCCTCCTGACTTGGCCCCGGCGCGAGTAGTGCCGGGGTTCTCTTTTGGGGCTACTGGATGTCGAGACGCGCGTTGCGGATGGCGCACTTGCCGTCCATGACGACAGCATCGGGGACGAACACCGCAATGCCGTGCACCATCGGCGTGTTGGCCACCGCGTGATGGATCGCGAGCACCGCGCAAATCGTCCGCTTGCCGCAAATGGCGGCCTTCTGGTTTGCTGCGATGGAAACGGCAGCGAGCGCCGGGCACGAAAACAGGACTGCGACCGCAACGATCGCAAGCGGCAAACGCTTCATGGAAGTCCCTATTCCGCGGCTTGCGGCAAATCCTTCGGCTTCCAGCGTAGCACGGGTTTGCGGGCGGCGGCTGTCTCGTCCAGGCGGCGGCGAGGCGCCAGACGGGGCGCGCCTTCGAAGCGTACGGTCTGACCGGCCTTGGCCTCCAGCGCCATCGTGCGCAGCACATGGATGAAACGGTCGAGCGACTCTTTGGACTCAGATTCCGTCGGCTCGATCAGCATCGCGCCGTGGACGACGAGCGGGAAATACATCGTCATCGGATGATAGCCCTCGTCGATCATCGCCTTGGCGAAGTCCAGCGTGGTGACTCCCGTTCCTTCGAGGAAGCTGTCGTCGAACAACGCCTCATGCATGCACGGCCCCTCGCCAAACGGCGCGCTCATCACATCCTTGAGCGACGCGAGAATGTAATTCGCGGACAGCACCGCGTCCTCGCTCGCCTGGCGGATGCCATCGGCGCCGTGGCTCATCATGTAAGTCAGCGCGCGGGAGAACATGCCCATCTGGCCGTGGAACGCACACATGCGGCCGAACGGTTTGGCGCCGCCAGCGGCCTCATCGGCATGCTCGATCATGCGGAATTCATTGCCGTCATGCACCAGCAATGGCAACGGCGCGAACGGCGCGAGCCGCTCGGATAGCACCACCGGCCCGGAACCCGGCCCTCCGCCGCCATGCGGTGTGGAGAACGTCTTGTGCAGATTGATATGCATCGCATCGACGCCAAGATCGCCGGGCCGCACACGCCCCGCGATAGCGTTGAAGTTCGCGCCGTCGCAATAGAAATACGCGCCCGCTTTGTGAACCGCGTCGGCCATTTCCTTGATGCGCGGCTCGAACAAGCCGCAGGTATTGGGATTGGTCAGCATGATCGCCGCCACATCGGGGCCGAGTGCTGCTTCCAGCGCGTCGGCATCGACATGGCCGTCATCGGTGGCGGGAATTTCCTGCACCTCGAACCCGGCCACCGCTGCCGTCGCGGGATTCGTGCCATGCGCGGACGATGGCACCAGAACCTTGTGCCGCTTCTCGCCGCGCGCTTCCAGCGCCGCGCGGATCGTGAGCAGGCCACACAGCTCGCCATGCGCACCCGCCTTGGGCGACATCGCGACGGCGGGCATGCCGGTGAGTGTGGTGAGCCAGCGCATCAATTCGCTGATCGCCTCGTAAGCGCCCTGCACCGTCTGTTGCGGCGCGAGCGGATGCACATCCGCGAAGCCCGGAAGCCGCGCCATCTTCTCGTTCAGCCGCGGATTGTGCTTCATCGTGCAGGAACCGAGCGGATAAAGCCCCGCGTCGATGGAATAATTGAGCTGCGACAGCCGCACATAATGGCGGATCACCTCGGGTTCGGAGAGCCCCGGCAATCCCACCGGCCCCTTGCGCCGCAATCCGCCAAGCCGCGTGTCGCTGATCTGCACTTGCGGGATGTCCACGCCGGTCATGCCGGAACGGCCGAGTTCGAAGATCAGCGAGACTTCATGCTGCAACCCGCGATCGCCGGAGATCGTCGGCATTTCGTTTTCGTTGACAGAACCCGCTGAGGAAGGGCGACCCTGGTTGTTCATGGTCATCACACCACCTCCGCCAGCGCGCGGGCGAAGGCGTCGCAATCTTCATCGGTGTTGGTTTCGGTGGCGGCGACGATCAACAGATCGCGCGCCTCCTTGTTGTGCGGCATGAGACGCGATGCGGGTACGCCGGCGATTATGCCCTTCTCCGCCAAGTCATCGACAAGGCTCGCCGCCGGTCTGGGTAACTTCAAGGTGAATTCGTTGAAGAAACTTTCGGTGACGAGCGAGACGCCCTTGATATCCGACAGGCGATCCGCCAGCGCGCAGGCCCGCGCGTGATTGGCGCGTGCCAGCCGCGAGAAACCTTCCTCGCCGAGAAGCGACAGATGAATCGTGAAAGCCAGACAACACAGCCCACTGTTCGTACAGATATTGCTCGTCGCCTTCTCGCGGCGGATATGCTGCTCGCGCGTGGAGAGTGTCAGCACATAACCGCGCTTGCCGGCGGCATCGGCGGTTTCGCCGCACAAACGTCCCGGCATGTTGCGGAGGAACTTCTCCCGCGTCGCAAACAATCCGACATACGGTCCGCCGAAGTTTAGTCCGACGCCGAGCGATTGCCCCTCCGCGGCCACGATGTCCGCGCCTTGCGCGCCCGGC
>DASXFK010000121.1:0-3886 GCA_036489635.1 Rhizomicrobium sp. | reverse complement strand
TCGCGGCGCGCCCGCGTCTTGATCTGCGCCACATCGCTGCCGCCTGATGGCTCCGTGATGGCGAGGCTGATGTGCTTGTCGCCCGCCAGAACCGGCGGAACGATCTTCTGCTTCATCTCGTCGGTGCCCATCGCCAGGATCGGCGGCAACCCGATACCGTGCACCATCAGGCTGGCGCCGATGCCGCCTGCACCAATGCGCGCCATTTCCTCGCTCGTCACGATGCCGTGGAAACGATCGAGGCCTTCGCTGATGCCGCCATATTGTTCGGGATAGCCCATGCGGCGCAGCCCGAATTCGCTCGCCTTCTTATAGAGAGAGAGCGGGATTTCGCCCGCTTCCTCCCATTCCTCGACATGGGGCATGATTTCGCGCTCGATGAAACGGCGCAGCTCGCGCCGCCAGACCTCATGGATTTCCTTGAGGAATGGCGACGGCGGCCGCGTCGTGTCGAAATCGATGCGCTCGCCCTTGGGCACGGGCGCTTATTTGCCCGGATGCGCGGCCTTGTAGCCTGCGACCGCGGCGTTGTATTCGGCGCCCACTTTTTCCTTGAGACGCTGATTGGCGTCGATCTTGGCGTTCGCCGCGGTTTCGATTGCGGGATCGAAGGGCTTGGCGTTCTTGTCGCCGGCGTGCTTGGCAGCGTCTTTCTTGGCGCTGTTGAGCTGATCGACCAGGCATTGCTGGTAATCGTCGGACGCCTTTATGAACGTCGTCACGTCGTTGTGGGCGTCTTTCATCTGCTCCTCGGTGGCTTTCGAGCCATCGACAGCGCTCGGCGCGATTGGATCGCTGCAACCCATTTGCGCGAACGCCGGCATCGCCGACAACACCACCAAACCCATGGCAAACAGGCTTACTTTGGCGAACATGCCTTCCGACTCCTTGAATGATGCCCCATTTGCAGGGATCAAAGCATGGATCGGGCGGGGGCCGCAATCAGGCTTCGGCCCTGTATGGCGGCGCCGGATCGTATTCCATGCCATGCTGAACCGCGCGCGCGACCTGTGGGCTGTGGAGCTGACCGATCAGCCACAAGGCCATGTCGATCCCCGCCGACACACCCGCCGCCGTGACGACATTGCCGTCGCGCACATAACGAATGTGGCTGACGACCTCCGCCGCTTCGCCGCGCGCGCGAAGCTGCTCGATGAATCCCCAATGCGTGGTGACACGCTTGCCTTTGGCCGGGCCCGCCGCCGTCAGCAGCAAAGCGCCCGTACACACGCTTGTGATCCACTGGCATTTCGCGGCGACGGCCGCGATCCAGGCGAGGAGCGGCTGGTTGTTCGCCTCGCGGCGCGTGCCCTGCCCGCCGGGGATCAACAGCACGTCGAGCGGCGGGCAGGCGGCCGTCGTCACGTCCGGCAAAATGCGCATGCCTTTGGCGCAGCGAAAGGCAACATCGTGTTGCGCAACCAGCAACACCTCATGCGGACGATCCTTGCCCTCGCGCGCGAAATATTCGTTGGTCATGGTGAACACTTCCCACGGCCCGACGAAATCGAGTTCCTCGGCACCGTCGAACACGAGGATTCCGATGGTGATGGTCATGGCGCGCGCCCCGATTCCGTTGCGCGCGATTCTATTGGGCGCCGATTGCCGCTGTCAGCGGCCAATTACGCAGAGCCGTCACGCCGGCAGAGCGCAACGGCGTGGCCTTCGACGGCAACGCCCGCCTCGCTGCGCGGCACGCAATCGACAAATCCGCATATGTCAAAGCCTGCATGCGTGGCCGCGGCGCGCAGATAGGATTGGGAATGGCGCCAGCGCCGCTTCGGGCCGAGTTCGAATCCCTCCCCGTCCGCTTTCTCGACCGTGAAAAGAAAATAGCCTCCCGCCGGAAGCTTGCGCGAGAGCTGCGCCAGCAGCGGCGCGATGTCGCCCAGATAGACCACGGTGTCCGCCGCGAGCGCGAGGTCGTAGCAATCCGCAAGTCCGTGCAGCGCGGTTTCGATGTCGCCCACGAAGAGGGTTCGATAAACGCCGCGTTCGCGCGCCTTGGCCACCATGGCCGGGCTGAGATCGACGCCGTCGATGGCGCCCGCCATATCGGCAAACGCGGCGCCCGAAAGTCCCGTGCCGCAACCCAGATCGAGAATCCGCAAGCGGCTTTGCACGGGCAGCACCAGCGCCGCCAGCTCGCGCAAAATGGCCGGCGCGCGATAGCCGAGCTGGCCGATCATCCGCGCGTCGTAATCGGACGAAAATTGATCGAAGAGATGACGCACATAACGCGGGTTGGAGCGCGGTGCGCTTCGCATGGCTTCGGCTTCGGCGAGTTTTTCGCCAAGACCGGCGTGATTTTCGATTTGCGCGAAAGCTTCCAGCGCCTTGTCCGGCTCGCCCGCTTCCAGCCAGGCGCAGCCGAGCAGAAAGCGCGCATCGGTGTTTTCCGGATCGAGCCGCAACGCGCGCTGAAATTCGGCGATGGCAGTCGGCAATCGGCCCGACGCCAGCAAGACCTCGCCCAGCGCGATCACCACCACCGCGACGTTTGGATTGAGCATCGCGGTTTCGCGCGCCGTGGCGAGCGCCGCCGAAAGATCGCCCGCCTCGCGCAATGCGCGCGCCAGCGTGAGCCGCGCCAGCAATCCACCCCGATTGGCATCGATCAGATTTTGCAGAAGCGTCGCGGCGTCGCGTGCCCTGCCTGTCGCGATCAGGTCCTCGGCTTCGCCAATCGGATCTTCACTCACACGGTCATTGGGCAAGCGTGCATTTGCCGTTGTTGATGACGACCACGTCGCGCTCCTTCAGCTTGCAACGGAAAGAGACGATGTTCCCGTCCTGCCACATCTCGGTGACGATGGTCTCGCCCGGAAACACCGGCGCGGAGAAGCGCACATCGAAACCCGTGATCTTCGTGGGATCGTATTTGCAGATCGTGGAGATGATCGCGCGGCAGGCGGTGCCGTAGGTGCAAAGCCCGTGCAGGATGGGGCGCGGGAAGCCGGCCATCTTGGCGAACGCGGGATCGCGGTGCAGCGGATTGCGGTCGCCCGATAACGCATAGAGGAACGCCTGATCTGACCGCGTGTCGCAGGCATGCGTCAGATCGGGCGCGCGCGTGGGCAATTGATGCGGCTCGGGCGCGCCTTCTTTCGGGCCGCCGAAGCCGCCGTCGCCACGCGCGAATATCGTGCCGCTCAAGGTGCAGAGCTTGTCGCCGGACGCGGCGTCCTTCATTACGCGCTCGGTGACGATCACCGCGCCTTTGTCCTTGCCTTTGTCGAACACACCGAGCACGCGCTCGTCGGAGACGACGTCGCCGAACGCCGGCAGCGGCTTGTGCATGGTCAGGCGCTGCTCGCCGTGCACGACCATCAGATAGTTGATGCCGGATTTCGCCAGCGTGGAGCTTTGGCCCCAGCCGATCACCGTCGCCATCGTCGGCACCGTCTTGAGGCCGTTCTCATAGACGAAGGGAAGCTCATCCATGTTCAAGGGATCGCGCATGAAGCCGATGCCCAGCGCGTAGAGCATGGTCTCGCGGTCGCGATAACTTGACGTTACGCCTTCCGACTTCGCCTGCATGAGTTGGTCGTAATTGATGGGCATGGGCCGCCTTTCGAATAGTGCCGCGCGGAGTAGAACCCCGAATGACGGGGCGGACAAGAGCGTGATAAACAGGGCGAACGAAATTTGGAGGACGCCCATGACCTATCGCTGCTTCAACCTCGAAATCGCGAACCACATCGCCCATATCCAGCTCAAGCGCGGCGACGAGATGAACACGATGGTGCCGGAATTCTGGCGCGAGTTGCCGCAAATCGTGAAGGACATCGACGTCAACGCGAAAGCGCGCGTCATCGTCATCTCGTCCACGGGCAAGCACTTCTCCGCCGGCATGGATCTTTCGGTGTTCACCAGTGGCGGATCG
>DASXFK010000032.1:0-4882 GCA_036489635.1 Rhizomicrobium sp. | reverse complement strand
CGGACACGCAAAAGCGATCCGCGCCGATGTCGCGGACGCAGCGCAAATGAAGTCGCTCTTCGACGAAGCCGAGGCCGCCTTCGGGCCGGTTGATGTGCTGGTGAACAACGCGGGCATCCTCAAGACCACGCTGCTGGCGGACGTCAGCGACGCGGAGTACCAGCGCATGATCGCGGTCAATCTCACCGGCACCTTCAACGGCATGCGCGAGGGCGCGAAGCGATTGCGCGACGGCGGCCGCATCCTCAATTTCTCGACCAGCATCATCGGCAATTACATTCCCACCTATGCCATCTACGCGGCGACCAAGGCAGCGGTGGAAGCGATGACCCATGTGCTGGCGAAAGAACTGGGCGCGCGCCGCATCACCGTCAACGCCGTCGCGCCCGGCCCCATCGCGACCGAAATGTTCCTGGGCAGCCGCTCCGAAGAACTCGTCAAGCGCGCGGCGAGCGAGATTCCGCTCGGCCGTCTGGGCGAGCCCGATGACATCGCCCGCGTCGTTTCCTTCCTGGTGAGCCCCGAAGGCGGCTGGATCAACGGCCAGGTCATCAAGGCAAACGGCGGCCGCAACTGATTGCCGGCAAGAAAACGGGCGTCCGGTCAAAAATGTACCGGGCGCGCGGGCGACGCAGCGATTAAGATATTCGATGGCCGAATGGGGGCTGTCGAGATGTCATCCGAAGCGATTGCAATGCGGCCCGCGCCGAAGCGTCTGTTCGCGCCTTACAACAAATGGGACCGTGACTTTTTCCTTCTCTATGTCGCGCTGATCTGGCTCGGCATCGTGATGGGCTTCGGCGGCGAGATGATCCATCGCGCCAATACGCACGCCACGCCCTTCCCGCTCATCGTGCCTGTTCACGCGGCGGTGTTCGTGAGCTGGCTCGTTCTGCTGACGACGCAGGTGCTGTTGATCCGCAACCGCCGGCACGACCTTCACAAGATATTGGGCATCGCAGGGCTGTGCCTTGCCGCCGCCATGCTGGTGCTGGGGCCGGCAGCGGCGATCATCATGCAGCGCATGCAGTTCGGCACGCCCGACAGCGACCCGCCGTTTCTGGCTATTCAGCTTTTCGGGGTTGGTACGTTCGGCATATTGGTGGCGGCGGCTTTTGTGCTGCGCGGCGATCCCTCCGCGCACAAAAGGCTGATACTGCTAGGGACGCTTTATATCAGCGACGCGGGTTTCGCGCGCTGGCTGTCTGGCGATATTCACGCGGTGCTGGGAAGCGGTTTCTGGCCCGATTTTCTCGGACTCGATCTTGCCAACGACGTCCTGATGCTGGGGATCGGCGCCTACGATCTCGCCACGCGGCGTAGGCTTCACCCCGCCTATGTTGTGGGCACGCTGTTTGTGCTGGCAACCCAGATCACCGTGACCTTCCTCTATCACAGTCCGGCCTGGAAAGAGGTGACGTTGCGGATCATCGGACATTAGCGAGCCCGAAGAAACGCACCGTTTCATCGCCGATGGAAAGCCCGTCGCGCTTGCGCAGCGCGGCGTCGAGGTCGTCGAGCGCATGCGGCGCGCCCGCCACGAGCTCGAGATCGTAGGTCGCGCCCGAACCGCGGAAGATCTTCGCCGTGTAGGCCTCGGAATTGTAGTTGAAGGTCCATAGCCCTCTGAAAACCGCCACGCCCACGCTTCCCGCGCCGCCCGCGACCGGAACGGTCTCGTCCTCGGCACCGTGAATCGCCAGAATGCGCGCGTCCTTTGCAGCGGGACATTTGTCGTCGTTCGTCTCCAGCGCGCCGGAGATCGATATGGCGGCGGCGAATGTTCGCGTCTCGCACATCATGCGCAACGCCATCATCGCGCCGTTGGAATGGCCGATGACAAACGCGCGGCCGCGCGGAATATGAAAGCGCGACAGCAGATCGTTCACCGCGCCCGCGATGTAGCCGACATCGTCGATCCTGTTGGCCGCGGACATGCCGCAGCACGCGCCCGCGTTCCAGCCGAACGCACGCATGCCCGTCATGCGCGTGACCGGCGTGCCGTTGAGATAGGCGACGATGAAGCCATCCTTGTCGGCCAGCGCATCGAGGTTCATGCTGCGCTCGTTCATCCGGCCTTCGATGCGTTCCGCATTGCCCAGCCCGCCATGCAGAACGACGACCAGCGCGCGCGGCGGCGACGGCGGCACATGCACCAGCATGTCGCGCCCGCCATAGCTCTGTGTCCGCGTTTGCGCCACGGCGGGCAATACGCTGAGCGACGCGAGCGCCGCCAGCACTTGCAAGATCGCTTTTAACGGCGTCATGACCCGATCCTACTTGAATCCCACACCAAGCACCCCGACAATTTGCGGCAGATACGAGGCAGGGGCGATGGTGGAACGGCCGGGACAGATCAAAGCGCTATCCGGCGCACGCGCGATTCCGCCGCTGATTCTGGTGCTGTTCCATCTGTGCGAGGCGCATGGCTATCGCGGCGCGAAATGGTTCGATCTGCCGGTGAGCAAGGGCTATCTGTGGGTTGAGTTCTTCTTCGCGCTCTCCGGCTTCGTGCTGACGTATGTCTATGCCGCGCGCGTGGCGGAGTTCTGGCGCGGGCGCGCCTATGTGCCGTTCATCAAGGCGCGGTTCGCGCGGCTTTATCCGCTGCAACTGTTCACGCTGCTGGTGGTGCTGGTGCTTGTGATCGTGCTGCGGTTCGCGGCGCAGCGCGGCGGGTACGTTTCGATCTATGACGGGCCGTGGCCGCCGATCGTCACCTGGCAGACGTTCGTCGCCAACCTGTTCATGGTGCAGGCGTGGAATCTGTTCGGCTATCTGTCGTGGAACGGCGCGGCATGGTTCGTCAGCGTGGAGTGGCTGCTGTGCCTGCTCTTCCCCATCTGGGCATGGCTCGGAAGCGGACGCTGGTATGTGTCGGTGCTGCTGATCGCCGCCGGCTGCCTGGGGCTCGGTTACCTGGCGACCACCGGGCGCGGGCTCGATCTCACCTTCCACGATGGCATTTATCGCGGCGCGGCGGCGTTTGGCGTCGGCGTCGGGCTGGCGATGCTCTACCGCGATAGCAAAGTCCGCGCCGACGCGCTGCCCGATTACGTCTTCTCGTTCGCCCAGCTTGCCGTGCTCGGGATTCTGGGCTGGGCGCTCTATTGCACCGGCAAATCCCACCGCGCGGCAGACATCTACACCGTGCTGCCCGAAATGGCGCTGATCTACGCGCTGGCCTTCGACCGCGGCTTCCTCGCGGCGTTCTTTGCGCTGCGCGTTCCACAATTCTTCGGCGAAATTTCCTACGGCGTGTACATGGGACAGGTGCCGCTGCTGCAACTCGACCGCTATGCCGAGGGGCATTGGTATCCGAAGGCGAACGACATTGTGTTCGGCCATCCCTGGTGGAGCTGGGCGCCGGTGTGGCGCTGGGCCGAACCCGCGATCATCCTCGCCCTCGCGATCCTGTGGGGATGGGCGCTGTATGCGTGGGTGGAACAGCCCAGTGCGAAGCTGCTGAAACGGTGGTTTGCTTAAGCGCGCCTGGTGCTGCTTGACCCTTAACGCGCCTTCCTTCAAACCTCCGCGCGGTTGAACAGATGAGGGATTTCACATGACCATTCGCTATGACAATAAAGTCGTCATCGTTACGGGCGCGGGCGGTGGGTTGGGGCGGGCGCATGCGCTGGAATTCGCCAGGCGCGGCGCCAAGGTGGTGGTCAACGATCTGGGCGGCGCGGTGGACGGCACCGGCGGCAATTCCGATGCGGCCGTCGCCGTGGTGAAGGAAATCACCGATGCGGGCGGCTTGGCCATCGCCAATGGCGCGTCCGTGACCGACGATGCGGGCGTGGCCCATCTCGTCAAGCAGACGATGGACGCCTGGGGCCGCGTGGACGTGCTGATCGCCAACGCCGGCATCCTGCGCGACAAGAGCTTCAGCAAAATGGACCTGAAGGATTTCGACGCCGTGATGGCCGTGCATGTCATGGGCACCGTGAAGCCGGCGAAGGCTTTGTGGGAGATCATGAAGACGCAGCAATACGGACGCATCGTCGTGACCACGTCGTCCACCGGGCTCTATGGTAATTTCGGGCAGACCAATTACGGCACCGCGAAGCTCGGCCTCGTCGGCTTCATGAACACGCTGAAGCTGGAAGGCGCCAAGGACAACATCAAGGTCAACGCCATTTGCCCGGTGGCCGGCACGCGCATGACCGAGAACCTGATGCCGCCGGAAATGATCGCGGCGCTGAAGCCGGAATATGTGACGCCGGCGGTTGTGTTCCTCGCCAGCGATAACGCGCCGACCGGCGTGGTGATCTCGGCCGCGGCGGGCGCATTCTCGTCCGCGCAGATCGTGGAGAGCAGCGGCGTCAATCTCGGCCATAGCGCGACGGCGGACGATGTCGCCGCGAACTGGTCCACGATCTGCGACTTCACCGGCGCCAAGCACTTCACCATGGGCGGCGAACACAGCGCGCATTTCTTCGACCTGCTGAAGAACAAACCGCTGGTGGGCTAAACGCCGATCAATTCCGTCGTCAGCCCGAGTTCTCGCGCCTTGCGGGCGAGGATGGTGTCGCGCGTGGCAAGCGCCGCGTTCCGCCCCTGCGCCAGCGCGAGGTAGAGACAATCGTGCAAGGGATGATGCAGCTTCAGCGAAAGCGCGAAGGCCGGTTCGATGAAATCGTTCGCCGGGAATAGCGCGAAGACATCGCTGCCCAGCATGGCGCGCAAATCCTGAAACGCCTCGCGCGCGGAAACCGGCGTTATCTCCTTGCGCCTGACCTTCTTTGTGATGGCGGCCGCGGTCTCGGAAGCCAGAATGGAAGGAGCAATCAGCGCGCTCCATTTGGGATCGTGCAGCAGATTCGCGTCCACGGATTCCGTGCCGGGTTCGGCAAGCAGAAGCTGGACAAGCGCACTGGCA